>JAWLGN010000111.1:0-16344 GCA_041685075.1 Bryobacteraceae bacterium
GCGGCGCGGGAGGCCTCCCGCATGGCGGCCGCGTACCTCTACGACGCCTTCGGGCCGGGCTGGCGTGGGATCGATCTGGGAATTCCCGAGCCGCGCCGCGCCATCTTCGAGCGCCTGTGCGAGCGCCCCGGGCTGCGCACGTCGAGCTGCGGCCGCCTGTTCGACGCCATCTCTGCACTGACCGGCATCTGCCGCGAAAGCAGCTACGAGGGCGAAGCCGCCATGCTGCTGGAGGCCGCCTGCGCTCCGGGCGAAGAGGGCGTCTACCCGTTCACGGCCGGCAGAGACGAGATCGACACGCGCCCGCTGGTGCGCGCCGTGGCGGCGGACGTGATGGGAGGGGTCGCGCCAGGTGTGATAGCGGCCCGCTTCCACAACACCCTGGCGCGAATGATCGAGGCCACCTGTGTTGCGCTACGGGGACGCAGTGGCGTGGCGGCGGTATGCCTCTCGGGCGGCACGTTTCAGAACACCACCCTGCTCAGGCTGGCGCGGCCGCTGCTCGAACGCCACGGCTTCAGGGTCTACACCCACCGGCTGGTGCCGCCCAACGACGGAGGTTTGTCGCTGGGACAGGCAGCTGTGGCGGCGCACTCGGCAAACTAAGGCGACTTACCCCGGAAGCAAGCCACGAGTTAGTAGGCCGGACTCGCTCCTATTAATTTGCACTGCGGCGTATAATCATTTCGTCACGGCGCGATCGCCCACCCCGAGAGAGAAGCCTATGTCGTTTCGGATAGCATTCGGCCCCTCTACTTCTATCAGAGGTAGTATCTCGGCTATTGTCGCCATGATGTGCCTGGCGGCGCCTTCCGTGGCGGCGCAAATGTGGGGGCCCCATGCGGAATACGATCGGCTCTACGAACGTCTCGCCCGGAGCGCCTTCGTGATCCAGGGGACGGTGACGGGAGTAGACTCCATAATGAGGCGCGGGGCTGAAAAAACTTGCGTGACACCTGGCGAAGGATCGGCTCTTGTATTCGACGTAGGGTGCGCAAACGGCGGCGGAGTCTACACGGTTGAACCGGCGCAGATCATCTGCAAGCAGCAGGATTTCACGCCGGGCGTCTCACAGACAGCGGATGCGCCGCCAAACACCATTCATATCTATATGCCTCCGCGCATCCCGTCCGGCAGCTATCCTTCAATGGCAACGTCCCTGATGTACCTGATTCCAGGGAAACAGTATCTGCTGTTCTTGAGTCCTTATCTGCGGCAGGACGAATTACTCGCCAACTTCGAGCTCGATCCCGCGTGTTCGGAGGCAAACTGGGCGCCCTTGAACTGCGCGGCGAAGGGGAGGAGGGCTGGCCGCGGGACCTTGTGTCGTTGATTTCGGCGGTAACGGACCTCTGCGAAGCGGTGAAGCCGCCCGATGTAGCCGAAAAGCTTGTGCGGCTCCCGGGCCTTGCAGAGCCGGGCCGATTCCCGCTGGCGCAGTGCCGTGGAGACGGGGATCCGGGACCTCGAAGGGTATTAAGCCGCCGAGTCCCGGCGAGCCGTCCCGCGCCGGGAGCCGCCGGCGGATGATCCACGCCATATCCGGCTGCGCTCCGTGACCCCGACTACCGCCCCTGAGCGGGTTGTCTACGAGGTGTTTGCTCACCGGGTCGTGACATTTGACCGCAGGAGCAACGATCCGGCACTGGCGCCGGAGCACCGGGAGCAGATCAGACGCAGGCTGCAGCTGGCTACGGGCTTGAACGACGAAGATTACGCCGTCTTTAAGAGTATCGCCTACCGGTTGGTGGCCGATCTCGAAGCTAACGGCCGGGAAGGAGCCGCAGTGATGAGGGATTGACGGCTGACGATCGCGGAACGTGATGCTGCGATCGACGCTTTGCGGAAAAAGCGGGGCGCCGCCATAGACAACGCCATCGAGGAATGGAAGAAGCACCTTGGAATGCGGTTCCGCTGGGTGGACGACAAGATCCGGGCACACGCCGCGCCGGGGCTGCAGATCGGCAAGGTGCCTCCCCGCGATTCCGGGAATGCAGGAAGTGCTCCAAATTGAGGTTTCTGCCGACCAGCCAACTTCTCCGGCTGCGCCCAGCTTACTCGTCCACTCTGTAGATCGTCAGGCCGGAGAGCAGCTTGGGATAGAAATCGGTGGA
The DNA here is from genome assembly GCA_041685075.1 of Bryobacteraceae bacterium. Classification (GTDB taxonomy): domain Bacteria; phylum Acidobacteriota; class Terriglobia; order Bryobacterales; family Bryobacteraceae; genus JAMCRM01. The sequence goes on from JAWLGN010000111.1 coordinate 2,115, forward strand.
CTTCTGCGGCATCACGCCGCCGGCGAAGGAGATGGCCGCCACCTGCTCTACGGAGGTCGGCTTCAGCAGAAAGGCTACCTGCGCGGCGCCCGTGCGGGCTTCCTCGACCGCGGCGTCGATGCCCCGGACATAGCGCAGGTTGCGCTCCTCCCGCACGGCGTCCTCCCCGATCCCCAGCGCGCCGGCCAGCAGGCGCTCGTGGAGCACCCGTACGTCCAACTCGCCTTCGGGACCGCGCCAGGTGAACATCCACAGGCGCGCGCCGGCGGCGGCCCCGATGATGGTGCGGCCGGGCGCCGCGGCCCAGGCTGCGCGCAGACGGTCGAGCGAAGCGATCTCCTCGACGGAAAAATCCCCCGCCGCGCGCTCCACCAGCCGCGCCATCTCGAAATCCGGCAGCCCGCTCACCAGCCGGTGGGTGGCCAGAATCCTGAGCCCCGGCGAGTGCATGTTGACGAACGTCATCATGACCTTCTCAGCGCCCTCGTGCCCCGGATTCTCGTCGCGGAAAGCCAGCGCGGTTTCGTAGCGGTGGTGGCCGTCGGCGATCACCAGTTTCTTATCCGCCATGATGCCGCGGATGCGCTCGATGACGGCGGCATCGTCGATGCGCCAAAGACGGTGGAGCACATCGTACTCGTCGGCGGCCTCGGCGACCGGGGAGGAGGATGCCGCGGCGGCGTCCAGCAGGCAATCGACCTCGCCCGCGGGGTCCGGATAGAGCATGAAGATCTGGCCGGAATGCGCGCGAGTGTGGCGCAGGAGTTCCCGCCGGTCCTTCTTGGGACCGGAAAGGGTCTGCTCGTGGCGGTGCACCACGCCGGCGGAGTAGTCCTCCACCGCGCCCAGCCCGATGAAGCCTTTGCGCACCAGGCGCTCGCCGCTGTCCGGAACGGTGAACTCCTGGAAATAGGCGAACAGCGAAGGCCGCGGCTCGCGCTCCAGAGCGCCTTCGGAAATCCATTCGCGAAGGTGCCGGGCGGCGCGGGTGTAGACGTTATCGGTCTCGGTATCCGTGGGGCGCCGCTCGCCCAGCTCGATGCGCACCAGGTTGTAAGGGCTGAGCGACAGGTAGCGCTCCCGCATGGCGGGCGTGATCTTGTCGTAGGGCTGGGTCAGCAGGCGGTCCGGCGGACCGGCCTTGGCGCTGTAGCGATAGGGCTGGAAAGCGTAGATGCGTGCCATTTCAGGGAACTCTCAGGATAGCAGAACCGGCTCTGGCTTCCATTGTCTTGCGATAAAATAGAAGTGACCGTGTTCAACACCCCCACAACACGGCGCCGTGTCTGGCTGGGGTATGGGCTGGCGGTGGTGTTGACGGTGCTGGCCGCGGCGGTCAAGCTCAGGCTGGACGCGTTCATCGGCAGCGAATCGCCGTTCCTTCTCATGATCGCCCCGCCCATCGTGGCGGCGTGGTACGCAGGCCTGGGACCGGCACTGCTGGCAACCTTCCTCTCCGCCCTCTCCACGGCCCTGCTGTTTTTCACCGAGCCGGGCTCCCTGCGTCTCACCCCGGACGAAACCACGCAGCTTGCTATATTCGCCGCCGAGGCCGTGCTGCTGGCAGTCTGGACGGTGGCCCGCGACCGCGCCCGCCAGGCCGTGCGCGCCGCCGACCAGAAGGCCGCCTCCATTCTGGAAAGCATCAGCGACGCCTTCATCGCGCTGGACTCCGGCTTTCGCTACACCTTCGCGAACGAGGCCGCCGAGACGTTGATGGGCAAGAAGGGCGAGAACCTGTTGGGGCGCGAGATCTGGCAGGTTTACCCCTCGCTGGCGGGCAGCACCCTGGAGGCCGATCTCCGCCGCGCCATGGCCGAACGCGTGCAAACGGCCGGGGAGTACGCCGCCCCCATCGACTCGCGATGGCTGGAGGTCCGCGCCTACCCGGCGACGGATGGCGGCCTGTCGATCTACTTCCGCGACGTCACCGAGCGCCGGCGCGTCGAGGAGCAATCGCGCCACCTGGCGGCCATCGTGGAATCCTCCGACGATGCCATCTTCAGCACCTCCCTCGAAGGCACCATACTCACCTGGAACCTGGGAGCTGAACGCATCTACGGCTATACGGCGGCCGAGGCGATCGGCAAGCCGTTCTCCCTGCTGCTGCCGCCGGAGGCCGCCCGGGAGGTCTCCGGCAGGCTGGAGCGGCTGCGCGAGGGCTTCGAAGCCAGGTACGTCGAAGCCGAGCACGTGCGGCGCGACGGCACCCGGGTGCCGGCCGCCATGACCATCTCCCCCATCCGCGACGCCGCCGGGCGGGTAACCGCGGCATCGGTCGTCGCGCGCGACATCGCCGAGCGCAAACGGCTCGAGCAGAGCATGCGGGAAGCGCAGAAACTGGAGAGCCTGGGGGTGCTGGCCGGCGGCGTGGCGCACGACTTCAACAACCTGCTCACCGGCATCATGGGTTACGCGGGCATGGCGCAGGAGATGCTCCCCCGGGGCCATCCCGCCTGCAAGGCGCTGGAGAACGTCATCCACGCCGGCGAACGCGCCGCGGAACTCACCCGCCAGATGCTGGCCTACTCCGGCAAGGGTAGCTTCGTGCTCGAGCCGGTAGACCTCGGCTCCCTGGTGAGGGAGATCACCGCGCTGATCCAAAGCTCCATTTCGCGCAAGGTGCAGTTGGAGCTGAAACTGGCGGAAAAGTTGCCGCCGGTGGTGGCCGATGCCGGGCAGATGCAGCAGCTCATTATGAACCTGGTGATCAACGCCGCGGAGGCGATAGGGGAGGATGCCGGCGTGGTGACGGTGGCCGCCGGCGCAGGTTGCTTCGATGACGAGACGCTGCGCACCGGCTACTCCACCCCCTACACGCTGGAACCGGGGGAGTACGTCTGGCTGGAGGTGAAGGACACGGGTTGCGGCATGGAGCAGGAGACCCTCTCCAGGATTTTCGATCCTTTCTTCACCACCAAGTTCACGGGGCGGGGGTTGGGACTGGCGGCCGTCTCCGGCATCGTGCGGGGGCACCGCGGCGCCCTGTCCGTAACCAGCGCGCCGGGCCGTGGCAGCACCTTCCGGGTGATTCTGCCCGCGGCCTCCAGGCCGGCCGACGCTGCCGCGCCGCCGCCGCCATCGCCGTCCGTTGTCTCCGCGGAGACCCGGACTGTCCTGGTGGTGGACGATGCGGAGATGGTGCGGCACACCGCCGCCGCCGCGCTGCGCCAGCACGGCTTCGAGGTGATCGAGGCCGACGGCGGCGCCTCCGCCATCCGGCTCTTCGCCTCGCGCGCCGCCGGGATCGGCCTGGTGTTGCTCGACATGACCATGCCGGACATGAGCGGCGATGAAGTGCTGCGCCACCTGCGCGCCATCCGTCCCGATGTGAAGGTGGTCGTCTCCAGCGGCTACAGCGAGAAGGAAGCCTTCCGGCGCTTCAGCGGCCAGGCCATCACCGCGTTCATCCAAAAGCCCTACACGGCCGCGACGCTGGCGGAGAAGCTGAAGAGGGCGGCGTAGCCCGCGGCGCCGCCCGGACCCCGTGGGTTTGTCTCATCCGCAGTTGCGCGGCCGGACGGCGAATGTTAAGCTGTTGGGTTCAAAGGCATTTCACCCCAAAAGTTGAGTCCAATGGAATCAACTCTCGCAGCATTGGGCGGACTACTGCTGAGAGCCCTGCCCACCTTCTTCATTGTTCTGGCGCTCCACTTCTATCTGAAGTACGTCTTCTTCAAGCCCATGCAGCGCGTGCTGGATCAGCGCTACGCGGCGACGGAGGGCGCCCAGGAACAAGCCCGGCAAAGCCTGGAGCGCGCCGACGCCAAGGCCGCCGAATACGAGGAGGCCATGCGCGCTGCCCGCGCCGAGGTCTATAACGCGCAGGAGCAGTTGTATCGCCGCCTGGAGGAGCAACGCGCCCGCGACCTGGAGGAGGCCCGCGCCCGCGCGGGCGAAACCGTGCGCAAGGCGCGGGCCGATATCGCCCGGGATGTCGAAGAGGCCCGGCGCACGCTGGCCGCCGAAGCAGGGGTCCTGGCCGATCAGATCGTGGAATCCGTCCTCAGCCGGAGACCGGCATGAGGCGCCGGGCGGCCTGGGCTGCGCTGGTCCTCATCGCCGCGCTGATGGCGGCTCCGGTTTCGGCAGCCGAAGAAGGGGGGCACGACGCGCACGCCGGCGTCACCCTATGGAAGACGGCCAACTTCCTGGTTCTGGCCGCGGGTCTCGGCTGGCTGGCCCGGAAGTATGGCGGCCCCTTTTTCCGCGAGCGCACGCGTTCCATCCGCAGGCAGATGGTGGAGGCCGAGGAGGTCCGGGCGGAGGCCGACCGGCGCACCGCCGAGGTGGAGGCCCGGCTCGCCAACCTGGAAGCCGAGATTGAAGCCATGCGGGAGGAGGCCCTGGCCGCGCAGCAAGCCGAGAGTGAGCGCTTCAGCCGGCAGCTCGCCGCCGACATGGCCAAGATCCAGGAACACGCCGAGGCCGAAATCGAAGGCGCCGGCAAGCAGGCGCGGCTGGAACTGAAACGCTACACCGCCGAACTCGCCGTTGAACTGGCGGAACGCAGAATCCGCGAACGCATGACTCCCGAGATTCAGGACGCGCTGGTCGGTTCCTTTGTGCGGGAAATCGAACGGCCCTCAGGCTCGCGGCCCCTGTAGACGAGGACACCCATGACATCGTCTGTGATAGCTTCACGATACGCGAATGCGCTGGTGGACGTGGTCGCCGGGCGCGGCTCGAGGCTGGAGCCGCAGCAGGCCGTGGCCGAGCTGCGCGCCTTCGCCGGCGCGCTGGCGGCCTCCCCGGAGTTGCAGGGCGCGCTCATCTCCCCGGCGGTGCCCGGCGCCCGTAAGCGCGCCGTGGTGGGGCGCATCGCGGATATTCTGGGCACCTCGCAAGTGATCCGCAATTTTCTCTTTGTGCTCATCGACCACCGGCGCATTCCGGCGCTGGAGGATATCGTAGAAACTTTCGAGCTGGCCGTCGATGAACGGCTGGGCTTCAGCCGGGCGGAGATCCGCTCCGCCAACGAAATGCCCGAGGCGCAGCGCGCGGCGCTGGTGGCGCAGCTCGAGCGGCTCACCGGCAGGCGGGTGCGGCCGCGCTTTGCCGTCGATCCCGAACTGATCGGCGGTGCCGTAGCGCGCATCGGATCCACCGTGTACGACGGATCGGTGCGGGCCCGGCTGGACGATCTGGGCCGCCGGCTGGCGGCGGAATGAGGCTATATGGCTCAAATTCGAGCGGATGAGATTACCAGCATTCTCCGGCAGGAGATCGAGAATTACGAGAGGGCCATCGACGTCAGCGAAACCGGGTCGGTGATCTCGGTCGGCGACGGCATCGCCAGGGTTCATGGCCTGGAAAAGGTGATGGCCGGGGAGCTCATCGAATTCCCCAAGGGCGTCTCCGGCATCGCCATGAACCTGGAGGAAGACCAGGTGGGCGCCGTGCTGCTCGGCGATTACACGGAGGTGAAGGAAGGCGACGAGGTGCGGCGCACCGGGCGCATCATGTCGGTACCGGTGGGCGACGCCCTGATCGGCCGCGTGGTGGACGCCCTCGGCGAGCCGCTCGACGGCAAAGGCCCCATCCACACCGAAACTTTCAACGCCATCGAGCGCCTGGCCCCCGGCGTGGTGGACCGCCAGCCCGTAAAGGAGCCGGTGCAGACCGGCATCAAGGCCATCGACTCGATGATCCCCATCGGCCGCGGCCAGCGCGAGTTGATCATCGGCGATCGCCAGACCGGCAAGACCGCCATTGCACTGGACACCATCATCAACCAGAAGGGCGGCGACCTGATCTGCATCTACGTGGCGATCGGGCAGAAGCGCTCCACCATCGCGCAGGTGGTGAAGACGCTGGAAGACCACGGCGCCATGGAGTACACCATCGTGGTGGCCGCCTCGGCTTCCGACCCCGCCCCCATGCAGTACCTGGCGCCCTACTCCGGCTGCGCCATCGGGGAGTATTTCCGCGACACCGGCCGGCACGCGCTGTGCGTCTACGACGACCTCTCCAAGCACGCCGCCGCGTACCGCGAGATCTCCCTGCTGCTGCGGCGCCCGCCGGGGCGCGAGGCCTACCCGGGCGACGTCTTCTACCTGCACAGCCGCCTGCTGGAGCGCGCCGCCAAGCTCTCCGACGCCAAGGGCGGCGGGTCCCTCACCGCCCTGCCCTTCATCGAAACCCAGGCCGGCGACGTTTCGGCCTACATTCCCACCAACGTCATCTCCATCACCGACGGCCAGATCTACCTGGAGGCGGACCTGTTCAACTCCAACGTTCGGCCGGCCATCAACGTGGGCATCTCGGTGAGCCGCGTCGGCGGCAACGCGCAGATTAAGGCGATGCGCCAGATCGCCGGCAGCCTGCGGCTGGAGATGGCGCAGTTCCGCGAGCTGGCGGCGTTTGCGCAGTTCGGCAGCGACCTGGACAAGGTTTCGCTCCAGCAGCTCAACCGCGGCCGCCACCTGGTGGAGGTACTGAAGCAGGGGCAGTACCAGCCGCTGCCGGTGGAGAAGCAGATCCTGATTATTTTCGCGGGCACCAACGCCTACCTCGACGACCTGCCGCTCGACCAGGTGGGGCGCTTCGAGCAGGAGCTGTACCGCCACGTGGAGAACGCCCACCGCGACCTGTTGCCCGACATCCGCAAGAAGAAGGCGCTGGACGACGAGTTGCGCAACCGGCTGCACGCCGCCATCAAGGAGTTCAAGGAGCGATTCGTGGCCGAGCAGTCCCGGGTAACGGCACATGCCTAGCCTGATCGATATCCGGCGGCGGATCCGCTCGGTAAAGAACACCCAGCAGATCACCAAGGCCATGAAGATGGTCTCGGCCGCCAAGCTGCGCAAGGCGCAGGACCGCGTCATCGCCGGCCGCCCGTATGCCGCGCTGCTGCGCACGGTGCTGGGCAACGTGGCGGCGGTGGCCATGGCGGACGAGCGCGTGGCCGGCCACCCCCTGCTGGCCTCGCGCCCGGAACAGCGCGTGCAGCTTCTGCTGCTGACCGCCGATAAGGGCCTGGCCGGCGCCTTCAACTCGAACCTGATCAAAGAATCGCAGCGCTTCCTGGCGGAGCGCCCCGCCGCGGTGGAACTGGAGCTGCTGGGCCGCAAGGGGCGCGATTTCTGGCGCAAGCAACGTGGTGTCACGATCTCCGGCGAGCACCTGGGGGTGACCGCCGCCCCCGATTACGCCGCGGCCGCCGCCATCGCCGGCAAGTCCATGGAGCGCTTCGCCGCCGGCGAAATCGACGCCGTGTGGCTGCTCTATAACGAGTTCAAGAGCGTGATGTCTCAGAAGCTCACGCTCAAGCGCGTGCTACCGGTGGAGATTCCGGTGCAGTCCGGGCCGGTGGACTACATCTTCGAGCAGCCGCCGGCGCGGATGCTGGAAACCCTGCTGCCGCGCTACGTGGAGATCGAAATCTACGGCGCGCTGCTGGAAAGCGCCGCCGCCGAGCAGGCCGCCCGCATGACCGCCATGGAAGCGGCCACTTCCAACGCAGCGGAGATGATCGAAGATCTGACGCTGTACATGAACCGCGTCCGCCAGGCGAGCATTACCACGGAAATCATCGAGGTTGTCAGCGGAGCCGCGGCGGCGGAGTGATGCCGCGCGCCGCGCCGAGAGAGAGGTTTTGATATGGCTTCTACGAATACCGGAGAGACAGTAATCGGCAAGGTCGTGCAGGTGGCCGGCCCCGCGGTGGACTGCGAGTTCCCCGAAGGCCAGATCCCGCTGGTGCATACCGCCATCCGGATTACCAGCGAGGGGTTCGACGTCCCCAACCCGATCGATATCATCTGCGAGGCGCAGCAGCACATCGGCGAAGGCCGCGTGCGCACCGTGGCGCTCCAGCCCACCGAGGGACTGGTGCGCGGCATGAAGGCCATCAGCCTGGGGGTGCCGGTCATGGTGCCGGTGGGCAAGGAAACGCTCGGACGCGTGCTCAACGTGATCGGCGAGCCGGTGGACCAGATGGGCCCCGTCAAAACCTCCCTGCGCTACCCCATTCACCGTCCCGCGCCGTCGCTCGAGGAGCAGTCCACCCAGTTGGAGATGTTCGAGACCGGGATCAAGGTCATCGACCTGCTCGAGCCCTACCTGCGCGGCGGCAAAATCGGCCTGTTCGGCGGCGCCGGCGTGGGCAAGACCGTCATTATCCAGGAACTCATCAACAACATCGCCACGCGGCACGGCGGTGTCTCGGTCTTCGCCGGCGTGGGCGAGCGCACGCGCGAGGGAAACGACCTGTGGCTGGAGATGCAGGAATCCGGCGTCATCGATCCCCAGGACTGGCGCAAGTCCAAGTGCGCCCTGATCTACGGGCAGATGACCGAGCCTCCCGGGGCGCGCCTGCGGGTGGGTCTCACGGGCCTGACCGTGGCGGAGTACTTCCGCGACGAAGAAGGCCAGGACGTGCTGCTGTTCATCGATAACATCTTCCGTTTCACCCAGGCCGGCTCGGAGGTCTCGGCGCTGCTGGGCCGCATGCCCTCGGCCGTGGGATACCAACCCAACCTGGCCACCGAAATGGGCGAGTTGCAGGAGCGCATCACTTCCACCAAGAAGGGCTCCATCACCTCCGTGCAGGCCATCTACGTGCCCGCCGACGACTACACGGACCCGGCGCCGGCCACGGCCTTCGCGCACCTGGACGCTACCACGAACCTCTCGCGCGCCATCGTCGAGCTGGGCATCTACCCGGCGGTGGATCCGCTGGCTTCGACTTCCCGCATTCTCGACCCGCGCGTCATCGGGCAGGAGCACTACGACGTGGCCCAGCAGGTGAAAGCCATTCTGCAGCGGTACAAGGACCTGCAGGACATCATCGCCATTCTGGGTATCGACGAGCTGTCCGATGAAGACAAGCTGACGGTGGGGCGGGCGCGCAAGATCCAGCGCTTCCTCTCCCAGCCCTTCCACGTGGCCGAGCAGTTCACGGGCTTGCCCGGCAAGTACGTGAAGGTGGCGGACACCATTCGCGGCTTCAAGGAGCTGGTGGAAGGCAAGCACGACGATCTGCCCGAGCAGGCATTCCTTATGCAGGGCACCATCGAGGACGTGCAGGAACGCGCCGAGCAGCTCAAAGCAGCGGCGGCGGTGTAACGGTTATGCCGGAGATGCTGCAACTGGAAGTGGCCACGCCGGAGCGCCTGCTGGTGCAAGAGCAGGTGGAAGAGGTGCAGATCCCGGCGCTCGGCGGTTTCGTCGGGATTCTGCCCGGCCACGCGCCCATGCTGGCGCAACTGGCTACCGGCTTCCTGCACTACAAGGCCGGCTCGCGCCGCTGGTACCTGGCCATCCACGGGGGCTACGTGGAGGTGAAGGACGACCACGTGCGCGTGCTGGCCGACATCGCCGAGCGGGCGGAAGAGATCGACGTGGAGCGCGCCCGCCGCGCCCGGGAGCGCGCCCAGCAAGCGCTGCTGAACCCCGCGCTGGGGGTTGACCCGGCCTTCGCCCTAGCCGCCATGGAGCGTGCCGAGGCGCGTTTGGCCGCCGCCGAGCACCGGTAGGCGGCGTCACCGCGGCTTAATCTGCGAGAAATCGAACCGCCCGAGATACATCGGCTGCGAGACCGGCGGCTTCGTGTTGGCAGCATCGACCGGGTACGGCGCGCTGGAAAGGGTCGGAAAACCATACACGTCTCCGGTCCGGAGATCGATCACCACCTTCCCCTCCAACTGTGCCGTGCCGTCCGGCTTGCGGAGCATGGTGGTGCCCGGCTCGATGTATAGATGGGACCAGGCCGCTTGGGCCCTTACGGGCGGCACGGCGACAACCCGATCGAGCGCCAGCACCGCCAGCAGCGCGGCAATCACGGTAAGAACGATCTTCGTGTAGAGCATAGACACCCTCCTGACGCGCGGAAGGCAGTACGGGTTTACGCTCGGTCAGGCAGCGACGCCCGCGCCTCGTCACACTCCTGACACGCACCCGAGGGGTGGAGGAAGGCCGTCTCGCATTCCTTGAGGCGCGCCAGAGCGGCATGGACGATGTCTCGCGATCGCGCCAGGCGCGCGGGCGCGTGTCCCACAACTCCGCGGCGCTGGGCCAGCCGGGATCGACTCCCAGCGCCAGCAGTTGCTCGGCCGGCCCGGCATTTCTACACCGGCACCCCGAAGCGCCACAGCGTATAGCCGATGGCCTGCCGCACGTATTTCCAGCGCTCCCGCACGCTGTCGCCGCGGGGGGCTTCCGGACGGGGCGAGCCGTAGACCCGCACGCCGCGCGCCTGCAGCAGCCGCTTCACCCGGAAGATGTGATAGCCGTCGCTCACCGCCACCGCCGAGCGGAGCCCCATGCGCAGCATGATCTCGGCCGCGGCCGTGATGGAATGCACGGTGCTCTCGCCCTCGGTTTCGACGATGATAGCTTCCGAGGGCACGCCGCGCCGGATCAGGTAGGAACGCCCCACGCCGCCTTCCGTGTACACCGGGTCGCCGCCCGCGCCGCCGGTGGTCATGATGCGAGGCGCCAGCCCGCGCTTGTACAGCTCCAAGGCGTGGTCCAGCCGCGCGCGCAGCACCGGCGACGGCCGCCCGTGGTACTCGGCCGCGCCCAGCACCAGGATGACGTCCGCCTGGCGCGCCTCGTCGCGCCGGGATTGCTGCTCGATCCGCACCGACAGATAGGCGATGTAGATCGCCAGCAGCGACAGCATCACCGCGGCCGCGTTGAGAACCGCTTTCTTCATCTGCGGTACACTAAGTCCGTCCATTAACATTCTAAGATGCCCAGGCCCGAAGTGATCTCCAGCCCGGCCAATCCCTTGCTCCGGGAGGTGCGCCGCGCCGTGGCGCGCGGCTCCCTCACCGGCGAGGGCTACTGCGTCGCCGAAGGCTTTCATCTGCTGGAGGAAGCCCTCCGCAGCGACTGCCCGGTGAAGGCCGTGCTGGTGTCGGAATCGGTGCGCTCGGCCGTCGAGAGACACGTCCGCGGCCTGGCGGGGCCGCGGGTGGCGGTGCTCCCCAACGGTCTCTTCCAGAGCATCTCGGATACCGAAACCAGCCAGGGCGTGATTGCGCTGGTGCGCCCGCCGGTGTGGAACATCGAACAACTCTTCCGCGGCGCGGCGCTGGTGGTGGTGCTCGACGGGTTGCAGGACCCGGGCAACGCCGGCGCCATCTGCCGCAGCGCCGAGGCCTTCGGCGCCACCGGCGTGCTGTTCGTGAAGGGCAGCGCCAATCCCTTCAATCCCAAGGCTTTGCGCGCCTCGGCCGGATCGCTGTTCCGGGTTCCGCTGGTCAGCGGCGTGGACGGGGCGCTGGCCCGCGCCGCTTTGCAGCAGTACAAGCTCGATGTGTGGGCCGGCGTACCGGCACGTCCCGGCCGCGCGGCCAGGCGCCTGGACGAGGTGGATCTCACCCGCAAGTGCGCCCTCATCGTGGGCAGCGAAGCGCACGGCGTGGGGGTGGAGTTGCGCTCCGCCGCCCTGGACCTGTTCATCCCCACCGTGGGGGTTGAATCGCTCAACGCCGCGGTGGCAGCCGGCATTCTGCTCTATGAGGCGCGCCGCCAGAGGTCGCGCGCATCGTGAGCCTGTTCGACGATCAACTGCCCCTGCCGGAGGCCGATAAGGGCCGGCCGCTGGCGGACCGCATGCGCCCCGAGTCGCTGGAGGACTTCGTGGGCCAGGAACACATTCTCGGCCCCGGCAAACCACTGCGGCGGCAACTCGAGCGCGGCGAACTCAGCTCCCTGATTCTGTGGGGACCGCCGGGCGTGGGGAAGACCACGCTCGCCCGCCTCGTCGCGCGGCTCAGCGACTGTGAGTTCATTCCCTTCAGCGCCGTGCTCTCCGGCATCAAGGAGATCAAGGCGGTGATGGCCGGCGCCGAACGGATCCGCCGTACGGGACGCCGCACCATCCTGTTCGTGGACGAGATTCACCGCTTCAACAAGGCCCAACAGGACGCCTTTCTGCCGTACGTGGAACGCGGCGACATCATCCTCATCGGCGCCACCACGGAGAACCCGTCGTTCGAGGTGATCTCGGCGCTGCTCTCCCGCGCGCGCGTCTACGCGCTGCGGCCGCTCACCGTGCCCGAGATTGCCGGACTGCTGCGCCGCGCGCTGGAGGACCGCGAGCGCGGGCTCGGGGAGCGCGAAATCGAAGCGCCCGAGGAGTTGCTCGAAGAGATCGCCACCTGGGCCAACGGCGACGCCCGCTCGGCCTACAACGCGCTGGAGGCCGCGGTGGCCGCTTCTTCCGGCAACCAGCTCTCCCCGCAGGCCGTCGCCGACGCCGTTCAGCGCAAGGTGCTGCTCTACGACAAGGGCGGCGAGGAGCACTTCAACATCATCTCCGCGCTGCACAAGTCCGTGCGGTCGAGCGATCCCGACGCCGCGCTCTACTGGCTGGCGCGCATGCTGGAGGCCGGGGAGGACCGGCTCTACATCGCCCGCCGGCTGGTGCGCATGGCCATCGAGGACATCGGCCTGGCCGACCCGCGCGCGCTCGAGCAGTCCATCGCCGCCATGCAGGCGGTGCATTTCCTGGGGATCCCGGAAGGCGACCTGGCGCTGGCGCAGGTGGCCATCTACCTGGCTGCCTCCCCCAAGAGCGATGCCGCCTACCGCGCCCTGGGCGCCGTGGCCGAGGACGTGCGCCGCACCGCCGCCGAGCCCGTTCCGCTGCACCTGCGCAACCCCGTCACCCGCTCGATGAAAGAGTGGGGCTACGGGGAGGGTTACAAGCACGCGCACGAGTTCGACGAGGCCGTCACCGATATGCCCTGCCTGCCGCCGTCGCTGGCCGGGCGGCGCTGGTATCATCCCACCGGCCGCGGCGTCGAGAGGCGCATCGCCGAAAGGCTGGAGGAGATCCGCCGCCGGCGCAACCCGCAGCCGGAGCCGGAGGAATGATCTACTACCCCATCTTCCTCGACCTGCGCGGCAAGCCCGTAGTCGTGGTAGGGGCGGGCAAGGTGGCGTTGCGCAAGACCAGGGGACTCGTCGAGGCCGGCGCGCGTGTCACGGTGGTGGCCCCGCGCTGGGAGCCGGAGTTCGAGCGCCTGCCCGTCACGCTGCTGCGCCGCGGCTTCGAGCCGGCCGACCTCGAGGGCGCCTTCCTGGCTTTCACCGCTACCGACGACCGGGAGGTAAACCGCGCCGCCGCCCAAGCCGCCCGCGAGCGCGGCATCCCGGTCAACGTGGCCGACCGGCGTGCCGAGTGCGATTTCCTGGTGCCCTCGCGCCTGCGCCGCGGCCCCCTGCAGGTGGCGGTCTCCACCGGGGGAGAGGATCCTAGCCGCGCGGTTGCGGTACGCCGCCGGATTGAAAAGCTGCTGGAGGAGTAGGCGGCGACTCCGGGGGGCAGTTCCGGTGGGGCCGGTCGTAGAACTGGATGCGACAGTACCGGCAATGATAAAGCTGCACCTTCAGCAGCGGGTGCACCAGGCTGAACAGGTTGTGGTGGAGGCGGTCAATGCGGTCGCGCGTGCTCAGGCGGCTGATTCGCCGCGTGCCGCACAGAGGGCAAAGCGTCTCCGAAGCGAAGTAGAACATGAAGCGCCGCCGCCGTTCCGAGGTCCTGTCGCACGCCGGGCAGCGGAACACCGCCATGTAGATGAGTTTCTGCGCAAGGGTACGGTGCACCCGTACCAGCTTGCTGCCGCATGAGCAAGTCGCCAAAAGAGCTTTATAGCGCGTTTGCACGCCCACCTCAACTCGCGCCACAATAGTGGGAGACCCTCCCCATCGAAAAGTACTCGTATGCTGGACCGCATCACCGTGCATGGCGCGCGCCAACACAACCTCCGCAACGTGGACGTGGAGATCCCGCGGAACAGCCTCACGGTAGTCACCGGGCTGAGCGGTTCCGGCAAGTCGTCGCTGGCGTTCGACACCATCTACGCGGAGGGCCAGCGCCGTTACGTGGAAACACTCTCCACCTACGCCCGCCAGTTCCTCGACCGCATGGAGCGGCCCGACGTGGATTCTATCGACGGTCTCAGCCCGGCCATCTCCATCGAGCAGAAAACCACCAGCCGTAGCCCGCGCTCCACGGTGGGTACCATTACCGAGATCTACGACTACCTGCGGCTGCTCTACTCCTCCATAGGGATCCCGCACTGCCCCCTGTGCGGCAACGAGATCTCGCGCCAGACCACCAGCCAGATTCGCGAACACGTACTGGCGCTCACGCCGGGGGAGCGCATCATGGTGCTGGCGCCGGTGGTGCGAGGCCGCAAGGGCGAGTACCGCAAGGACCTGGAGAAGCTCGCCCGCCAGGGCTTTGTGCGCGCCCGCATCGACGGCGTAC
>JAWLGN010000112.1:0-16306 GCA_041685075.1 Bryobacteraceae bacterium
CTTGATGCTGCCCTTCGCCCCGGTGCCGAAATGCCCGGGCTGCGGCCCGGTGAACGCCGAAGCGTCAAACCAGCGGTTTACCGACCGCTGCCCCTTCGACAGGTTCGGATCCCCGATCTGGTCCGGCCGCAGCGTCACCACCTGCGGCGTGCGGCTCGTGGTATGCGCTATCCCCACCGGGTCCGGACCGGTCCAGAGCGGCGTCAGAAACTGCCCCGAGTGGATGCTGTAGATGCCGCTCAGCTCCCATCCCCCGATCGCCAGGTTCGCCAGCCGGTTCACGTCCGAGAGGAACGTGCGCCCTCTGCCGAACGGAAGCTGGTAGAGCCAGTTGGTGGTCATCCGGTGAGTCGGAATATCGGCGATCACGGCCCGCTCGCGCCTCCGGTCGAAGGGATTCTCCGGCGATTGCCCGCGGTCCAGGTCCCCTATATCCCGCGCCCACGTCCAGGACGACTGGAAGTAAAGCCCCTGTGCCAGGGAGCGCTCCACCTCCGCCGTCATCCCGTGATACTGGTGTCCGGCGCCGTTGGTGAAATAGCTGATCCCCGGATACTGCGGGAACGGCCGCGGCTTATCCACGTACAGCCGCTCGTCCGGCACCGGCGAGTTGTAGTTGTAGGACCAGTCGCCGTGCCGCGTGCTCGTCCCGATGTAGGACACCCGGAATCCCGTATCCCACCGCTGATGCTCCACCGTGAAGTTGTACTGCATGCTGTAAGGGATCTTCAAATCCGGGTTCACCGCCGCGGGAATCCCCACGGTGGACGGCCCGCCCGACCCGGTCTCCGGGAACACCCGCGGGAAAATCACGTCCGGATCGGTGGTGGGGTTCGTATACGACGGCTCGTTCAGCACGAACGGCAGCCCGCCCATGTTCAGGTTCCGCGGCACCACGTCGTAGAACATGCCCCAGCCCGCCCGGAATACCGTGTCCTGCCCGAACGGCCTGTAGGCGATGCCCACCCGCGGCACGATGTTGTTCGTATCGGCGCGCAGCAGCGTGCGGCTCGGCAGCCCCGCCTGGCTCGCCTCGATCACCGGCACGTAGGCATGCGGGAAGATGGGGCTCACCTTCCCACTCGCCCCGTCTGGAATCACGATGCTCGCCGTCGCCAGGTCGAACAGCGCCACCCGGTCGGCGTCCTCCCGCCAGGGCAGGTGCAGCTCGTAGCGCACCCCCAGGTTGACGGTCAGGCGGCTGTTCACCTTGAAATCGTCGACCACGAAGAAATCGTACTGCCAGCGGTTCCGGTTCACCATCACCGGCGGAAACGCGCGCGAGGCGCTGGTCGGAATGCCCAGCAGGAAATCGGCGTAGGGATGCCCCTGCCCGCTCTGGCCCCCGCTGGTGAACCGGTTGGAGAAGTTCACGTTGCCGAACAGGCTGGCGTTGGCGCTGTAGTCGTCCCACGCCACCCGCGTCAGGTTGAAGCCGAACTTGAAGTTATGCCGGCTCCGGAACCAGCTCACGTGGTTTTGCAGATCCTGCAAATGGTTGCGGAAACCCGGCCGCGTGTAGTTCGGCTGGGTAATGCTCTGCAACCCCAGCCCCGTCCAGTTCACCTGGAGGATGCCGCTGATGTCGGGCAGATCCGGCGCCAGCCCTACCAGCCCCAGCTCGTCCACCAGTTCGCGCCCCAGGACGGGACCTTCCACGGGGTTGTTGTTCAGCGCGAAGCCCCAGCGGAACTCGTTGATCAGGGTCGGCTTGAAGACATGGGTGTAGGAGACGGTGGAGGCTTCGTTGGCCCGCCGCTGGTAGCGCCGCCCGATGGTGGGCAGGTTGCCCTCATAGGTCCGGTTGAAGGCCCAGTGCCGGGTGTACCGCCCGTAGATCGAGTCCCTGTCGGAGAAACGGTGGTCGACGCGCGCGATCCAGTAGGTGGAGGGGTCGCGCGGCCGCAGCTTCTCCTCCCGGTAGTTCTGGCTGGTGAAGACGTTGGGGTCGCCGAAGTTCGGCAGCGGGTAGAAGCGCTCCTGGATCCTTTGCGATACCGCGTTGATGCGATTGGCCGGAATGCGGTTCTCCGGGAACGGCTGCCCGGTCAGCGGATCGTAGATCGCGGTGCCCGGCAACAGAGCCGAGAAATCCCCTTCCCGCCACGCCGGCAGCGGCACCGTCGGGTTCAGCGTCTGGGAGACCGCGCTGCCGCGCGAGGTCTCGAACGAGTAGAAGAAGAAGGTCTTGTTCCGGCCGTCGTACAGTCCCGGGACATAGACCGGTCCGCCCACGCTGCCCCCGGGGGTGTGGCCCACGCCGCTGGGGCGCGCCGGTGAGAACGGGTTCCGCGCCCGGAACCAGGGCGTCGAGTAATAGTCGAACAGGTTCCCGTGCAGGTCGTTCGTCCCGCTCTTGGAAATGAGCGTCACCTGCCCGATGGTGCCGAACTCCGCGGTGTTGTTCGACATATCGATCTTCATTTCCTGGAACGATTCGATGTAGTTGGCCAGCGGCCCGATCTGCGTGTTGTCCACGCCGTCGCTCATGCTGGTCCCATCGATGGCCCACTGCGACTGGTTGCCGCGGCTGCCCGCGAACCGGATGGTGCTCGAGCCCGAAGCCTGCAATACGTTGGGCGAAAGCGCCAGGAACGCCCAGATGCCCCGCGTGTTCAAGGGCAGGCTCTTCAATACATCGGCCGTTTTCACGTCCCCGATGCGCGCGGTTTCGGTTTCGATCAGGGTGGCGCCCCCGGAGACCTCCACCACCGTCTCCACCGCCCCCACCTCCAGCGTGATGTCCACCCGCCGGATGTCGCGCGAAGCCAGCACCACGTTCTGGGCCACGAACTCCCGGAACCCCGCCGCCTGCGCCCGCACCGTGTAGGTGCCTTGCAAGAGCTGCGGAATGTTGTAGTTACCTACTTCGTTCGAAGTGGTAACGGTGCGGATGTTGGTTTGGACGTTGGTCGCGGTGACGGTGGCGTTGGGAATCGCCGCGCCCGTCGAGTCCGTGACTGTCCCGGTGATACTCGCAAACGTGGTTTGTGAGTACGAAATGTTACACAACGAGACTACGCACAGTACGACACAGATCCATCGTGACATGTGTGTCTAACCTCCCTGAAGTGACAAACCTCTGGTTGGAAATTTACACCCGGTCCGCGCCGTTCGTCAATCGGGCTCCGGGTTCGCATGGTGAGGTTTTGCGCGTTGCAATACCAACCGATTCGTTGTTCAATGTGTTTCTCCGCCGGAGTTCTTTATGCGACTGCCTCTGCTTGCCCTGACCCTCGTGGCCGGTCTCTCCGCCCAGCAGACCGTCACGGTTCGTCCGCAGGAGATCGACGATATTCTGGTCAACCCCGGCATCGGGTTCACCACCTTCCACCGCGCCAACGGCGGTCCCATCAACCCGGAAAACAAAGGTCACCCGGAAAGCTCCGTGGACTACCTGCGGGTCTACTGGAACTTCTTCGAGCCGCAGCGCGGGCAGTACCGCTGGGATCTCATCGACGGCGCCCTGGCCCGCGCCCGCTCACAGAATCAGCGCCTCATGTTCCGCATCATGCCCTACGGCGACGGTCCTACCAACGACGTTCCCGCCTGGTACCGCGAGATGATGGGGCCGGAGCCGGAGCGCGCCAAGACCAAGGTCCGCACCGACCCCGAAGACCCCCGCTATCTCGAATACTTCGGCGGGCTGGTGCGCCAGATCGGCCTCCGCTACGACGGCCATCCCGATCTCGATTCCGTGGACATCTCCATCATCGGCGCCTGGGGCGAAGGCGCCGGTTCGGCCGATCTCACCCAGCCCACGCGCGAAGCCCTGGTGGACTGCTACCTGGAGACCTTCCGCAAGACGCCGCTGATGATGCTCCTCACCGACGAGAAGACCAACCGCTACGGCATCTCCCGCGCCGCGGTCGGCTGGCGCGTCGATTGCCTCGGGGACATGGGCGGGTTCAGCCCCACCTGGTCCCACATGCTCGATTACTACCCCCAGGGCATCATCAACTTCGGTATGCGCGACGCCTGGCAGCGCGCCCCGGTCAGCTTCGAAGCCTGCTGGGTCATGAACCGCTGGAAGCAGAACGGCTGGGATGTGGACTACATCATCGACCAGTCGCTCAAGTGGCACATCTCCACCTTCAACGGCAAGTCCTCCCCGGTGCCGGAGGAGTGGCAGCCCGCCGTGAACCGCTGGCTCAAGAAGATGGGCTACCGCTTCGTGCTGCGGAAGTTCACCTACCCGGCCACGGTGCGGTCGCACGGGAAACTCGACTTCACCACCTGGTGGGAGAACAAGGGCGTGGCTCCCTGCTACCGCGCCTACCCGCTGGCGCTGCGGCTGAAAAACGGCGATCGCGAGGCCGTGCTGCCCACCGATGCCGACATACGCGAGTGGCTGCCGGGCGATAACCTCTACGACGACGCGGTCTTCGTGCCCGCGGACTTACCGCCCGGCGAGTACGCGCTCGAACTGGCGCTGCTCGACCCCATCAGCCGGCAGCCCGCCATCAAGCTGGCCATCGAGGGCCGACAGCCGGACGGCTGGTATCGCCTCGGCCAAATTAGCGTCGAGCGGGGGAACTGAGGCGCCCCGACCTCTGTTACAGTCGAAGGTAGTGCTCCGCCGCATCATCTGGATCATCCTCGACAGCGTGGGCATCGGCGAAGCGCCGGACGCGGCCGCCTACGGCGACACGGGCAGCGACACTCTGGGCAACCTGGCCCGCCTGCGGCCATTGCGGCTGCCCCATCTCTGCCGCCTCGGGTTGGGCAACATCCGGCCGCTGGCGGGTCTGCCTCCGTCACCCGACCCGGTCGCCTGCTACGGCCGCTGCGCCCCCGCCTCCCCCGGCAAGGACACTACCACGGGCCATTGGGAGATGGCCGGCATCCTGCTCGACCGGCCCTTTCCCCTCTACCCAAACGGCTTCCCGCGCGAGGTGATGGACGAGTTCGAGCGCCGCATCGGACGCCGCACCCTGGGGAACAAGCCCGCCTCCGGCACCGAGATCATCCGGGAGCTTGGCGAGGAGCACATGCGCACCGGCTCCCCCATCGTCTACACCTCGGCCGACAGCGTCTTCCAGGTGGCCGCCCATGAAGAGGTGATCCCGCTTCCGGAGCTGTACCGCATCTGCGAGATCGCGCGGGAGATCCTGCGCGGCCCGCACGAGGTGGGGCGCGTCATCGCCCGCCCCTTCGTTGGCGAGCCGGGCGCCTTCACCCGCACGGCCAACCGACACGACTTCGCCGTCCCTCCGCCGCGCGGCATGCTGCTGGACGCGCTCGAAGCCGCCTCCGTTCCGGTCATCGCGGTGGGCAAGATCTTCGATATCTTCCTTGGCCGCGGCATCGTGGAGCGCTACCCTTCGGCCAGCAACGCCGAGGGTATGAGCCAGACGCTCGCCGCCATGGCCGAGTGTTCCACAGGGCTTATCTGGGGCAACCTGGTGGATTTCGACATGCTGTACGGCCACCGCAACGACGTGGAGGGCTACGCCGCGGCGCTCGAGCAAGCCGACGCCTGGCTGCCTTCGCTCGAAGCCGCGATGGAGGACGACGATCTGGCCATCCTCACCGCCGACCACGGCTGCGATCCCACTACTCCTTCCACGGACCACAGCCGGGAGTACGTCCCGCTGCTGGTCTTCGGCCCGCGCGCGCGCCGCGGAGCCGGCTTGGGCGTCCGCACGAGTCTGGCCGACATCGGCCGCACCGTGGCGGATAACTTCGGCACCTCAATCAGAAACGGAACCAGTTTTCTATCGCTATTGCTATGAGAACACCTGTCATGGCGGGCAATTGGAAGATGTACAAGACGCCCGCGGAAACCCGAGCCTTTTTCGAAGCCTTTCGGCCGCTGGTCGCAAAGGTGGAGGACCGCGAGATCGTGATCTGCCCACCCTTCACGAACCTCGAAGCGGCCGTTGGCGCCGCGCAAGGCACCCGCATCCGGATTGGAGCCCAGAATGTTTCCTGGGCCAAGGAGGGCGCCTTCACCGGCGAGATCTCGCCCGGGATGATCGTCGCCGCCGGCTGCACCCACGTCATCATCGGCCATAGCGAGCGCCGGCAGTACTTCGGCGAGACCGACGAGACGGTGCTCAAGCGCACGCAGGCGGCGCTCGAAGCGGGCCTGACCCCCATCGTCTGCGTCGGGGAGCGCCTGGAGCAGCGCGAAGCCGGAGAGACCGAAGCGGTTCTGCGCGCCCAGTTCAAGGGCGGGCTGGCGGGCCTCACCCCCGAGCAGTTCGCCAAAGTCATCATCGCCTACGAGCCCGTGTGGGCCATCGGAACGGGCAAGACGGCCACGCCCGAGATCGCCGAAGAAGCCCACCGCGCGATCCGCCAGGAAGTGCGCAGCCACTTCGGCGCGCAGGCCGCCGACGCCGTCCGCATCCTCTACGGTGGCAGCGTCAAGCCCGACAACACCAAGGCGCTGATGTCGAAGGAAGAGATCGACGGCGTGCTGGTCGGCGGAGCCAGCCTGACCCCCGATTCCTTCGCCGCCATCGTCAACTACTGACACACCATCGGCCGGGTGGCACGCCCCAGCGCCGCCCGGCCAGCGTTTGCCGGGCCGCGATATACTGGCAGTCCGATGCAACATTATCTTGCCTTCGACCTCGGCGCGGAGAGCGGACGCGCCATGCTGGGGACGCTATCGAGCCAGGGACTGGCGCTCGAAGAATTGCACCGGTTTCCCAACACGCCCGTGCGGGTGTTTCAGTCGCTCTACTGGGATACGCTGCGGCTGTGGCACGAAATCCAGCACGGGATCGGCATCGCCGCGCGGGAACGGCGGCTGGTGCCGGCGGGCATCGGCATCGATACCTGGGGCGTGGATTTCGCGCTGCTCGGCCGCGACGGCGCGCTGCTGGAAAACCCCCACCACTACCGCGACCCGCGCACCAACGGCGTGATGGAAAAGCTCTTCGAGGCCGTGCCGCGGGCCGACGTCTTCGCTTACACGGGCATCCAGTTCATGCAGCTCAATTCGCTCTACCAGCTTTACGCCATGAAGCTGGCCGGCTCGCCGGCGCTCGAGCACGCCCGCACCCTGCTGTTCATGCCGGACCTGTTCAACTACTGGATGACCGGCGAAGCCAAAGCCGAACTCACCGTGGCCAGCACGTCGCAGTTCTACAACCCCTGCGCGCGAAGCTGGGCGGGCGAGTTGCTCGAGCGGCTGGGCATTCCCACCTCGATTCTGCCGGAGATCGTGCCGCCGGGCACGCTGCTCGGGCGGCTGCTCGATTCCGTCTGGCCGGGAAGCGAACCCGCGCCACCCGTCTATACCACCGGCTGCCACGACACCGCTTCGGCCGTTGCCGCGGTGCCGGCCACGGGCGAGGACTGGTGCTACATCAGCTCCGGCACCTGGTCCCTGATGGGCGCCGAACTGGAGCAGCCCATCATCAACGACACCGTGCTGGAGCAGAACCTCACCAACGAGGTCGGGGCGGCCGGGCGCATACGGCTGCTGAAGAACATCGCCGGGTTGTGGCTGCTGCAGGAGTGCCGGCGCGCGTGGTCGCTCGAAGGCACGACCTATTCCTACGACGAACTGGCGCGCCTGGCGGCCGATGCCCCGCCCTTCACCGCCATCATCAATCCCGACGAATACCTCGAGCCGGGCAACCTGCCGGCGCGCATCGCCGACCGCTGCCGCGCCACCGGGCAGAGGGCGCCCGAGACGCCCGGCCAGTTCTCCCGCACGATTCTGGAAAGCCTGGCGCTGCGCTACCGCCAGGTGCTCGACAGCCTGGAGACCGTTGTAGGGCGGCGCCTCCAGGTGATCCACATCGTGGGCGGCGGCTCGCGCAACGTTGTGCTCAACCAGTTCGTGGCGGATGCCACGGGCCGCACGGTGGCGGCCGGTCCGGCGGAAGCCACGGCCATCGGCAACGTCCTCATCCAGGCGATGGGCGCGGGCGCGCTGGCCGGGCTGGAGGAGGCGCGCGCGCTGGTCCGCCGCTCCTGGCCGGTGGAGGCCTTCGAACCGCGCCCCACGGCCGATTGGGACGCCGCTTACCGGAAGTACCTCGAAGTTACAGCCGCATGACAAACGAACGCCGCAAACTTTATTGAGGCGTCACGGATTCGAAACACGCGCCCGCTAAGTTGGGCGTGATGCGAATCTCAAATTTCGTCTGCAGCTTACTGCTTGTTACTTCGTTCGTTCGCGCCCAGACAGGGACGGGGCGCATCGGCGGCACCGTGGCGGATTCGAGCGGGGCGGTGATCCCCGGCGCCGCCATCACGGTCACGGGCGCGCGCACCGGTTTCGAACGCACGGTCCAGGCCGATGCGCAGGGGCGCTACGCGGTGGTCGACCTGCCGCCCGCGGTCTACCGCGTGAAGGCCCGCGCTGAAGGGCTGGGTCCCGCCGAGTACACCGGCATCACGCTCGCCGCGGGCCAGGAGCGCACGCTGGATATCCCGCTCCAGCCCGCGGCCTTCGCCACCGAGGTTACCGTCACGGGCGGCGACCTGGTGGTGATCGACACCAGTTCGGCCAGCATGTCGGCCAACATTCACGAGCGCGAAGTGGCCGGCCTGCCGCTCAACGGGCGCCAGCTTTCGCAGCTCTACCTGATGGCGCCGGGCGCCCAAAGCTCCGGCGGCGGCAGCTACGACAACATCCGCTTCAGCGGGCGCGCCAACCAGCAGAATGCCGTGCGCTTCGACGGCATCGAGGCCTCCTCCATCATCGACGCCTCGCCGGGCAACCTGAACGGCGAGACCTCGACGGGCTTCCGGCTGCAATCGAGCCTCGAAAACGTGCAGGAGTTCCGGGTGGAATCGAGCAACTACCCGGCCGAGTTCGGCACCGGCACCGCAGGGCAGATCAGCATCGTGAGCAAGTCCGGCGGCAACCAGTTTCACGGCGCGCTGTTCGAGTACCTGCGCAACGACGCCATGGACGCGCGCAACTTCTTCGACGGCGCCGATCCCGCGCCGCTGCGGCTC
The DNA here is from genome assembly GCA_041685075.1 of Bryobacteraceae bacterium. GTDB lineage: Bacteria > Acidobacteriota > Terriglobia > Bryobacterales > Bryobacteraceae > JAMCRM01. The sequence goes on from JAWLGN010000112.1 coordinate 8,929, forward strand.
AACCAGTTCGGCGGCTCGCTGGGCGGGCCCCTTATCAAGGAGCGGCTGTTCTTCTTCGCCGCGTATGAAGGGCTGCGGCAGCGGGCGTACCACAACCTGATCGAGGCGGTGCCGAGCGCGGCGGCGCGGGCGCGCGCGGTGCCTTCGATCGCGCCCCTGCTGGACGCCTACCCGGCGGGCACCCCTACGGCCAACCCGGATCTCGACCTGGCGCGGCTCACCGCCGGCGCGCCGATCGACGAGGACTACGGCAGCCTGCGGCTGGACTACCGGATCAGCCCCCGGTACCAGCTTACCGCGCGCTACTTCCGCGACCAGGGCCGCATGCAGCACCCGCTGAACGTGACGGGCAACACGGCGCGCACCACCGCGGCGCCGCAGAACGCGCTGGTGAGCCTGCAGCAGGTGCTGCGGCCCACCGTGATCCACGAAACGCGCCTCGGCTTCAACGGCGTGAAGACGCGCTACCAGGGGGTGGCGCCGTCGGTGAACGGCATCGATCTCTCGGCGGTTTCGATCGATTTCACCGGCACTGCTACGATAGCGGGCATCGGTGGGCAGGGCGTTTCGGGCGGCGCCGCGCGCATCGGCGGGTTGGTGCGCTCATCGAGCGCGCAGAACGGCCGCGCGGTCCCCTACACCAACTACACCCTCACCTTCGCCGACCAGTTGAGCTGGGTGCGCGGCGCGCACTCCTTCAAGTTCGGCTTCGAGTTCCGGCCCATCCGCATGTACACGGACCGGCTGGGCGGCACGACCTACACGTTTTCGAACATCGACGCGCTGCTCGCCAACACGCCTTCGAGCGTGCAGGTGATCGGCGACGTCAGCGCGCCCAACCCGCTGCACGGGGGCGTTACGGGCAACCGCTACCTGAAGCAGGAGTACTACATCGGCTATGCGCAGGACGAGTGGAAGATCGGCCGCACCTTCACGGTGAACTACGGGCTGCGCTACGAGTACTACACGGTGCTGCGGGAGGATCGCAACCTGTTCACCTTCTTCGACATGAGCACGGGCGACCTGGATCCGGACCCCAGCCGCCCCTGGTACAACACCAACCGCGCGAACTTCGGGCCGCGCCTGGCCTTCACGTGGGCGCCCGCGCGATGGAACGGCAACACGGTGTTCCGCGCCGGCGCGGGCTACTATTACGGACCGGGGCAGACGGAGGACCAGGTGCAGCCGATCGACAGCGACCGGGTGACCGTGGCCCGCACCACCGGCATCGCCTTCCCGGTGGACAGCGCCGCCATCATCGCGTCGTTCGACCGCAACAACCTGAAGAACTTCGCGCCGCGGGTCTACGCCCCGGGCTACACGCTGCCGGAGAAGGTGCTCTCCTACACGGCGTCGGTGCAACAGCGGCTGCCGCTCGATACCGTGCTGACGGCGGCGTACGTGGCCAGCCAGGGGCGCAACCTGTTCCTGCGCTCCTGGACCAACTTGCTGCTGGGGGTGGGGATGAACCCGGCGAGCGGGGCGGGCATCCCGGTGCTCGAGTTCGGCGACCGCTTCGCCCAGATGGACTACAAGACCAGCGGCGGCACCGATCGCTACGACTCGCTCCAGGTGACCGCCCACCGCCGTTTCGCCGAGGGGCTGACAGTGGGAGCGCAGTGGACTTGGGGCCACAGCATCGGCAACACCGGCGGGTCCAACGAGGCGCAGACCCAACAGAACCCGTTCAACTTCGAGCAGGACCGTGGAAACAACGCCTTCGACGTACGCCACAGCTTCCATGCCACGGCTCTCTACACGCTGCCGTTCGGCAAGCGGCGGGCGCGGCTGCTGGCGGGCGGCTGGAGCATCGGGGGCGTGCTGAACGCGCGCACCGGGATGCCCATCGACCTGACGCTGGCGCGCAACGACATCGCCTACCGGCTGAACCGTACGGGCCAGTTCGTCAACGGCCCGGTGGTGGAGGGCGGCCAGGTTCTGACCACCCCGGTGGTGAACAATCCCTGGGGCGGCGCGTTTCGCAGCAACCGCCGGCCAAGCGTAGTGGCAGGCGCGAGCCCTTACCTGAAGAATCCAACCGACAAGCGTGCGTTCCTGAACCCGGCGGCATTCACAATTCCCGCGCCGGGCGAGTATGGCAACCTGGGGCGCTGGGCGCTGAAAGGGCCGGGGCTGGCGCAACTGGACCTGACGCTGCACAAGCGCTTCGAGCTGGGCGAAGGGCACGCCATCGAGTTTCGCGGCGAAGTGTACAACGTGCTGAACCGGGCCAATTTCGCCAACCCGGTGGCGCGGCTGAACAACGCGCTGGGCACGGGCGTCAACCAGTTGCAGCCGGGGCAGCCGTTTACGGCGGCAGCGGCGGGCGGCAGCTTCGGCATGATTACATCCACCGTCACCAAGGACGTGGGACTGGGCGCGGGGCGCCAGGTGCAGCTTTCGCTGCGCTACAGCTTCTGAAGGCGCGGCGGGCGGCCGCAGTTACTCCGGCGCGCGGCGGGCGGCGGCGACGGGAGCTTCGTAGGGATCGAGGCGGTAGTCGCTGTAGCGATACTGCCACTCGCCGCCGATCCACTTGATAAGAGCGATGCGGAGGGTGGCGGCGGCATCGGTACGGCTGGGGAGCCACATGCGCTCGGCGATGCGGGTCTGTTCGAGAAGCACGCGGGTGCCCTTGTGCACGCGGACGAGGAAAAGGCCGAGGCTGACGTCGTCGAAGGCCTCGGCTTCCAGGCGCGCCCAGCCGTAGTCTTCTTTATCGATCCACAGGACGCCGCGCGTCTTGCGCAGGAAGCCTGCGGCCAGGGAGCCGGGCTTGTAGCCGGGGCGGGGCTCGGCGTGGATGACGTAGCAGGGGCGGCCGTTGTAGGTGGTTTCGCCGGCGAGGCGGAAGTTGAAGGCTGCGGGGACTTCGTCGAGGAACTCGCGCTGGCGGCGCCGCTTCTTTTCCCAGTCGGCCAGGCGGCGGGCGCGCTCTTCGGGGGTCTCCTGGCTGCGCTGCTCGATGGCGAAGGCGCGCTTCTCTTCTTCGTGGCGGTCCTCATCGGGCGGAAGCGGCTCGCCGTCGCGGGCGATGAGGCGGCGGTAGGGGCTGCCGCCGGGCATGGTGACCTCGTAGGTGCGGATCTCGTGTTTCTTGGTGCGGCCACTGGAGTCGATCTGGCGGAGGTTCTGATGCTCGATGAAGGAGTAGTGGACGGCGCGGGCGTCGCTGTACTTGTAGGTTTCGAGGGCGCGGCGGACGATGTCGCGGGGGTCCTGCTGGGCGGCGAGCGCCAGGGGGAGGAGCAGGAGAATCAGGGAGCGCATAGGGATCAGGTGGTGCGGGCGCAGAGACGATCGACTTCCTTGCGCAGCGGCTCGACGGCTTTGGCGAACATCATCTTATAGGCTCCGCAGAAGTAATCGAGGTCGTTGAAGTTGCGGCGCGGGTCGTGGCGGTGCTTGGGGCAGCCGCCATGGCAGATGTGCTGGTATTCGCAGGCCTGGCAGACGGGGTGGGGGAGGGCCTTGTTGGCGGCGAAGGAGTAGCGCTTCTGGCGTCGGGCGATTTCGGGCCAGGAATCGAGATTGAGGTTGCCCAGCTTCCACTCGGAGGAGACGAAGAAGTCGCAGGGGTAGATATCGCCGTTATACTCGACCACCACGTAGCTGTCGCAGGTTTCATGCATGGTGCAGGCGCCGGGGCGCTGGCCGGCGAGGGCTTCGGCGAGGTTGTCGAAGTAGCGGATGCGGACCTTGCGGCGCTCGGGCCACCAGAGGTCGAAGACTTCGCACATGAAGCGGCCGTACTGCTCGGGGGTGATGGTGAAGGGATAGGGGCGGCCGTCGCTGTCGAAGTCCGAGAGCGGGATGAACTGCATGTACTCGATGCCGATGGAGCGGAAGAAGCGGTAGATTTCGCGGGGCTTTTCGACGTTGGCCTGGCTGAGGACGCAGAGGACGTTGAACTCGACCTTGTGCTTCTGCATGGCACGGATGCTTTCCATGACGCGGGCCCAGGTGGGCTTGCCGGCCTTGTTGAAGCGGTATTGGTCATGGACGTCCTCGGGGCCGTCGATGGAGATACCGATGAGCCAGTTGTACTGCTTGAAGAGTTCGCACCAGGCGTCGTCGAGGAGCATGCCGTTGGTCTGGAGGGCGTTGGAGACGGACTGGCTGTTGCGGCCGTACTGCTGCTGGAAGTCGACGAGTTTGGTGAAGAAGGGCAGGCCGGCGAGGGTAGGTTCGCCGCCCTGGAAGGCGAAGATGCTGTTGGGGTAGGAGTAGAAGAGGAAGGTATCGACCATGTGCTCGAGGGTATCGAGGGACATGCGGCGGGCGGGCATGGACTTGTAGGGGTCGGCTTCGCGGTCGAGGTAGAAGCAGTAGGCGCAGTCGAGATTGCAGACCGCGGAAGCGGGTTTGATGAGTAGCGATCCGATGCGCGGGGTGGTGCCCAGCCCCCCTCCCAGAATCGGCAGGGCGTTCCCTGTTGCCATAAGTCCAGTGTATCATCCGGCGGCGGGCGGGCCGGGGGTGGGGATGGGTTCGGGAGGGGGCTCGGATGGGTTCGTTATAGGAATGGGAAGTGGCGTGATTTGTTCGGGTTGGGAGATGGAAATGGGTTCGTTCGGTAAATCGTTGCGGAGGGCCCGGAGGCGTTCGAACTCCTGGACGGCGCGGCGGTAGAGGCGCTCGGCCTGGGCCTGGTAGCGGAGGAAGAGGGTCCAGGTGCGGTCGTCGCGGGTGATCATGCGGAAGCCGTCGGCGATGCCGAGGTTGCGATGGTTCTCGCGGGTGACCTGGACATCGGAGGTATAGAACTGGTCGAGGGGGGCGAAGAGGCGGTCGCGGCGGACGTCGAAGAAGCGCTCGAAGGCGGAGGTCAGGAGGCCGGCTTCGATGCGGGCGGCGCGGAGGATAGACTGCTGGGCGAGGGCGATGCGTTCGAGGGCGAAGAGTTCCTGGGAATTGGCGGGCTGGTAGGTGGCGGCGAGGTCGACGATGAGGCGGGCGACGTCCTGGATTTCTTCGAGGCGGATGACGGTGCAACTGGAGGCGGCGAAGGAGTGCTTGCGGGCGTTCCGGGCGGAGCGAGCCTTGCCGGCGGCGGTACGGGGGCCGGTGGAGCGGGCGGCGTTGGCGCGGTTGGCGGCGAGCTGCTTCTCGGTGACGGTTTTCTTGCGCTTCGTGGGTTGAGGCATGGGGTCGGCCTTTCGCTTGGAGGAATAGCACGGAGAGCGGCGGAATTTGCGGAGGTGAGCGGGGAAGTGATTGAGGGTGGGGGAGATATTTTCTTGGAATGGGCGTGAAAAGGCCGCGGAGGCGCGCTCGGTTCTGTCCGGCGAAGTGAAAGCGCGCGCGACAGGGGGACCGCGGATCTGGCACACTGTAGAGTTATGATTGTCGGCGTTCCTACCGAGAGGGGGCCGGGTGAGCGGAGGGTGGCCCTGGTTCCATCGGCTGTCGCTTCCCTCGTCAAACGCGGCTTCGAGGTGATTGTCGAATCGGGCGCGGGGCTGAGCGCGGGGTTTCCCGATGCCGCCTTCGGGGACAAGGGCGCACAGATCGCTCCGTCGCGGGATGCGGTGATCGAGAAGGCGGATGTGCTTCTCGTGGTGCGCGCGGATAGCGGCGGGCTGGCCGGCGCGCGCAGCGGACAGGCCGCGATCGGATTCTACGATCCGTTATCGGCGCCGCAGGTGGTGCAGGAGGTGGCATCCCAGGGGGTCACCGCGTTTTCCATGGAGCTGATCCCGCGGATTACGCGGGCGCAGAGCATGGACGCGCTGTCCTCGATGGCCACGCTGGCCGGGTACAAGGCGGTGCTGCTGGCGGCCAACCACCTGCCGCGCATGTTCCCCATGCTGATGACGGCGGCGGGCACCATCGCTCCCGCCAAGGTGTTCATCGTGGGGGTGGGGGTGGCGGGATTGCAGGCCATCGCCACCGCCCGGAGGCTGGGCGCCGTGGTGAGCGCCTACGACGTGCGGCCGGCCGTACGGGAGCAGGTGGAGAGCGTGGGGGCGAAGTTCGTGGAGCTGCCGCTCGAAGCCGGCGCCGCCGAGGATAAGGGCGGCTACGCGCGGGCGCAGGACGAGTCGTTCTACCGGCGGCAACGGGAGCTGATGGCGCGGGTGGTGTCGGAAAGCGACGTGGTGATCACTACCGCGGCGGTGCCCGGCAAGAAAGCGCCGGTGCTGGTGACGGCCGAGATGGTGGAGCAGATGGCGCCGGGATCCGTGATTGTGGACCTGGGAATCGAGCGCGGCGGCAACTGCGAGCTGACCGAGCCGGACCGCGTGGTGGAGAAGCACGGGGTGACGCTCATCGGGCTGATGAACCTGCCGGGATCGATGCCCTACCACGCCAGCCAGATGTACGCCAAGAACATCGCGACCTTTCTGCAGCACATCGCCAAGGACGGCAGCATCGCGCTGGACAGCGAGGACGAGATCCTGCGGGAAACGCTGCTCACGCGCGACGGGAGCGTGGTGAACCCGCGGGTGCTGGAGCTGCTGGGAAGAATGGGTAAGGAGGCCTAATGGAACTGTTCGTCACAGCGCTAACGATTTTCGTGCTTGCGATTTTCGTCGGATTCGAAGTCATTACGAAGGTGCCGCCGACGCTGCACACGCCGCTGATGTCGGGGTCGAACGCGATCTCGGGCATCACGCTGGTGGGCGCCCTGCTCTCGAGCGGAACGCAGCATACCACCCTGACCACGGCGCTGGGATTCGTGGCGGTGGTGTTCGCCACGATCAACGTGGTGGGCGGCTTCCTGGTGACGAACCGGATGCTGGCGATGTTCAAGAAAAGGTAACGGATGCCTCCCGCACTGATAGGATTCGCGTATCTGGCCGCTTCGGTTCTGTTCATTCTGGGTCTGAAGGGCCTGTCCCATCCCCGCACGGCGGTGCGGGGAAACGGCATGGCGGCGGTAGCGATGCTGATCGCGGTAGTGGTCACGCTGCTGGACCGCCAGATTGTCAGCTATGAAACGATCATCGCGGGGCTGGTGGTGGGATCGGCCATCGGCATCGTGATGGCGGTGAAAGTCAAGATGACCGCGATGCCCCAGATGGTGGCGCTGCTGAACGGCTTCGGCGGCGGCGCCTCGGTGCTGGTGGCGGGGGCCGCGCTGGTGGAAGTGCAGACTGGGGGCGGCGTTTTCACGGCGCAGTTCACGATCGCCACGGCGCTCTCGGCGGTGATCGGGGCGGTGACGTTCTTCGGCAGCCTGGTGGCCTTTGCGAAGCTGCAGGAGCTGGTTTCGGGCAACGCCATCGTCTTCCGGGGGCAGCACCTGCTGAACGCCTTCGTAGCGCTGTGGGCCGTGCTGCTGACGGTGGCGCTGGTGCTGAAGCCGGAGTCCGGAAGCGTGTACTGGGCGCTGACGGCGGTGGGGGCGCTGCTGGGCGTGCTGGTGACGATC
>JAWLGN010000113.1:0-16298 GCA_041685075.1 Bryobacteraceae bacterium
CCGATGATGTCCAGGTATGGGGGCGCGCCGCCCAGCTCCGGCGCCGCGCGGCCCAGCAGCATGTCGAAGACCTCGAACTGGCTGGCGTTCTTGTCGCGCGAGGGCTGCACCACGTCGCTGCGCAGGGGCGGCACGGTGTGGATGAGCGGTTCCGGGTAAACCAGGCGCGCGCGGGGGTCGACGTCGCGGATGGCGTCGGCGCCGGCCAGGGCGGCACGGATGAGCTGGCGCTTCAACTCGCCGTCGCGCCCGCGGGCGAAGGGGTACATAATGCGGCGCGAAGCCGCCCAGGCGAAGAAAGAGATCTCGTTGATGGGGGCGAAGTAGGGCACTTCGTCGCCGGTATCGCGGTGATGCTCGGTTACGGCGCGGCAGAAGCGCGCGTAGCGGTCGACGAAGGCGGCGGAGAAGATGTCCAGGTCGTCCGGCCAGCCGTAGTGGCAGATGTCCCAGATCACCTGCACGCCCTCGCGCCGGGAGGCCTCCAGCATGGGGGCCCAGGGGGAGAAATTGTAGGCCCCGCCACGGTCCATGAGGTGCCAGCGGATGCCGTCGCGCGCGGTGAGAATCCCCATGCCGCGCAGCAGCGCGTAGTCCTCGGCGGCGTAGATATCGTGCTGGACGGCGGCGGTCATGTCCAGCCGTTGCCGCCTGGTGTTGATGTGACAGGAGCACTCGAATCCCCCAATCCAGAAGGAACGGAACAGCCGCGTGCCGTCGCGCTCCGGCTCGGGGTGGTGCACCAGGCCGTTGGGCGAGACCGCGCGCGGGTTGGTTCGAATCAGGGTTTCGGGGCTATCGGTTGTCATAAGTCGTCTGGTAATCCTCGAAGGGAACGATGTATTGGTGGCGCTGGAAATGCATGAGACGCTCGCGCCAGGCGTACTCGACCTGCCGGTCGCGCTGGGTGCGCGGCCCGCGGGTGGCCAGGGCAATGTTCTCGATGGGGAACTTGGGGCGGCGGTCGGCGTAGAGCAGGCCGTTGGCCTCCTGGTAGGTATCGGTGAACTGGGTGTAGCAGAAGCCCGCCAGCACGGGCAGCGCGCGGACCACGCGCAGCAGGTGCATGTACTGCTTGCCGAAGTCCTCGGCGGTCTCCGAACGCGAGTAGCCCCAGGTGCTGGTGGGGTCGCCGGAGTAGGCGATGCCGCCGAACTCGGTGAGCATGATGGGCTGGTCGGCGGGCTGGCCTTCGAGCAGCAGCAGGCGGCCGCCGGGGCGCTCGCGCTTGAACAACTGGGGCACCTCCTCGGCGCTGCCGTAGCGGCGGGCGATGCGTTCGGGCTGGTCGTCGTAGTCGTGGATGCCGATGATGTCGGTGGCCACGCTCTCCCAGCCGTCGTTGCCGACCACCGGACGGGTGGGGTCGAGCGTTTTGGTCAGGTGATAGAGGGCCTGCACGTAGTGGCGCTGGGCGGGGCTGTCGGGCAGGTCCGGCACCCCCCAGGATTCGTTGAAGGGCACCCAGGCGACGATGCAGGGGTGGCTGATGTCGCGCGCAATCACCGCGGTCCACTCGCGCGTGAGCCGCTCGATGGAGAGCCTGTTGAAGCGGTAGGCGCTGGGCATCTCCTCCCAGACCAGCAGGCCCAGGTGGTCGGCCCAGTAGAGATAGCGCGGGTTTTCGACCTTCTGGTGCTTGCGCACGCCGTTGAAACCCATGGCCTTGGCGAGTTCCACGTCGCGCCGGAAGGCGTCGTCGTCGGGCGCGGTGAGGCCGGTTTCGGGCCAGTAGCCCTGGTCGAGCACCATGCGGAGCTGGTAGGGCCGGCCGTTGAGGACGAACTTGTCGCCCTGCACCCCGATGGAGCGCAGCGCGGTGTAGCTGGAGGCGGTATCGATGAGGTCGCCGCGGCCGCCCCAGAGTTTCAGCTCCACCCGGATGATGGTGGGGGTGGCGGGGCTCCAGAGCAGCTCGTTGCGGTAGTCGTCGATTCCGGGGTCGGAAAGGGCGATGCGGCGGTGCACCTCGCCGGCCACCACGGTGTAGGTGTCGTCGGCCAGCAGGTTGGATTCCTGCCAGAGTTTCACGTTGAGGCGCAGGTTATCGCGGTGCTCGCCTTCGATGTGGGCCTCGAAGCCCAGCTCCCAGCGCTCCACGTTGGGGGTCCAGCGCACGGAGGCGATCCAGGTGGCCGGCACCTTTTCCAGCCACACGGTCTGCCAGATGCCCGTGGTGCGGGGATACCAGATGGAGTGCGGGTGGAGCTGCCAGTCCTGCTTGCCGCGGGGCTTGGAGAGATCGGCGGGATCGTCGTAGACCCGCACCACCACGCTCTGCGGGCCGCCGGGCCTCAGGAACTGGGTGATGTCCTGGTGGAAGGGCGTGTAGCCGCCGTCGTGCCGCATGGCCAGCTTGCCGTTCACCCAGACGGTGGCGCTGTAGTCCACGGCGCCGAAGTGGAGCAGCACCCGCTCGCCCTGCGCCAGCTCGGGCGCGTCGAAGAGCCGGTGATACCAGCAGGAGCGGAAGAAGTCGGGCTCGTGGACGCCGCTGGCCTCGCACTCGGGGGCGAACGGCACCAGGATGGTGCCGCCGTTCCATTCCACCTGGTCGGGGAGCGTCCAGCGGGCGTCCCGGTCGATGATGAAATCCCAAGTTCCGTCGAGCGAGGACCAGTTTGCGCGTTCCAACTGGGGCCTGGGATATCCGTGCGCTGAAGTCAAGATCCCTCTCCTTGTCGTAAACTGCCCGCGGGTGCAGCAGAGGCATGGCGTGGAATGTGCGGTGTCGGCTGCCGCATCTCTCGGGAGACCGCTTGCCGCGGGATGGACCGCCTCCGCACGGGTATCGGCGGCGGGTTTGTCCGTGAAATTAATGTGACGGCGCCGCAGAGGTAGGGGTTTCTCATGCCCGATATGCCCGTCATGCACTCCCGGTGCCAACCGGGCGGAGTTGCAGGCGCCTGAAGGGAAAGAGCTTACGCTCGCCGCAGCAGGGCGGATGTGAAATGACGTATACTACTCGCTTACACACCTGTTGCGAGGCGATTTCCGATGAGCGCCGCCCAAGCCACAACCCTGCTAAACAATACTTCGGCCGGTGGGCAGGCTGCCATAGCCGGCAAATTCCTCTATTACCTCTCGATGATGCGGGAGGTGGAGGACCGCATTGAGCGCAAGCTGTACCGTCAAGGGAAGATTGTTGGCGGGGTTTATGTCGGGCGGGGGCAGGAAGCCATTCCTGTCGGCACCGCCATGCAGGCGCTGCCCGAAGACGTACTGTTTCCTTCTCACCGCGACATGGCCGTCTACCTGATCCGGGGCGTCCATCCCCGCAATATCTTCGCCCAGTACATGGGGCGGATCGGGGGCCTTACGCGCGGCAAAGACGGCAACATGCACATGGGCGACATGCGGCTGAACATCGTGGCCATCATCAGCGCCATGGCGGCCTGCGTGCCGGTGGCCGCGGGCGCCGCGCTGGCGCAGAAGTACCGCGGATCGAAGGGCGTGGTGTTGTGCTACTTCGGCGACGGCGCCACCAGCCGCGGCGACTGGCACGAGGGCATCAACCTGGCCTCGGTCCAGAAACTCCCCCTGGTGCTGGTGTGCAACAACAACGCCTACGCCTACTCCACGCCGCTCGAGAAACAGATGGCCTGCGCCCACGTGGCCGACCGCGCGCCGGGCTACGGCATTCCGGCGGAGATCGTGGACGGCAACGACGTGTTCGCGGTTTATGAGGCTACCGGGCGCGCCATCGAACACGCGCGTGCCGGCAAGGGACCCTACCTGCTGGAGTGCAAGACCTTCCGCATGACCGGCCACGCGGCGCACGATTCCGCCGCCTACGTTCCCAAGCGCCTGTTCGAGGAGTGGGCCAAGAAGGATCCCATCCTGCGGCTGGAAAAGCTCATGATGAAGCGCCGGTGGGCCGACCGCGAGGCCATCGACGCGCTGCACGCCGAAGTCCGCAGGGAGGTGGACGAGGCCGTCGAGTGGGCTGAAAACAGCCCCTACCCCGACCCTTCCGAACTCTGCGAGGGCGTCTACGACGAGGGTTAAGCGATGGCCACTGTGACCTACCTGGAAGCAATCCGCCAAGGTCTCTGGGAGGAGATGGAGCGCGATCCCGACGTGTTCCTGCTCGGGGAAGATATCGGAGTGTACGGCGGCGCCTTCAAGGTGACGGCCGGGTTTCTGGAGCGGTTCGGGGAGCGCCGCGTCATCGACACCCCCATCAGCGAATCGGCCATCGCGGGAGCGGCCATCGGGGCCAGCCTGATGGGGCTGCGGCCGGTGGCGGAGATGCAGTTTTCCGACTTCATCTCCTGCGCCTACGACCAGATCACCAACTTCGCGGCCAAGTGCCGCTACCGCTGGGGGGCGCGCGTGCCCATGGTGATCCGGGCGCCGGCGGGCGGCGGCACGCACGGCGGGCCGTTCCACTCCCAGAACCCCGAGGCGCCGTTCGTCCACACCCCGGGGCTGAAGGTCATCGAGCCGGCTACCGCCTACGACGCCAAGGGGCTGATCAAGTCCGCCATCCGGGACAACAACCCGGTGCTGTTCTTCGAGCACAAGGCGCTCTACCGGCGGATCAAGGAAGACCTGCCGGAGGAGGAGTACACGGTCCCCATCGGCAAGGCGCGGGTGGCCCGGGAAGGCAGGGACCTGACGATCATCACCTACGGCGCCATGGTGTGGACGGCGCTCGAAGCCGCCGACCAGTTGGCCGCCGAGGGCAGCGAGGTGGAGGTCATCGACCTGCGCACGCTGCTGCCGCTCGACGAAGAGGCGGTGCTGGCCAGCGCGCGGAAGTGCTCGAAGGCGATCGTGCTGCACGAGGATACCCGTACCGGCGGCATCGGCGGCGAGATCTCCGCCATCGTCACGGAGAAAGCGTTTGAAGCGTTGGATGGCCCGGTGGTGCGGGTGACCGCGCCGGACACTCCGGTGCCGTTCAGCCCGCCGCTCGAAAAGGCCTTCCTGCCCGACGCCGCAAAAGTGCTGGAGGCGGCCCGGCGGCTGCTGGCGTACTAGGGGCGCCGGCCGGCGCGGTGGAGCTGAAACCCGCCCGAGAGCGAGGCTACAGGAGACAAGCATGGCGATTTCCCGGCGTACATTTGTGGGCGGGCTGGCGGCGGCGCTGGCCGCCCGGGGAGCCGGAGCGCCCCCCAACATCGTCCTTTGCATGGCCGACGACCAGGGCTGGGGCGACGTGGGCTACCGCGACCACCCGGTGTTGAAGACCCCGGTGATGGACGAACTGGCCGCCACGGGGCTGCGCTTCGAGCGCTTTTACGCCGCCGCGCCGGTCTGCTCGCCGACGCGCGGCAGCGTGCTCACCGGCCGTCATCCCAACCGTTACGGCTGCTTCTCCTGGGGACGCACCATCCGGCCGCAGGAGATCACGGTGGCGGAGGCGCTCAAAACGGCGGGCTACGCCACCGGGCATTTCGGCAAGTGGCACGTGGGCCCGGTGCGCGCCGAGAGCACCGTCTCCCCCGGCGCGAGCGGCTTCGACGAGTGGTTCTCCAGCCCCAACTTCTTCGAGAACAACCCGCTGATGGCCCGCAACGGCAAGGTGGTGCGGACCCGTGGGGAGGGATCGCAGGTGACGGTGGATGCGGCGGCGGAGTTCATCCGGGGGGCGGTGAAGGAGAAGCGGCCCTTCCTGGCGCTGGTGTGGTTCGGCTCGCCGCACGCGCCCCACCAGGCGCTGGAGGAGGATCGCCTGCCCTACCGCGACCAGCCGGAGCGGCTCCAGCACTTCTACGGCGAGATCACCGCCATGGACCGCGCCATGGGCAACCTGCGGCGGGAACTGCGCCGCCTGGGGGTGGCCGGCAACACCCTGTTCTGGTACAACAGCGACAACGGGGCCATCCCGGTGGGGAGCACCGGGGGCCTTTCCGAACGCAAGGGGGCGCTGGGCGAGGGCGGCATCCGGGTGCCCGCCATGATCGAGTGGCCGGACCGCATCCGCAAGCCCCGCGTCATCCACATGCCCTGCGGCACGGTGGACATCTACCCCACGGTGGTGGAGCTGGCCGGGGCGAAGGTGCCGCGGCAAGTCGAGCCGCTCGACGGCATCAGCCTGGTTCCGCTGTTCGACGGCCGCCTGGAGCGGCGCGAGAAGCCGCTGGGCTTCTGGGTGCATCCCGAGGGCGGCATCGGAACGCCCAGCACCCAGTTGATGGAGGAGATGGAGCGCGAGCAGGCCGGCCTGGCGCCTCCCAAAACTCTGCCCGACCCCGGCCGCATCACCAGGCAATATCCTCCGGACGACTTCCCCGGGCCGGCGGCGTGGATCGACGGCGATTACAAACTGTACCGCCGCAAAGGGGTTTCTGCGCTCTACAACCTGGCCCGGGATCCGGTGGAGAAAAACGATCTTGCCGCGCGCGAGCCGGAACGCGTCCGGCGCATGGAAGCCGCGCTCGAGGCGTGGCAGCGTTCCGTGGTGCGCAGTCTGAACGGCGAGGATTACCGCGCCTGATGGCCCGGCGCAGGTAAGAACTGCGGGCTCCGTAAACTTCCTGCGCCCCCGGCGCGCGTCCGGCAACCGCGCGCCGCTGCCCCCATGCCTGCCGCTTGCGGCGGGTGTGGCTTTCCCGACCGCGCCGCCGTGAGCGCCGTCACACTCCCTTCATCCCCCGCCGGTTTCGGCCATCCCGCTGCCGGTAACGGCACGCCACTTGCCTGACGTGCTGGCGAAAATCGCTCCTTTAAGGGAGGACGAATGAAAGTAGCTACCCTGCGGGACGTCCTGGTGGACGAACTGCAAGATCTGTACGATGCCGAGAAGCAGCTCGTGCGAGCGCTGCCGAAGATGGCGCGGTCGGCCAGCGATCCGGAGCTGGAGAAGCTATTTCGCGAGCACCTGGAGATGACCAAAGGCCAGGTGGAACGCCTGGAGCGGGTCTTCGGCACGCTCGACCAGCGGCCCAAGAGCAAGCCCTGCGCGGGGATGAAAGGGCTCATCTCCGAGCAGCAGGAGATCGCTTCGGAAAACCGGCCGGCGCCGATGCTGGACGCCGGTCTGCTAGGCGCCGCCCGTAAAGTGGAGCACTACGAGATGGCCGGCTACACCAACTCGGTGGCGCTGGCGCAGCAGATTGGCGAGCGCGATGCCGCCAGGCTGCTGAGTGAAACCTTGAAGGAAGAGACCCAGACGGATCGGAAGCTGGCGCAGGTGGGGAAGCGGCTGGCCAAGGAGGCCTCCCGGATGCAAGTGGAGGAAATCGGGCAGCCGTCCCGCGGCCGGAAGCGCGCGGCAAAGAAAACCACGCGCGCGGTGGGGAAGAAGACGGCGCGCGCGGCCGCGAAGAAGGCGCCGCGGGCGGTGGGCCGGAAGACCACCCGCGCCGCGGGCAGAAAAACCACGCGCGCGGTGGCGACGAAGAAGGCCGCGGGGGCCACGGGCCGGAAGACCGCGGCGGCGGGCGCCTCCCGCGGTAGCCGGGCCCGGGCGGCGGGAGGCCGCGCCGCCTCCGCGCGGCCGCTCATCGATCACGACGAGATCCGCCGCTGGGCCGAAGAGCGCAACGCGCAGCCCGCCTGCGTCCGCGGCACCGGCCGGGCGCCCGGCGACGTGGGGATGATCCGGCTGGATTTCCCCGGCTTCAGCGGCCGCGAGTCTCTCGAACCCATCTCCTGGGAGGAGTGGTTCAGGGCGTTCGAGGAGAATAACCTCGCCCTGATGGTCCAGGAGCAGACCGCCCGCGGGCAGAAGAGCAACTTCAACAAGATCGTCAGCCGCGAGTCGATCGAAAGCGGCGCGAGGCCGCGGGTGAAACGGGCCGGCGGCGGCTAGGCGGGCCGCCCCGCTAGACCTGCCGGGCCATGAAGTCCCGCAGGCGGTCCAGCCCGCGGTCCAGTTCCTCCATCGAGGTGGCGTAGGAGATGCGGATGTGCTCTCTGGTGCCGAAGGCCTCGCCGGGGACGACCGCCAGGTGGGCTTCCTGGAGCAGCCGCTCGGCGAAATCGACGGTGGTGCCGCCGCCGAGCGCCGCCCGGATGTTGGGGTAGGCGTAGAAGGCGCCCTGCGGCTCGGGGCAGGCGACGCCGGGGATGGCGCGCAGTTTCGCAATTACGAAGTCGCGCCGCCGCCGGTACTCGGCCAGCATCTCAGCCACCGCGTCCTGCGGTCCCAGGAGGGCCTCCAGGGCGGCCTTCTGGGCGATGGAGTTGGGGTTGGAGGTGGAGTGGCTCTGCAGCTTGATCATGGCGCGCGCGATGTGCGCCGGGGTGAGGCTGAAGCCGATGCGCCAGCCCGTCATGGCATAGGTCTTCGACAGCGAGCCGGCCACCAAGACGGTATTCCGCGCGCCCGGGAGCGAGGCGATGGAGAAGGGCTCCCGGCCGTAGAGGAAGCGGCAGTAGCACTCGTCGGTCATCAGGTAGATGCCGCGCGAGGCGGTCAGCTCGTAGATGCGCTCGAACTCGGCGGAATCCAGCACCGCGCCGCTCGGGTTCGAAGGCGAGTTGACGATCAGCAGGCGGGTGCGCGGGGTGATGTGCCGCCGGACCAGTTCCGCGGTGAGCTGGAAGCCGTCGGCCTCGCTGGTCTCGACGAAGACGGGTTTGCCGCCCGAGTAGAGCACCACGTCCTTGTACGTGACCCAGTAGGGCACCGGGATGAGAACCTCGTCGCCCGGATCGACGAGCGCCTGTACGAGGTTGAAGACGGCGTGCTTGCCGCCGGCGGTGATGACGCACTCCTCGGCCGTGTAGCCGGTGCCGTAGTCGCGCGCGTGCCGCTGGCAGACGGCGTCGCGCAGCTCGGCGGTGCCGGCGGCGTGCGTGTAGCGCGTGAAATTCTGTTCCAGCGCGCGGATGGCGGCCTGTTTGATGTTGGCGGGGGTGGGGAAGTCGGGTTCCCCGGCTCCGAAATCGACGACGTCAATGCCGGCGGCGCGCATCCGTCCGGCTTCCGCGGCCACTTTCATGGTGGAAGAGACGGTGATGGCGGATATGCGCCCGGCGATTCCCATTCCTGCTGCTGCGTCCATTATGGTTCGATAACCCTCTCTGGTGCGAAGATGTTTCAAAAACCCTCTCCGGTGCGAATTGGCCGCTTGAATTAACGCGCTCGGGCGGTGATGCGGTTGCGCAGGCGGGTCTCCACCGCGGGCGGGACCAGGCCTGAGATGTTCCCCCCCAGGCTGGCCACTTCCTTCACCATGCGGGAGCTGATGAACGAGTAGGCCTCCCCGGCCATCAGGAAGACGGTCTCGATCTCCGGCCGGAGGCGCCGGTTCATCAGGGCCATCTGGAGCTCGTACTCGTAGTCGGAGACGGCCCGGATGCCCCGCAGGATGACGGTGGCGCCGCACTCGGCGGCGTGGTCCACCAGCAGCCCCCGGAACGATGCCACGCTGACGTTGGAGTAGCCCTGCAAGACATCCCGCAGCATCTCGGCACGCTCGGCGGCCGTAAACAGCGGGGACTTGTTCTCGTTTTGCAGAACGGAAACGATCAGCCTGTCGAAGAGCTTCGACCCGCGTTCCACCAGGTCCAGATGTCCGTTGGTGATCGGATCGAAGGACCCGGGGTAGATCGCGATCACGCCCGTGCGCTTTGCGTTACTCAAACTGGCGATGATTCAATTCTAGCCGAATTCGCGGCCTTGTGGGCCGGCAGGCAATTTGCATCGCTGGACTCCATTTGATACCATCTATATGGCAGAGAAACCGGATCCTTCCTCTTGCTGTGCCGCCAAATCCAACCACGGAGCAAAAATAATCACTGAATGAGCTTTACTGTATTCCTTGGCAACCTTCCGACGTGGGTCACGGCCGACGACATCAAAGCGTGGCTGACTGCGGAAGATCTCGTTGCCGACTCGATTAAAGTTATCCGCAACCACGAAACGCAGGAATCGAAGGGATTCGCCTTCGTCGAAGCACCCACCGCCGATGAGATGCAGGCCATTATTCGCCGCTTCGACCGCGCCCCTCTCGAAGACCGTCTTCTGCGGGCCAATCCCGCACAACCGCCCAAGGGCCGGGACGGCAAAGGCGCTCCCCGGCAACGCGCAGGCCGCACCAGAACCAAGCGGACCAAAGATCAGCCCCGTAGCGCTTTCGCCACCGAACTGGCTAAGGCTTTGTAATCTCCGGCGGCCGCGGATGGCCGCACACCTGTGAAGCCGAATCACACAGGACTAGTAATAACTCTTTTAACCTCAGCAGTTTATCCTTGGCAACCCGGTTGCATCGGCAGGTTTTATGAGATGTGCCTGGCTCGGCTGCCTGGTCTGGGGCAGCCTGTTGATTGCCGGTGGTCCGCAGTCGGCAATCAACGTAAACACGCGCTACACGGTGGAAAGCGTGGAACTTTCCGGCGCCGAGGAGTCCCGCATCAGCGCGGGATTGCGGCGGGAGATGGCCCGTCTCAGGGGCGAGAAGCTGAATCCCTCGTTGCTGGAGGATCTTGCCAGGCGGATCCGCAGAGAGTTGCAGGTGCGCGCCGTGACTCACCTGGTGCTGCGCGGCGATACCCCGGAACACGTGAAGGTGGTCTTCGAAGTGAAAGGCCGCCCCCGCAGCTATGAAATCTCCGTTCCCACTTTCCTCTATCACGCCAAGCAGGGCTGGAGCGCCGCCGTGGAGGGCACCATCCAAGTTTCCGAGCATCGCCTCACCGCGGGCGTGGTGAGCGACGGCGATGCCCTGGCGGAGCGCTATGCCGGGGTCAACGCGCGCTACGAGAATCGCCGGTTGGGAGGCAGCGAACGCGTAGGCTTGCGCCTGCTGGCCGAGAGCTACCACCAGCAGTGGAACCGGGCGACGCGCCTGGCGGCGCCCGAGGCCATCGAGTATACCTCCCCCATTTACCGGGTACGCCAGAACATCGAGCCCACCATTACGATAGCGCTGGGCGGCCCCTTCATGCTGTCGGTGGGGGCGGGGTTCCAGCGCATGGAGCCGGACTACCCGGCCGGGCCGGGGACGGAGTCCGCCAACGCGCTTTCGGCGGCCCTGCGGGTGCACAAGCGCATCGAGACCTCCGGCGCGGGCCGCCACGACCTGAACGGGGGTTACGGGCTGCGCGCCGCCACCCGGGTGCTCGACAGCGATTACGTTTACAACCGGCACCACATGGAGATGCGCTACGTCTACGAGAACGGCCGCCATGCGGTGGTGGAGCACGCCATGGCGGGAGCCATCGGGGGGCGCGCGCCGCTGTTCGAGCGCTTCGTGCTGGGCACCAGTTCCACCCTGCGGGGGTGGAACAAGTTCGACCTCGATCCGCTGGGCGGGGACCGCATGGTCCACAACACCGTGGAGTACCGCTACCGCATGCTGCAGGCCTTCTACGACACGGGAGCGGTATGGAGCCAGGGGCAGCCCGCCGTGGCGCGCCACGCAGTGGGGGTGGGGTTGCGCCAGAACAATTTCTCCCTGGCGGTGGCCTTTCCTCTGCGCGATAGCCGGGTGGAACCCGTCTTCATTTTAGGGATGAATTATTGAGTTCGGGCATCCATGATTGAGTGACCGCGGACACAAAATGACGCGCCGGCGCTGGCTTCTAGCCGCGGCCGTGATACCTGTGTCCAAGGTCTTCTCCGCGGCATCTCTTTCAGCCTATTGGGACGGCGACAATATCCACGTGGCCGCCCCGCATCTCCACTTCCTGACCGGGCGCCCCCTGGAGCGGTTGAAGAACGGCCTCTCGGCGATGTTCCTCAGCCAGCTCACCCTTTCCACCGATGCCCACCTGACGGTATTCCGGCGGGTGCCGGAGCGCTTCGTGCTGAGCTACGACCTGTGGGAGGAGAAGTTCTCCGTTACCCGGCTGCGGGGCAACCCCCGGTCGGTGAGCCACCTTTCCAGCGAAGCCGCCGAGGCGTGGTGCCTGCGGAGCATGGTGATGAGCGCCGCGGGGCTGGACCCGAGCCGGCAGTTCTGGCTGCGGCTGGAGCTGCGCGCCACCGATCCCAGGGAAGAAGCCGCCGTATTGGGTGAGCCGGGCATCAACATCACGCGCCTGATCGAGGTGTTCAGCCGGCGCCCGCGCTCGGCCCAGCCGCATTGGACCCTGGAGGCCGGCCCCCTGCGGCTGGCCGACATTCGCAAGAGCACGGCGCGAGGCGATCAAAGCGGGTGAACCGACTTCGCAACAGGCTGATCCTGATCTTTCTGGCCGCCACCCTGGCGCCTTTGGGTGCCACCCTGTGGATTACCACTTCGCTGCTCGAACGCAGCTTGAAGTATTCATCCACCGTGGAGGTGGACCGCATCTCCCATACGCTCGAGACCACCGGGCGGGAGTTCTACCAGCGCGCGCGCGAGCAGTTGAAGGCCGCGGCCGAGTCCGGGAAGACGGAGCCCTCGGCGGTGTACAGGGCGCCGCGCGGGGAGTGGCCGGCGCCGGTGGCGGCGTTCTTCGCCAGCGGCGCGCCGGAGCGCTTCGTGCTGGCAGGCAACCAGGGCGACCGGCTGGACTACTACGCGCGGCGCGGCGAGACGGTGTGGATGTGGTCGGAGAGCCTGGGGGAAGTGGCCATGGGGCGGCTCACCGACGAGATCGCCCGCGCGCGCCAGTTAGTGGATCTGCGGCGCGCCCACGACCTGCGCCGCGGCTTCACCTATACCTTCGTCGTGCTGGCGGCCTCGGTGTGGCTGCTCTCGCTGGCGCTCCTGGTGTACCTGGCGCACCGCATCAGCCGGCCCATCCAGGAACTCACCGCCGGGCTGACCGAGCTGGCGGCGGGGAAGCTGGAGGTGCGGGTGCCGGTGCGGCGCGACGACGAGGTGGGGCGCGCCAGCCAGGCGTTCAACGACATGGCCGCGCGGCTGAAGGAAAGCACCGACCGGCTGGTGTACCTCTCGCAGGTGGCAAGCTGGCAGGCGCTGGCGCGCAAGATGGCTCACGAGGTGAAGAACTCCCTCACCCCCATCCGGCTCACCGTGGAAGAGATGCTGGCGCGGCATGGGGAGGGCGACCGGGCCTTCATGGAACAGGCCGCCCAGATCGTCACCGAAGAGGTGGAGAGCCTGGAGCGGCGCGTGCGCGCCTTCTCGCAGTTCGCCTCCGAGCCGCCCGCCGACCCGGCGCGGCTGGACGTGAACGCGCTGCTGGAGGAGCGCATCGCATTCCTGGGCGCGGCACACCCAGAAGTGCGCTACTCGCTGGAGCTGGCGCGCTCGCGCCCCGCCGCGCTGGCCGATCCGGACCTGGTGCGGGGTATCCTCACCAACCTGCTGGAGAACGCCGCGCAGGCCGCCGGCCGCGGCGGCACGGTGCTGGGCAAGACCGCCACCCATAACGGGCGGGTGTCCATCGAGGTGCACGACTCCGGCCCGGGCTTGAGCGAACAGGCGCGCGCGACCCTGTTCGAACCCACCATTTCATTCAAGAAGGGAGGCATGGGGCTGGGGCTTTCCATCGCGCGGAAAAGCGCCCTGCTCTCCGGCGGCGATCTCCAGGTGATAGAAGGGGAGTTAGGCGGCGCCGCGTTTCGCGTGCTGCTGCCGCCGGCCGCTCAATGGCAAGCAAGCGCGTCCTGATCGTAGATGACGAAGAGAACATCGGCCGTTCGCTGCGGATGATTCTCGAACGCGAGGGCTATCGCGTCTCCACCTGCCGTTCGGCGCGGGAGTTCAAAACGCACCCCGAGGCGCAGCGGGCCGACGCCTACCTGCTGGACGTGCGGCTGCCGGACGGCAACGGCATCGAACTGCTGCGCGCCATCCGGCAGAACGGGAGCGGCGCGCCGGTGGTGATGATCTCCGGGCACGGGACCATCGCGGATGCCGTGGAGGCCACCCGCGCCGGGGCCTTCGACTTTCTCGAAAAGCCGCTCAGCCGCGACAAGGTGCTGCTCACTTTGAAGAACGCGCTGGAGCAATCCACGCTGCGGCAGGAGAACGAGCGGCTGCGGGAGATGGTGGGGAGCGGGCCGCAGATGATCGGGGCGAGCCCCGCCTGGCAGCGCACCGTCGAACAGGCCTCCATGGCGGCGCGCTCGGACGCCCGGGTGCTGCTGATTGGCGAGTCCGGCACCGGAAAGGAGCTGCTGGCCGCCCACATCCACCAGAACAGCCCCTTCGCGCAGGCGCCTTTCGTGAAGGTGAACTGCGCCGCGATTCCGACGGAGCTGCTCGAAAGCGAGCTGTTCGGCCACGAGAAGGGCTCCTTCACAGGGGCCACGGGGACGCGCCGGGGAAAGTTCGAACTGGCCGACGGCGGCACCATCTTTCTGGACGAGGTGGGGGACCTGCATGCCGCTTCGCAGGCCAAGCTGCTGCGGGTGCTGCAGGAGGGCGAGTTCCACAGGGTGGGCGGCGAGCAGGCCATCCGGGTAAGCGTGCGGGTGATCTCCGCCACCAACCGCGACCTGGCCGCCCTGGTGCAGCAGGAAAAATTTCGGGAGGACCTCTACTACCGGCTGAGCGTGGTGCCCATCCGGGTGCCCACGCTGCGCGAGCGCCCGCAGGATGTGCGGCTGCTGGCCGAGTATTTCCTCGACGATTTCTGCGCGCGCAACAACTTCCGGCCCAAGGTGATCGACGACGACGTCTACCCGGTGCTGGAGGCCTACGGCTGGCCGGGCAACGCGCGCGAGCTGCGCAACATCATCGAGCGGATGGCCATCCTGACGCCGGGCGACCGGCTGACGCGCGAATCGGTGCCGGTGGAAGTGCGGATGCCGCGGGACACGGCGCCGCGCTCCACCTTGCAGGAGGCGCGGGAAAGCGCCGAGCGGGAGCACATCCTGCGGGCGCTCGAAGAAGCCGACTGGAACGTCTCGAGCGCCGCCCGCGCGCTCGGCATGGAGCGCACCAACCTGCACAAGCGCATCCGGGCCTTGGGGCTGACGCGCACGCGGTAGCGGGGCCGCTACTCCGGCGAGCCGCCTTCCAGAAACCGCGCCACGCGCGGCGCCACCATCTCCATTTCGCAATCCAGGGCGCCGTGGCCGCAGGGGCTGTTGATCTCGATGGTGTGGCCCTGGACGAGGCGGGCGAACTCCAGCGCCGGCTCGGGATTCACCATGTGGTCCTGCAGGCCCACCACCACCAGCAGGCGGGCGCGCACGCGCGCCGCGGCCTTGGCCATGTCGCCGCCATAAGGTTTCGAGACATCGTGCGCCAGCATGGCCAGGAGCTGGCTGCGCCAGTTGTTGGCGTCGAAACGCTGGACGCTCTTCTCCATGGCCGCCATCCAGGCGGGATATCGTTCGGCAGGGGTCTGGCTGTTGCGTTGCTGCGGCGTCGAGATGCCCAGTAACTGGACGCCGGCCAGGGCCTGCATGGCGCGGGCGGGCGGCGTCTTGTATTCCCCGCCCATCCACGCGGGGTCGAGTTCGATGACCTTGCGCTGCGTGTCCCAGAGCAACAGGTCGTAGGTGGTCTGCCGGGGAGTCCCCAGCAGCGGGACGGCCAGGTGCGCGAAATCCGGGTAGGCCACCACCAGCTCGAAAGCCTGCATGCCGCCCATCGAGATGCCCGCCACGGCGCGCAGGCGCTGGATGCCGAGGTGCCGGGTGAGCAGGATGTGCTGCGCGTTCACCAGGTCCCGGATGGTGAAGCGCGGAAAGCGCCCGCGCGGCTGGAGACGGCTGTTGGAGGGCGAAGACGAGACCCCGTTGCCCAGGGCGTCCACCGCGACGACGTACCAGCGCGAGGTGTCCAGCAGCCTGCCCGGTCCCGCCAGCCGGGCGATTTCCCTGCTGGTGGCCGCCAGGGCGCTGGGGACCAGCACGGCATTGGAACGCTCCGCGTTGAGCGTGCCGAATACCCGGTAGCCGATGCGGCAGTCGCGGAGCACTTCGCCGCTTTCGAGCTTCAGGTCGCCAATCGGGGCGAACTGTTGAGGTGGGGGCGCCTGCGCGGCGGCGGCGCAGGCTATCAGTACGAGAATGGCAATCCGCATAATCACTTGATAAGCGCCCGCAGCACGACCCAGGACTTTTCCAGCCCCGAGAGCGAGACGCGGGTGCTGTAGACGTCGTAGTTGCGCCGCTCGATGCGGTCGAGCAGGCGCGAATAGATTCCGATCAGGGCGCGTAGGGCGGGACGGCTCGGCCGGCGCACCAGGTCGATCAGGGGCATGGAACGGTCGTAGTAGGAGCGGGCCCGGGCGACCTCGAAGCTCATCAGGCGCACCAGTTCGCTGCCGCCGGAGCCGGTGGCGAGCTGCTCTTCGGTGACGCCGAAACGGCGCAGGTCTTCGAGCGGCAGGTAGATGCGGCCGCGCGCGGCATCCTCCTGGATGTCCCGCAGGATGTTGGTGAGCTGGAAGGCCACGCCGCATTGCTCGGCCAGCGCCGGCGCCTCAGGCGATTCGAAGCCGAAGATGTGAATGGTGGTGAGGCCCACCACCGAAGCCACCTGGTAGCA
>JAWLGN010000450.1:0-2935 GCA_041685075.1 Bryobacteraceae bacterium
CGGGGGTAGCCAAGGCGCACGCCGACGTCATCCTCATTTCCGGCGATTCGGGCGGCACCGGCGCCTCCCCGCTCAGCTCCATCAAGCACGCCGGCATCCCCTGGGAACTGGGGCTGGCCGAGACCCAGCAGGTGCTGGTGATGAACGACCTGCGCGGGCGCGTTCGCCTGCAGACCGACGGCAAGCTCCAGACCGGGCGCGACGTGGCTATCGCCGCGCTGCTGGGGGCGGAGGAATTCGGCTTCGCCACCGCGCCGCTGGTGGCACTGGGCTGCGTGATGATGCGCAAGTGCCACCTGAACACCTGCCCGGTGGGAGTCGCAACGCAGGACCCCGTCCTGAGGGCCAAGTTCAGCGGCCAGCCGGAGCACGTCATCAACTTCTTCTTCTTCGTGGCGGAGCAGTTGCGCAGCATCATGGCCCGGATGGGCTTCCGCACCGTCGATGAGATGGTGGGGCGAGTGGACAGGCTGGAGATGAAGAAGGCGGTGGACCACTGGAAGGCGCGGGGGCTGGATTTCTCGATGCTGCTCTACAACCCGCCGGCACCCTCGCGCGTGGCGCGCCGTGCGGTGGCGCCGCAGGATCACGGCTTGCACCAGGCGCTCGACTACCGCCTGATCGAGCACGCGCAGGAGGCGCTGGAGAACCAGGCGCCCATCGAGATCAAGCTGCCCATCCGCAATATCCATCGCAGCGTGGGGGCCATGCTGAGCGGAGAAGTGGCGCGGCGCTGCGGTTCCGCGGGACTGCCGGAGGACACCATCCGTTTTCACTTCACCGGTTCGGCGGGCCAGAGCTTCGGCGCCTTTCTGGCGCGCGGCGTCACCCTGACGCTCGAAGGCGATGCCAACGACTACGCCGGCAAGGGCCTCTCCGGAGGCAAGCTTGTCGTCTACCCGCCCCGCGGCTCGACCTTCCAGCCGGAGGAGAACATCATCGTGGGCAACGTGGTGCTCTATGGCGCTACGAGCGGTGAGGCGTACTTCAACGGCAAAGCCGGGGAGCGCTTCGCCGTGCGCAACTCCGGGGCGACCGCGGTGGTGGAGGGACTGGGAGACCACGGCTGCGAGTACATGACCCGGGGGTTGGTGGTGGTGCTGGGCAACTGCGGGCTGAACTTCGCGGCGGGCATGAGCGGCGGCATCGCCTACGTGCTCGACGAAGCGGGCGACTTCGCCCAAAAGCGCTGCAACCCTGCCGGCGTGGACCTGGAGCCGGTGGTGGAGGGCGCCGATATCGAACTGCTCGCCAGCACCATCGAGAAGCACGCCGAGGCCACCGGCAGCCCGCGCGCCCGCTGGATTCTGGAGAACTGGGAGGAGATGCTGCCGCGTTTCGTCAAGGTCTTCCCGCGCGAGTACAAGCGCGTGCTCGGCGCCGGACGCGCGGTGGAAGAGAAGGGGGTGCTGCATGGGTAAGCCCACGGGTTTCATGGAGTACGAGCGCGAGACCGCCCCCCGGCGGCCGGTCGCGGAGCGCGTCAACGACTGGCGGGAGGTCTACCTCCCGCTGCCGGAAGAGAAGCTGCGCACGCAGGGCGCGCGCTGCATGGACTGCGGCGTGCCCTTCTGCCACAGCGGCTGCCCGGTGAACAACCTCATCCCGGACTGGAACGACCTGGCCTGGCGCGGCCGCTGGCAGGAGGCGCTGCGCGCGCTGCACTCCACCAACAACTTCCCGGAGTTCACCGGCCGCATCTGCCCGGCGCCGTGCGAGGCCAGTTGCGTGCTGGGGATCAACGAGCCGCCCGTCACCATCAAGCAGATCGAGCGGGCCATTGTGGACCGCGGCTTCGAAGAGGGCTGGATCCGGCCGCAGCCGCCGGCCTTCCGCACGGGTAAGCGGGTGGCGGTTATCGGCTCGGGGCCCGCGGGTCTGGCCGCGGCGCAGCAGTTGAACCGCGCCGGCCACCACGTCACGGTTTTCGAAAAGGCCGATCGCCCGGGCGGCCTGCTGCGCTACGGGATTCCCAGCTTCAAGCTGGAAAAGCAGGTGCTTGACAGGCGCCTCGAGCAGTTGCGCGCCGAGGGCATCGAGTTTTTCCTGAATGCCCACGTGGGCCGCAACATCGCGGTGGAAGATCTGCGCAAAGAGTTCGACGCGCTGCTGCTGGCCGGCGGCGCCGAACAGCCGCGCGACTTGCGTGTGCCGGGCCGTGAACTGCGCGGCATCCACTTCGCCATGGAGTACCTCGGGCAGCAGAACCGGCGGGTGGAAGGCGACATGGCGCCTCCCTCCGATGCCATCCTGGCCACGGGCAAGCGCGTCGTGATCATCGGAGGGGGCGACACGGGGGCCGACTGCCTGGGCACCGCGCACCGGCAGAAGGCGCTCTCGGTACACCAGTTCGAGCTGGTGCCGAAACCCCCCGAGGAGCGCGCGCCCCACACGCCCTGGCCGCTGTGGCCCATGCAGTTGCGTACCGAGACCTCTCACGAGGAGGGCGGCCTGCGCGAGTGGAGCATCTCCACCACGGCATTCAGCGGCGATGAACACGGGCAGGTCCGCAAGCTGCACGCGATCCGGGTGGGAGCGCCGCCGCGCTTCGAACCCATCGGCGGGTCGGAGTTCACTATGGACGCGGACCTGGTGCTGCTGGCCATGGGGTTTACCGGGCCGGTGCGCAATGGCCTGCTCACGCGCCTGGGCGTGGAACTGGACGCCCGCGGGAACGTGGCCGCGGGCGACGATTGCATGACCTCGGTAACGGGGGTCTTTGCCGCGGGCGACATGCGGCGCGGCCAGTCGCTGGTGGTGTGGGCCATTGCGGAGGGCCGCCGCGCGGCACGAGCCATCGACCGCTGGCTGATGGGAGAGACCCGCCTGCCCTAAAGCGTTACTTCAGCCGAAACTCTAGAAAGTACTGATACGGCAGCAGTTTCGGGTTTCTCGCGAGGCGGAAGCCGGCGGCCTCGAACTCCGCGACCACATC
>JAWLGN010000114.1:0-16203 GCA_041685075.1 Bryobacteraceae bacterium
ACCCAGTGGCCCTTCTCGAAAAAGCTGATGGCCCCGTCCTCGCTGATCTTCAGCGCCCTGCCGTAGTGCGAAGCGGCCAGGGCAGCCACGGATCTGCCGCCGCCCTGACGGACCCGGTCGGGCGCGGCCCGGTTATCGTCGGGGTGCCGCAGAATCGCGCCGAAAGCCAGCAGCCGGCCCTCCCGGTCGAACACAATCCCCCCGTCAATCGCGGCCAGCGTTCTCAAGACGGCAGGCTTAAGCTCCGTGCTGCGCTTGCCGTTGAGCAGGTAGTACAGGCTGCGCTTCGAGTCGGCGCCTTGCGCTCGCGGCGATTCGCGCTCGTCGTACGCCAGCAGGTCCGCCGGCGAGACCAGCCGGCCTACGGCAGCGGCATCGTCGAGAATGGCAAAGAGGCCGCCGTGCCGGGAGTCCGCGAGGTCCAACGCCACCTGGAGCAGGAGTTTCGCCAGGTCCTGGTTGCCCACCGCTTCGGCCCAGCGCCGGTATTTCCACTCGAAATCCGTGAGCCGCCAGCGCCCGTTCAGAAACGAGAAGACCTGCACGCCTCCGGAGAAGGCTTTGATCTCCCCGTTGGGCGTCAACGTCAGGCAGAGATTGTCATTGCCGAGCGTTGCGCGGCAGTGCGCGCTGTAGGCGGAGGGGCTGGGCAGGAGAAGGGACCCACGCGGAGCGCATCCCGGCCACCCCTCGAGGTCCACAATATCGGTCCAGCGTCCGCGAGCGTCTACCAGGGCAACGGTGTGGATTCCGTCGCAGAGCCGGGGAAAGGAACGGATCGAGGTCAAGGCGGATGCGTACCGCAGTCCTTCGGCGGACGATTGCGGCGCGGGCGACTTTCTTCCCAGCAGCAGCGCTCCCGTCGAGACGCGGCGATTCTCGTGGGTCGTGAGGGCGCTCGACCGCAACACCTCGATCGCATCCGCCACGCGGTCCTGCTTTGCGGTCAGAGCTTCGAGGTTCTCGTAGGGCGCCGGATCCAGGAACGCCGAGACGTACCGGTCTTCGGGCAGGCCGTGGAAGAGGTGGAAATTCCTGGCTGCGATATGGGGATTGAACAGCGCCTGGTAGCGTGCCGTCAGTACTCGCCCGATGGCATGGATTAACCGCCTCTCGCCTGGGCTGAAAGGACGCCGCTCGCGCCGCAGGACATAGCGCTGCCCGAGCCAGTCGAGCAGCACCCGATCCCCCTTCGTGCGATCGGCCTTGCAGTCGCATTGCAAGCCGGCACGGGCTATCGCCGCGCGGCCATCGGGCTCGAGGCGGGCGGCGGGGAAGAAATGGGCCAGTCCCTCCGCGAGGAAGTTCGAATACAGCGCCCCGCCGAAGTGCGATCCGCCGGCTGCCCCCGCAGGTGATCGGGGAAGCGCGGGCAGCCCGTCCCGGTCCTGCGGCGAAATCACCCAATCGCAGGCGAACGCATCTTCTCTCGCGGCATCGGTCATCGTACCCCTACCGTCAATAGCCGACCACTTTGTCCACGCCTCTTTCCAGATCCTCCACGGATGGCAGCACCGAAAGCTCGAGGTTGGCTGCCGCGGGGACAAAAGAGTCCCTGGCTGCAACCCGCACCACCGGAGCGTCGAGGTGGTCGAAGAACTTCTCGGCGATGCGGGCGGCCACCTCGGCTCCGAAGCCCATCGTCAGGGTATCTTCGTGGGCCACCACCACGCGGCTGGTTTTGCGAATGCTGTTCAGGATCATCTCTTCGTCGAGGGGAACGATGGATCGCAGATCCAGCACCTCGATCGAGAGCCCCCGTTTCTCCGCCCGGCGGGCTGCATCCAGCGCCAGGTATACCGTGCTGCCCCAGGTGACGACGGTCACGTCGCTGCCTTCCCGGCGCACCCGGCCGCGGCCGAACGGAACCAGGTAGTTGTTGTCCGGCTCCGGGGTCCGGGCTTGCACCCGGCGGTACAGCCCTTTGTGTTCTAGAAAGATGACCGGGTCTTCCGAGCGCGCCGCCGCCTTGATCAATCCCTTGGCATCTTCGGCGCAGCTTGGAAACACGACATGCCAGCCAGGTATGTGCGCGAAGCTTGACTCCACGCAGGCCGAATGCCATGGCCCGCCCTTGATGTAGCCCCCCACCGCGATGCGCACCACGACGGGGCAGGTCCACTGCCCCTGGCTCCTCCAGCGAACCGTGGCGATCTCGTCCCGCAGTTGCATGAAGCCGGGCCACAGGTAGTCGGCGAACTGAATCTCGACGATCGGCTTGTAGCCTTCGATGGCCATGCCGCCCGCAACTCCCACGATGCTGGCTTCGGCCAGCGGCGAGTTCCAGACGCGCTCCGGAAACTCTGTCGAGAGGCCGCGGGTGACACCGAAGACACCCCCTTTGGGATCCGCGATGTCCTCCCCCCACATCACGATCTTCGGATTGCGGCGCATCTCTTCCCGCAGCCCGTGGTTGATAGCATCGATCATGGCCACCGGCTGGTCCGACAGATAGCGGGGCGCTCCCAGCCCGGCCGGCTCCGGAGCGCTGCCGGAGACGATATGGGCCATCACCCCGCCTTCGTCGGGCGCCGGAGCGGCGTCCGCCTCGGCCGCGGCACTGTCGACCTCCTCCCGAATCGAGGCGCGCATGGCCTCGATATCCTCCTCGCTGAGTACGCGGTGGCGGAGCAGATAGGCTTCCGTCTGGTAGATGGGATCCTGACGGACCAGGTCCGCCAGCTCCTCCGTGCTGCGATATTTCCGCTGGTCGTCCGATGAGGAGTGGGAGTCCATCCGGACCACCCGGGCCTCCACCAGCGCGGGACCGCCGCCGTTGCGCATCTGTTCGATAACCGGCGGCAGGTTCTGGTACATCGGTTCGAACCAGGTGCCATCGATATCGAAGGCGGGCATGCCGAATCCACGGGCGATCCGGTGGATCTCCGACCCCGTCTGGCACGATTGTGGAACGCTGATGGCATAGCCGTTGTTCTGCACGACAAACAGCACCGGGAGGCGGTCGCGGGCCGCCCAGTTCAAAGCCTCGAAGAACTCGCCTTCGCTGGTGGCGCCCTCGCCCGACGAGACATACACCACGGCGTCGGAGCCCTCCCTCGTCAGCGCAGCGGCCACCCCCACGGCGGGGAGGTACTGCGTTCCGGTGCAGGCCGTCTGGGCCACCAGGTTCAGTTCGCGCGAAGAGAACTGCTCCGGCATGTTCCGCCCGTTGGAGTTCGGATCGCCCCCGCGGCTCAGCATGGCAAGAAAGATGTCTCGTAAAGGC
Organism: Bryobacteraceae bacterium; assembly: GCA_041685075.1. Lineage (GTDB taxonomy): Bacteria > Acidobacteriota > Terriglobia > Bryobacterales > Bryobacteraceae > JAMCRM01. The sequence continues at coordinate 3,227 of JAWLGN010000114.1, forward strand.
ATCCCCAGCCCGATCGCGATGCCTTTCTCGCGGTAATAGGTGAAGAACCAGTCCTGGCGCGGCTTCAGCAGCAGGGTCATTCCTACCTGGACCTTCTCGTGCCCCCGGGCCGAGGCATGAAACGTGCACTTCCCCTGTCGCGAAAGGACCTTCAGCCGCTCGTCCACGTAGTGCGTGGTGAGCATCTTCCGGTACAACTCGAGCGTCAGCTCGTGGGGCACAATCGTGCCGGTCTCGTCTCGTGACAGCGCCAGTGTGGCCATGTGACTCCTCCCGTCCGCGGCCGCTTCCGGGGCGTTGCCTGGAGATCGCTCTTGCAATACGGAAGCGGACCCTGTATAACAAGTATGTGAGATGCATCTTTTGATGTCAAGAAAGGTTGGCCGATGAAGCTCACCGCCTATACCGACTACAGCCTGCGGGTTTTGATCTACCTCGGCCTTCGCGGCGAGGGGCTGGCCACCATCGGCGAACTTTCGGAGGCCTACGGGCTTTCGGCCAACCACTTGATGAAAATCATTCACAACCTCGGAAAGCTGGGCTACATCGAAACCGTTCGCGGCCGCGGCGGCGGGATGAGGCTGGCGGGCGCTCCCGAGGAGATCAACCTGGGGCAGGTAGTCCGGCAGATGGAGCCGGATTTTGCCGTCGCCGAATGTTTCCATCCGGACCGCCGCGGCGAGTGCGTGATTACGCCGGCCTGCCGGCTGCAACTGGTTTTGGAGAAAGCGGTGCAGGCGTTTCTGGATGTGCTGGACAACCACACGCTTGCCGATGTTCTGCAGAACCGCACCCGGTTGCGATCCCTGCTGAGCATCGAAATGGCTGAGAGCAAGCCGGGTTGACGGCCGGCTGAACGAAAGGGAGGGATGGCAATGGATGGAACCAAGACACTCAAGGGAAAAGGCCCGGAGTACGGATTCGAGCGCGGGCTTTGCCTGCCGGACGTGGAGTTCGTGACGGTCGAGGGAGTCCGGAAGCAGCTTTCGGACTACCGGGGCCGGAGGAACCTGGTGGTGATTCTGGCGGGCAAGCAGGGCCATCTTCTGCCGGCGGCCCTGGCGGCGGCGGAAGCGGAGATCGAGCGTCACGAGGGACAGGTCATAGCGGTCCTGCCGGAGGCCTCGCCCGCGGCGCTACCCGGGCCCTTCGACGTGGTGGCGGATCCGGATGGCGCGGTGCGCCGCAAGTTCTCCGCCGGAGACAGCGATGAATCCGCTCTGGCGGTGTTCGTTACCGATCGCTGGAGCGAGATCATGTTCGCCCACAAGGCGGGGCAGGGAGATCCCGCGCCGGACGCCGCCGAGATCCTGGATTGGCTCCGGTTCGCCGATCAGCAGTGTCCGGAGTGCTTCCCTTCGGAGTGGCCTGCATGAGCGCGGCGGCAAAGGAAAGGTCTTGATTATGCAAACAACCAAAACGACAACGGTGGCGGAGATGGCTGCGAGTTCGCTGGCGGCCGTCCGCGTCTTTGAAAAGCTGGGAATCGATTATTGCTGCGGCGGGAAACGGCCGCTGGCGGAGGTGTGTCTCGAAAAGGGTTACGATGTCGAGGCCGTCGAGAGGGAACTGGAGGCAGCCGCCGTGGAAGCTCCGGAAAGCGCCGCCGACTGGAACACGGCTCCGCTGCGCGAACTGATCCGCCATATCGTCGGCACTCACCACGAGTATCTGCGGCGGGAACTTCCGGCCATTCAGATGCGCCTCGACAAGGTCTACCGGGTGTACAACCAGCGATACGGACCGACCCTCATCGGGCTGCCGGAAGTTTACGCGCGCCTGCGCGCGGAACTCGAAATGCACACCGGAAAAGAAGAGATGATTCTGTTTCCGGCCATCGCGGCCTATGAAGCGGCGGTCGAGTCCGGCCAGCCTCTGCCGGCGGCTCCATTCGGCCCGGTGGCCAATCCCATCCAGATGATGGAAGCGGAGCACGAGAGCGCGGGCCAGGCGCTGGCGGAGATTCGCAAGATTACCGGCGACTTCCACTTGCCCGATTATGCCTGTACCACCTACCGCGCCCTGATGACCGGCCTCCAGGATCTGGAACGGGATCTGCACGTCCACATTCACCTGGAGAACAACATCCTGTTCCCGCGCGCCCAGGAACTCGAGGCCTCGAAGTCCTGAGCCGGGCGGCGGGCAGTAGCTGGGGAAATGGATCTGGCCGCCGAAGCTCCGGCGGCGGGTGGTAGCTGGGTAAATCGATCTGGCCGCCGAAGCTCCGGCGGCCAGCATTTTCTTAGGGCTTCCCGGTCTCGGGCTTGCCCGTCTCCCGGGCCAGCCGCACCTTGGCATTTTCGAGTTTCTTCGTCACCGAGGCGATTTCGGCGGGATCGGATTCGGCCTGGGAAGCGGCTTCCCATGCCTTGAGCGAAGCCTGCCATTGCAGAATCGCCTCGCGCGTCTTGCCGCGCTTGAAGTAGACGTCGCCCAGGTGGTCGTGCACGGTGGGATCGTTCCCCAGTCTCTCGAGCGCGCGAACCAGCAGGTCCTCCGCCTCGCCGAGCTTTCCCTGGTGATAGTAGACCCAGGCCAGGCTGTCCAGGTACGCGCCGTTGCCGGGGTCCAACTCCAGCGCGCGGGTGATCAGCCTCTGCGCCTCGTCCAGCCGCACGGCGCGGTCGGCCAGCATGTAGCCCAGGTAGTTCATGGCGCCGGCATTGTCCGGCTCCAGTTCCAGCACCTTGCGGAACTCGGCCTCGGCGCGGTCGTACTGCTTCATGCGCTCGAACAGCGCGCCGCGCATGAAGTGGACCGCCGCCTGGTCCTCCTTGCCCTCAGAGAGTTTCTGGGCTTCTTCGAGCGCCTGGGCGCCCTCCTCCCAGCGCTTGCCCTTCTCGTAAATCTGGGCCAGTGCCAGCCAGGTTTCGCGGTCGCGCTCGCCGTTGAGCAGGGAACGCACCTGGGCGGCCGCCTCGTCGGTCTTACCGGCGTCTGCCAGCACCGAGGCATGCACCAGTTTCACCAGCCGCTCGTTGGGGTACTTCTTGGAGGCGGCTTCGGCTTCCTCCTGCGCCCGTTGATAGTTGCGGGCCATGCGCCAGGTGTCCACCACGTGCACCGCGGCGCGCGCGCCGTTGGAGGGGTCGAGAGCCGCAATCTGCCCGAAGGCGTCCACGGCTTCCGGGTACTGGCCGGCACTGCGATAGAGCAGCCCCAGCCGCTCCAGCAGCATGGCGCGATTGCTCCGCTCCGCCGCGTTGTACTCCTTCTTGGCGGTCTCCTCGAGAATGCCCTTCAGCAGCGCGATGGCCTCTTCCGGCTTGCCCTCGGCATCCAGCAGGTTCACCTCGTCGTAGCGCACCTCGAGGCTGTTGCCGTCCATCTGCCGGGCCTTCTCGAGCGCCGCGCGCGCCTGGACGAAGTCGCGCTTGATGCGGTGGATCTCGGCGATGCGCAGGTGCGCCTGTGCGTCCCGCGGCTCCTCGGCCGCCACCTCGGTGTAGATTTTGAGCGCTTCGTCGACGTTGTCGGAGTAGAGCAGGGCCTGCGCCAGTGCGCGCTTCAGCCGTGAGTTCTCCGGCTGCAACTCCAGCGCTTTGCGATACACCTGGGCGGCGCTGCGGAAGTCCCGCAACTGTTCGTATGAGGCCGCCAGCGCGCTCAACGTCCGGGCGCTGGGGTTGCGCTCGTTGAGCTGCTTCAGCTTCTCGATGGCCCGTGCCGTGTCCCCCACGTCGGAGTAGACGATGGCCAGTCCGGTCAGCGCGTCTTCGTTATGGGGGTCCAGGGCCAGGGCCTGGTTATAGGCCTTCTCGGAGTCCACCGAACTGCCGGCGGCTTTGTAGAGCCGGCCCAGCGCCAGCCAGGCGTCCAGGTCCTTGGGCGCGCGCGTGGTGATCTCGCGGTACTGCTCGATGGACCGGCGCAGCATGTTCTCGTTGAGCTTGCCCTGCTGCGGGTCCCCGATCATCCGCATGTAGATGCGCCCCAGGATGCGCCGCGCCTCGATGTTGCCGGGGTTCTGCTTGAGCATCTCCTCGGCTTCGAGCACGGCGTCGTTCAGGCGCCCGGCCTGAATGTAGAGGTCCGTCAGTTCCTCCGCCAGGAAACCTGCCGAGGAATCCTGCTTCAGGGCCGCGCGGTAGTGCTCGATGGCTTTGTTCAGGTACTCGCCACGATGGCCGTAGGCCCCTGCCAGTTCCGCGTACAGGTGGCCCATGGCGTAGTTGTAATAGGCCTCGGCCTTGTCCGGCGTAGGTGTCGCAGCCGGTGCCGGCGGCTGGCCGTAAAACGTGTTGGCCAGCGCGGTGGCCAGCAGAAACACTGTCGCGGAGCGGGTCATTGCGATTTGCTTTCTTCGACCTCTGGTTGGATGCCCGGACGGGTTCCACCGTTCCATTTCATTGTATAACGAAGGTTTGGCCGCGGGCGCCGTAGTTCTATGGTATCGGAATTCCCCCTGGTGGCAGTAGTGGGCCCTACCGGTTCCGGCAAAAGCGAACTGGCATTGAGCATCGCCGAAGCCTTTCAGGGCGAGGTAATCAACTGCGATTCCTTACAGATCTACCGTTATTTCAACATCGGAACGGCTAAGCTCAGCCCGCAGGAGATGCGTGGCATTGCGCACCATCTGATCGACATCGCGGACCCGGACGAGGTTTTTACCGCCGGGGAGTACACCCGGCGAGCCCGCGCCGCGCTGGCTGAGATCACCGGGCGGCGCCGGTTACCGGTGGTGGCCGGAGGGACGGGTTTTTACCTGCGTGCTCTGTTGGAGGGGCTCTTCGCCGGACCGGAGCGCGAACCGGCGCTGCGGGAGCGGCTGGCCGCGCGAGAGCGGCGCCGCCCCGGTTCGCTGCACCGTCTGCTGGGCCGTTTCGACCCCGCGGCGGCGGCGCGCATCCATCCCCACGACATTCCCAAGACCATGCGGGCGCTCGAAGTCTGCCTGCTGGCGCGCCGCCCCATGAGCGAGATGTTCCGGGAGGGGCGCGACGCCCTGCGCGGCTACCGCGTCCTGAAGCTGGGTCTCGACCCGGACCGTGCCGCGCTGTACCGCGCGCTCGACGAGCGCTGCGCCCGCATGTTCGCCTCCGGCCTGGTCGAAGAGGTGCGCGCGATTTTGGACAGGGGGTTTTCTCCCCGGGTGAAAGCCTTCGAGTCCCACGGCTACAAGCAGGCGCTCCAGATGGTGGGCGGCGAGTTGACGCCCGAGCAGTCCCTGGAAGAAGCTCAACGCAACACCCGGCGTTACGCCAAGCGCCAGATGACCTGGTTCCGCCGCGAGTCCGGCATCGAGTGGCTCCAGGGCTTCGGCCACGACCCGGCCGTGCGGCAGGCCGCGCTCGACTGCGTGGGCCGTTTCTTAAGCCAGCCGCAGTCCGGCCTCGGCGGCGATCGATAGATCGTCGAAGGCGCCGCGTTCCAGCCGCGGGAAGGCCGCCGCCGCGATCATGGCGGCGTTGTCTGTCGAGAGCCCCGGGGTGGGGAAGTGCACGGGGTAGGGCAGGTGCGCCTCCGCCGCCGCCGCGCGCAGCCCGGAGTTGCAGGCCACCCCGCCTGAGATGATTACTGCCCGCGCCTCGATCTGCTCCGCCGCTGCCGCGGCGCGCCGCAGCAGTTCGTCGATGACCCTGCGTTGGAAGGAGGCCAGCAGGTCCAGGGTGCGCTGGGGCGTCACCGCCCGCCATTCCTCCGCCGTGGGGCGCGGCCTTTCCGCCAGCAACCGGCGCCGCCGCGCGATCTCTTCTTCCATGTCGTGGGCCTGCACCCAGCGCAGCACCGCGGTCTTCAGGCCGCTGAAGCTGAAGTCCAGCGCGTTGCCCTTCATCTTCGCCGGGGTGAAGCGCACGGCGCGCGGGTCGCCGAAGGGCGCCAGCCGGTCGATCACCGGACCTCCGGGATAGCCGAAGCCAAGCAGTTTGGCCACCTTGTCGAAGGCTTCGCCCGCGGCGTCGTCGCGCGTCTTGCCGAGCAGCCGGTAACGGTAATCCTCCCGCGTTTCGAACAGGTGCGTGTGGCCGCCGCTCACCACCAGCGCCAGGGCAGGGAATTCGACCGGCGCGCCCCTTTGCCGGGCTTCCAGAATCACCGCGTGAATGTGGCCCTCGATGTGGTTGACCCCGATCAGCGGGATGCCGCGCGCAAACGAGAGCGACTTGGCATAGGTCAGCCCCACCAGCAGCGAGCCGACCAGCCCCGGCCCCACCGTTACCGCGATGGCGGCCAGATCTTCCCAGCGGCTGCCGGACTGCTCCATGGCGGCCCGCACCACCGGCACGATGGCGCGCAGGTGCTCCCGCGAGGCCAGTTCCGGCACCACCCCGCCGTACTTGCCGTGGGTGTCCAGTTGCGACGCCACCACGGAAGCCAGCACCGCGGCGCCGTTCTCCACCACCGCCGCGGCGGTCTCATCGCACGAAGATTCGATCCCCAGTATGCGCACCTGCTATCACTGTAGCGCGGCGACAGGCCGGTGCCGGAGGCCGCTGGTTGCGCGTTGCAGGCTAGGTCCAATACCGTTCACTTAAGAATTCGGATCTGTTTCCCGAAGTTGATCCGTCGCGTGCGCTGGCGATTCCGGGGGCGCAGCGGATAGTTGCTCATCTTACGCTTCACCCCGCGTGGGTTGATGCGACCGCGGCTCGAGGTGACCCTCTCCTGAAGAATTTCATCCAGTGTCGCTTCATGAAAAGCTTTCTTCTGCTGAGGGGGGAACAGAAACGTAGCGGGGAAGCCGGCGTTGGACCACACGGACGGCATGAATGAACGAGCGCCGGTCAGGATCTTCGTTGGCCCGCAGTGAGGCTTCGTGCATCAGCCCGCGAATGGCATAGTGGGCCAAAAGCAAGCCGTAGAATTCCTGGCGAACCAACTCTGGCGTCTTGCTGCGCAGAACGATCTGCGCACCACGCAAGTGAGTCTTCAACTCATCCAAGGCAGTCTCAATTTCCCAGCGCTCGTGATACAGCGCCGCCAGTTCTTTCGCCGGCGCTGCAGCGGGATTCAGGATCGTGGTGATCAGTCGGTAGATGGGATCGGCGCCGGGCACGTCTTTCAGGCGGTATTCGATCACGCGTACCACGATGGCTCGACGCCGATTCCGGCGATCCGAAGTGGAAGCGTAGATGCGGCTGAGATAGGAGCCGTCCGGCAGTCGCTGATCCACCTCCAGACGCGCATTTTGACGGACTCGCCACAGCAAGTCCGCTCCGGTTTGCGCGGCCGCCTGCCAAAGTTTGTAGCTGGGGAAGAACCGGTCGGCCAGGCACAGCATGTCTTTCCGGAGTGCGGGTACCACATCCCGCGCCAGGGTGATTTCATCGGTCGCATACCCGGCCATGCGGGCATGCCACAGAACGTGCGTGCCGTTCTCCAGCAACGCCACAAAGCGAATTTTGGGAAATGCGCTGGCACCGCGACTGGCACCCGGCCGCCCGAACGCCTCTTCGTTTGCGGCGGTATCGGCGGTGTCCAACGTGCTGCCGTCCAGACTCATCAGTCGCCAATGGCGATACCACGCTCCCCGCGTGCGCTTCTCGGCAATGGGACAAACGACCGTTTCGTAGAGTTTCTGCAGCGGTTCTGGTCCCAGGCGGCTTCGCGCCTGGGAAATGCCCGACTTGCCGGCCACCTTCACTTTTGCCGAGGGGTCCATGAGCCACTGAACTCCCTCCAGCAGGCACCGCAGGACCTCCCGGTAGGACGAGCGCATATATAGCGCCAGGGCGATGACATAGTAGACGACGACGTGAGCAGGCAGATCGCGCTCGCGCACGCTGGCGCGCTGGGTCTCGGTGAGCACCTCGCGCACTTTCTCAAGGGGGAAGAACTTCGCGATCACGCCGAGGCTTATGTAGTCGGTGATGCGACTCCCGGCGGGCAATGACGCGACGGTACGGGCCATTCTGGGGGCCTCCCGCCCCAAACAGAATAGCACAGAACTGTTGTTAAGTGAACAGTATTGAGGCTAGGTCAGTTGCAATGCGGGTGTATGCGAGATAAATTACGTGGGCAATGCGCTTCAAATTCTGGGTTTTGCTTCTCGCAGTGGTGCTGTGTGCGCCCGAGGCCGCCTTGTCGCAGGCCGGCCTGGGCGTGATTCAAGGCACCGTCCAAGACGCCTCCGGAGCGGTCGTGCCCGGGGCCAAAGTGACCGCTACGCACGTCTCGACGGCGCGCCAGTACAACACCACAGCCAACGAAGTGGGGTTCTACATGTTCCCCGCCATGCGTTCGGGGGACTACAGCATCAGCATCGAGTCTCCGGGGATGGAACCGTTCAAGGGAACGTTCTTCCTGCAGACCGGCCAGACCGCTGTGGTGAACGCAGCACTGAAAGTAGGTACCAGCGTCACGGAGGTCACGGTATCCTCCGGAGTAGCGCCCCTGGTGACCACCACCGCGCCTACCCTGGCCCAAATCACGGACCGCGCGCGGCTGGACCAGTTGCCGGTCAGCGGGCGCATGTTCCAGTCGCTGGTGACGACGACGACCCCGGGCATAGACGGGCCGTCGATGCAGCCCTTCGTCTGGGGCATCAAGTACGGTGTCGAGTTCGTACAGGACGGCGCCTCGCTCGAGAGCCGCGATATCGGTGAAATTCATGGGCGGCCCCCGGGGATGGATACCATCGATGAGTTCCGCGTGGAAACCAGCAACTCCTCGGCGAAGCTGAAGCGTCCCGGCACTGTGGTGGTCAGCACCCGCTCGGGCAGCAACCAGGTGCACGGCTCGCTTTTCGAGATCGCCCGCAACAACAATCTGGGCTTCGGCGTGGCCCGGCAGCGGCAGGACCGCTGGGAGCGCCCGTCGCACATGGTTCGCAACGAGTTCGGCGGTTCGCTGGGCGGACCGGTTTATCTGCCCAAAGTCTACGACGGCAGGAACCGCACCTTCTTCTTCTACTCCTACGAGGCCTATCGCTCCATGACCGCCACCACCCGCGGCGCCCAGGTGCCCACGGCGGCCATGCGGGAAGGCGATTTCAGCGGCCTGGTCGACGGCAGCGGCCGCAAGTACACGCTCTACGATCCCTGGAGCACGGCCGGCAGCGACCAGAACTGGATGCGGGTTCCGTTCGTCAACAACCAGATCCCCATCAGCCGGATGAGCCCGCTCGCCAAGTACCTGTACAGCGTCACGCCGCTTCCGAACGACCCCTCCAATCCGCTGGTGGATGCCAACTACTGGCACCAGGGGCCGAATAACCGCAAGGAGTGGACCACCACCGCGCGCGTAGACCACCGGTTGACCGACGCCAGCCAGATCTTCTTCCGGTACAGCTATGGCCTGCGGGACACCTTCGCGCAGGCGGGCGTCGATCCCATCACGCTGGACCGGTCGGCCAACGGGAACTGGCGGCCTATCCGCAACCACACAGCGGTTGTCAACTGGACTCACAGCTTTTCCCCCACCCTGTTCCACGAGACCAACTTCAACATCAGCACCGAGGACCTGAACCTCATCAACGTCGGCGACGACAAGAAGTACGCGGACATCCTCGGGCTGCCGAACCCGTTCGACGAGTACGGCTTCCCCAATATCACCAGCACCGGGTTGGGCATGATGTGGCGCACCACGTCCAACCGCCGCAACGCCATCACCCACGCCTACAACGTGGATGAGAACGTCACCAAAATTCACGGGCGCCATACCCTCATGTTCGGCGGGCGCGTCAAGTACGAAAAATTGAACATTCTGCCGGACCAGCAGCAGGTGCAGGGGGCGCACACGCCCGCCAGCCTGGCGACCGGCCTGTACGATCCGGCCTCCGGCTCCACCTACGGCGCGGTCCCCTTTACGGGGCATAACGCGGCCAACCTGTTCCTCGGAGTCATGGGCAGCTACTCGGTGAACTTCGTGCGCAAGTGGTACGACATGCACGACTACGAATTCGCCATGTACTTCCAGGACGACTTCAAGGTGAACAGCCGGCTCACGCTCAACATGGGTGTCCGCTGGGAGATTTATACTCCCGTGCGGGAGGCGAACAACATCCTGACCGGTTTCGATAAGGACTCGCTCTCGATCGTGAATGGAGCGGACTTCGAGACCATGTACCGGACGAAGTCTTCCACTCCATCCATTACCCGGATCTTCGCCGAAAACCTGGGAGTCAAGTTCGTGCGGCCCGGCGACGTGGGGCTGCCGGACGGACTCATTCACCTGAACAAATGGGACTTCAACCCGCGCGTGGGAGCCGCCTACACGGTCACGGAAGGACAGCGTCCCTTTGTCGTGCGCGGCGGTTACGGCATTTACGGCTACCCCATGCCGCTTCGCGACTTCACCGCCCGCATGCGGTTGAACCCGCCCACCACGGCCCGCTTTACCCGTTCGCTGGGCGACTCCGCCCAGAATCCGGACGGGCTGCCCTCCTGGGGTCTCCGCTCCGTGCCGGACGTGATTGCGGGCGTGAACAGCCGGGACGTCCTGGACGTCAACAGTCCGGGCGGCATCAGCCGGGGCTCGTTCTCGGTGGTGTACTTCAATCCGGACCAGCCCACCAGCCGGGCGCACCAGTGGAACGTCACGTTGGAGAAGGAGATCTTCGCCGACACGCTCCTCAAGTTCGGCTACGTGGGGACCCACGGCTCGCGGCTGGGCATGTATTACTCCTACAACGGCGCCCCGAACAACTATGTCTGGTTCACCACCACGGGCGAGCCGCTTCCCACCGGAACCTACCAGGCCACGGCCCGGCGCGTCTTCGAGAAGACCACTTTCGGCGAAATCGAAGAGTACCGGAAAGAGGGCTGGTCCAACTCGCAGAACTTCCAGCTCGAGCTGAACCGGCGCTACTCGAAGGGCCTGGGCTTCCAGATCTACTACGTGATGAGCAACTCCATGAGGGCCGGCGGCGACGGCTGGAGCGGGGACATCCTGTATCCGGCCGAGATCTACATGCCCGGCGCCGTGCCCACCGACCCGCATGAACGGTCCCGGTTCCTCTACTATCGCCGGGATACCAATATTCCGAAGCATAGCCTGCGCTGGAACTGGATCGTCGATCTGCCCTTTGGACAAGGCAAGCCGATCTACGGCAACGCCGGTTCCATCATGAACCGCATCGTGGGCGGATGGCAGCTTGCCGGCCAGGGGTCGATCCGAAGCACCTGGTGGGCCCTGCCGACCGGCAACTGGCAGTACCCGAACGAGTTCACCGTCTATGGCGACAAGTACAAGGTGAAGGACTGCCGCAGCGGCGTCTGCCAGGACGCGTACCTCTACTACAACGGCTACATCCCGGCCAACCGGATCAACAGCTATGACGCCCAAGGGAGACCGAACGGCGTGATGGGCGTTCCGGATAACTACAAGCCGGCGCATGTCCCGCTCATCCCGATGCCCGCCGATGGCGGCAGCAGCGCCGATCCGCTGTACCAGTTCTACGACAGCAACACCGTCTGGATTCCCATGAAGAACGGTCAGGACCAGCGGGTAGCTCTCGACACGGGGCTGAACCCCTGGCGTAATCAGTACCGGTTGGGTCTGATGAACTGGGATCAGCACACTTCACTGTTCAAGGTGATCCCTGTGAAGGAGCGCGTCAGCCTGCGTTTGAACATCGACTTCTTCAACGTGTTCAACATCCCGGGCATCCCCAAGACGCCCAATTCCACTACCGGTCTCATCGCTGCGCAGAACTCCGGCAACGGCGCCCGGTCGTTGCAGTTCGGCCTGCGGTTGAACTGGTAACCTTTGCGCTTCGGCGCGTAACGGCGGAGGCGCAGCGATGCGCCTCCGCCGATTTCTCCCACCCGTCCCCAGCGCCCCCCGCTACGATCGCCGCATTCACGGTAAGATAGTCCATCTCGGCAACACTGGAGGGTCTTACGCAACCGGCAATGATCGCCGCGGCCCGCTGGCTGATGCTGGCTTCGGCTGCCACTTCGCTGTTTTCCATCGCCACCTGCCAGATTCTGCTGGCCCTGGCGCTGGCGGCGCTGCTGCTTTCCGGCGCCCGGCTGCGGCTGCCGCCCATCTGGCTGCCGGTGGCCCTGTTCGTGGCCGCCACCCTGATCTCCCTGGGGCTTTCCGACGACCCCGGCGACGGCCTCTCCCAAATCCGCAAATTCTACGTCTGGCTGGTGTTGCTGGTGGTCTTCTCCAGCTTCCGGGAAACCCTCTGGGTGCGCCGGCTCTACCTCGTGTGGGGCGGCGCGGCGGCCCTCAGCGCCCTGCGGTCGCTCGTGCAGTTCAACGAAAAGCTGGCCGCATCCCGCGCCGTGGGCGCCAACTTCTACGAGTACTACGTTGGGGAACGCATCACCGGCTTTATGAGCCACTGGATGACTTTCTCCGCCCAGATGATGTACGTGGTGATCCTGCTGGCCGCCTTCCTGTTCTTCGCTCCGGCGGTGCGGCGGCGCATATTGTGGATTCTCTGCCTGGCGCTCGCGGGCGCCGCCATGGTGCTGGGCTTCACGCGCGGCATTGCCTTCGTGGCCACCCCGGCGGCGGCCGTCTATCTCATCTGGCAGTGGAAGCGCAAGGCGGTGCTGGCCCTGCCGGTGCTGGCGGTGATCGGCTTTCTCGCCGCGCCCTCTTCGGTGAAGGTGCGGTTCACTTCCATCTTCCAGCCGGGCAGCCTGGACTCCAACGAGTTTCGCCAGGTGGCCTGGGCCACCGGCCTGGAGATGATCCGGCAGCACCCCTTCTTCGGCCTGGGGCCGGAGCGCGTGAAGGCCCGGTTCGACGAATTCGTGGCCCCGGAAACGCCGCGGCCGCTGCCTCCCGGCTGGTACGGGCATCTCCACAATCTCTACCTGCACTACGCCGCCGAGCGCGGCATCCTGGCGCTGATGGCGCTGATGTGGCTGCTGGGCAAAATCCTCTGGGACTTCTACCGCGAGCTGCGCCGCCAGCCGCCCGGGCGCGGCGAGGTGAAGTTCATCCTGCACGCCGGCGTGGCCGCCACCATCGCTACCGTGGTGGAGGGCATCTTCGAGTTGAACCTGGGGGACAGCGAAGTGCTCACCATGTACCTCACCATCGTGGCCTGCGGCTACGTAGCCCTGGACTGCGCC
>JAWLGN010000451.1:0-2930 GCA_041685075.1 Bryobacteraceae bacterium
CCAACTCCACCCGGATGAGTGAAGCGTTCGTATCTTCCAGTTCGACCTTCACCACCGCGCCCGCGGCAAGCACGCGCCTCACCCGGGCGCGAATCGCCGACGTGCCGTTCGACGTGCGCTCGATCTCCATCTGGTGCGGCCGCACGAAAATCCGCTCCGGTTGCGGCCCTGCCTCCGGCACATGGCCCACCACCGGCCGGCCCGCCTCGATTCGCCCGTGAAACAGGTTCACCTGTCCGAGAAAATCCATCACGAACGGCGAGGCCGGGTTGTGAAACACCTCTTCCGGCGATCCCACCTGTTCAATGCGCGCCTGGTTCATCACCACGATCCGGTCCGCCACTTCCAGCGCTTCGTCCTGGTCGTGAGTCACCAGGATGCTGGTGACGTGAATCTCGTCGTGCAAGCGCCGCAGCCACTGCCGCAGCTCGTGCCGCACCTTGGCGTCCAGGGCCCCGAACGGCTCATCCAGCAGCAGCACCTTCGGTTCGATCGCCAGCGCCCGGGCCAGCGCCACCCGCTGCCGCTGTCCTCCCGACAACTGCGCCGGATACCGCTGCGCCAGCGCGTCGAGCTGGATGAGCTTCAGCAACTGGTGCACCCGCGCCTCGATCGCCTCCCGCGGCGGCCGCCGCTCCCGGGGCCGCACCCGCAGCCCGAAGGCCACGTTCTCAAACACCGTCATATGCCGGAACAGGGCGTAGTGCTGGAAGACGAAACCCACTCGCCGCTCCGGGGCCGCCTGGCCCGTCACCTCTTCGCCGTTCAGAATCACGGCCGTCCCCGGAATATCGTCCGGCACGTCCAGCCCCGCGATGATCCGCAGCAGCGTGGTCTTCCCCGAGCCGGACGGTCCCAGCAGCGCCACCAGTTCGCCGTCCTCCACCCGCAGGCTCACGTCGCGAAGCGCGGTGTAAGCCCCGAACGACTTGCTTACATGACGAACTTCAATACTCACCAGACCGGTCCTTCCTCTTCACTCGCCTTGCGCTCCAGCCGCATCTTCCACTCCAGCGCGCTCTTCACCGCCAGGGTCCCCAGCGCCAGCAACACCAGCAGGCTCGCAACCGCGAACGCGCCCGCGAAGTTGTACTCGTTGTACAGGATCTCCACGTGCAGCGGCAGCGTGTTGGTCCTGCCGCGGATGTGGCCCGATACCACCGATACCGCCCCAAACTCGCCCATCGCGCGCGCGTTGCACAGAATCACCCCGTAAAGCAGCGCCCACCGGATATTCGGCAGCGTCACCCGCCGGAAGGTCTGCCACCCGCCGGCTCCCAGCAGCACCGCCGCCTCCTCCTCTTCGCCGCCCTGTTCCTGCATCAGCGGGATCAACTCCCGCGCCACGAACGGGAAGGTCACGAAGATGGTTGCCAGCACGATACCCGGCACGGCGAAAATCACCTGCACCTGCCGCGCCGCAAGCCACCCTCCCAGCGCCCCTTGCGCGCCGAACAACAGCACGTAAATCAAACCGGAGATCACCGGCGACACCGCGAACGGAAGATCGATCAGGGTCACCAGCAGGCTCTTGCCCCGGAAGTCGAACCGCGCGATGGCCCAGGAAGCCGCCACCCCGAAAACCAGGTTCGCGGGAACCGCAATGCCCGCGGCCAGCAGAGTCAGCCGGATGGCCGATGCCGCCGCCGGATCGCTCAGGCTGGCCACGTACGCGCCCAATCCCTTGCGCAGCGCCTCCACCAGGATGGCCGCCAGCGGAGCCCCCACGAAGATCCCGAAGAACCCCAGCGCAACCCCCAGCAGCATCCACCGGACCCACCGGGGTTCGCTGAGCCGCCGCCCGGGCGCTGCCGCCGTCACCGCCCCACCCCCTGGTAGCGCCGCGCCGCCATCCACTGCAACAGGTTGATTGCCAGCAACAACAGAAACGACGCCCCCAGCATCACCACCGCAATCGCCGTCGCGCCCGCATAATCGAACTGCTCGAGCTTCGCCACCATCAGCAGCGAAGCGATCTCCGTCTTCATCGGCATGTTGCCCGAAATGAACACCACCGAGCCGTACTCGCCCAGCGCCCTCGCCAGCGACATGGCAAAGCCCGTAATCAGCGCCGGCAGCAGCGCCGGGAAAATCACCCGTCGAAACGTGCACCAGCGGCCGGCGCCCAGCACGAAGGCGGCCTCCTCGATCCCCGGGTCCAGGTCCTCCAGCGCCGGCTGCACCGTCCTCACCACGAACGGCAGCCCGATGAAGGTCAGGGCGATCACGATGCCCAGCGGCGTGAACGCGGCCCGTATCCCCAGCGGCTCCAGCCACCGTCCAATCCAACCATTGCCCGAATAGATGGCGGTCAGCGCGATGCCCGATACGGCCGTCGGCAACGCGAACGGCAGATCGATGAGGGCGTCCACCATCCGCTTGCCGGGAAACGAATACCGGACCAGGCACCAGGCCAGCAGAAACCCAAAAACGGCGTTCACCAGCGCCGCCGCGAGCGACGTCAGCAACGTCAGCCGGTAGGCCGCCACCACCCGCGGATCCGTCACGGTGGTCCAGAACGCCGGCCACGTCATCGTGGCGGTCTTCAGCAGCAGGCACGCCAGCGGCAACAGCACGATCAGGCACAGGTAGAACAGGGTATAGCCCAGGGTGAGATGGAAGCCCGGCAGCATCCGTGTGCGGCGCATGGTGTCCTCTATCTGCCCGGCTGATAGATCCGGTCGAAGGTGGCCCCGTCGTCGAAGTGCGCCGCCTGCGCCTTCTGCCACCCTCCGAATACCTCGTCCACCGTGAACATCGGAATCGCCGGGAAGCGGTCCCGGTACTGCGCTTCCACCGCGTCCAGGTACGGCCGGTAGTGATGGCGCGCGATGATCTCCTGCGCTTCGGCCGTGTACAGACACCCCTGGTACTCCTCTGCCGCCTGCCGGTTGTTCCGCCGTTCGGCCAGCGCGTCCACCAGCGCCACC
>JAWLGN010000115.1:0-16092 GCA_041685075.1 Bryobacteraceae bacterium
GCCATGTAGGGGCCGTAGTCGCATGGCATTCGGTGGAGTGCTTGCCAGTAGCAGGACTCGGCAACGATCAGGTCGCCCGCTTCGGAGTTTCCATTGCCCAGCAACAGGTAGCCGCCGCCGAAATCGGGGTCGACTTCGGTGAGCCGCCTGCCCGCTTCCAGTTCCGTGAGGGCACCATCGTGGAATCTTTGCGCGATTTCCACGCGTTGCCGCCGTGTGGCTTCGGGTGTGAAAAGCATGGGTTACTTAACAGGGTACTACCGGAAGCACTGGACCCGGGGCATAATCGGGGACCGGCCGGCGCGTCTCAGTAGGCGCCGCGGCCGCACAGCATGACGTAGACGGTCTTGACCAGGATTTTCAGATCCATGGCCGCGG
Organism: Bryobacteraceae bacterium; assembly: GCA_041685075.1. GTDB lineage: Bacteria > Acidobacteriota > Terriglobia > Bryobacterales > Bryobacteraceae > JAMCRM01. The sequence goes on from JAWLGN010000115.1 coordinate 379, forward strand.
TTCGGTTGCGGATGTAGTAGCAGTCCAGTTCCACGCGGCGGTTGTACTGCATGTCGTTTCGACCGGAGACCTGCCACAGCCCGGTGACTCCGGGCCGCACCTGGGTATAGGTGGCGAAAGCCGCGCCGTAACGCGAGATCTCCTCGGCCACGATGGGCCGCGGCCCTACCATGCTCATGTCGCCGCGCAGCACGTTCCAGAACTGCGGCAACTCGTCGAGACTGAGCTTACGGAGCAGGCGGCCGACGCGGGTCACCCGCGGGTCGTTGCGGATTTTGCGCTTCTGCGCCCATTCGCGGGCGTGCTCGGGGTTCCGGTCCAGCATTTCGTGCAGCTTGCTGGCGGCATCGGCGTGCATGGTGCGGAATTTCCAGACGCGGAAGGGCCGGCGTCCCTTGCCGATGCGCACCTGGCTGAAGAAGACCGGGCCGCGCGAATCCAGCACGATAGCCAACGCGATGAGCAGACTCAGCGGTACCGTCACAGGCGCCAGCAGGAGGGTCACCAGGATATCGACCATGCGCTTGCCCTCGATGCGCGCCGGCGCGGGCGAAGCGCGCACCACTTCCAACGGGCGGCGGTCCCGACGCGCCGTCTCGTAGGTTGTGGTCATCAGTCGAGCCCGTTGCTCTCCGGCATGCATGGTTCGTCTCCCGTGCCTTCCAACTGCTCCCCGCCTTCTGCGGTCACCCTTCGCGGCCTGCCCCGCCGATGACGGCGGCCTGCCCCGCAGATAGGGGTCCTGCGGTTAACGTGCTTTCATAAATGGCCGTCGTGCTTTCGACCATGCGCTCCAGCCGAAAGCGACGTTCATAGATGAGACGCCCTGCGGCGCCCATTTGGTTTCTGCGGCGTGGATCGCGGATCAGTTCGTTGAGTGCCGCCGACAAGGCGACGGCGTCATCGCGGGGCACCAGTACCCCGTTCACTTTATTATCCACCGCTTCGGCCAGCCCGCCAACTGCGGATGCCACCACCGGCAAACCCGCGCGCATGGCTTCGAGCACGCTGCGCGGAAAGGCCTCGGAGCGCGATGAAAGAACGAAGGCCTGGGCGCGCGCCAGCGCCGCGGCGGTATCCGGCAGGTAGCCCAGGAAGCGCACGCGCGCTTCGACCCCCAGCCTGGCGGCGCGCGCGCGGATGGCGGCTTCGAGCGGACCTTCGCCCACCAGGTCGAGTTGCCAGTCGAGCGACTGCAGCCGCGCCAGGGCGTCCAGCAGGGTGGCGTGGTCCTTGGGCGCCTCGAACCGGGCTACGGAGACGAGCCGCACCGGCTCCGCCTCGGGCCGGGCGCGCAGGTCTTCGGGGACATCCCGTACGCCGTTGTACACTACCCGCACCTGCGACGGAGCGGCGAAACCGTGGGCCAGGGCCACGCGCCGTTCCTCCTCGCAAACGCAGACCACCGCCCGCGCCCACCGCGCCGCCATCCGTTCCGCCGCGGTGAACAGCAACGCGCCCGGACCTGGCAGCCGCCGCGCCACAGGCCAGCCGTGCGGCGTGTGGATGGCCGGAATGCCCAGCCGCGCGCAGGCGGCGCGGCCGAGCCAGCCGGCCTTCGCGGTGTGGGTGGAAACCAGCCGCGGGCCGAAGGCGCCGAGCGCCGCGATTAACTCTTGCAACGCGCGCAGGTCGCGCCACGGCCGCACCTCGCGACGCAAATGCGCCAGCGGCCGGTAGGGCACCCCCGCGCGCGCCAGTTGTTCGGTTACCGCGCCTTCGCCCCCGATGAAAACCATTACGTCGTGGCCGCGGTCGAGCATGGCGCGCGCCATGTCGCGCACGTGAATGCTGGCGCCGCCCACCGCGTCCCCGCGGGTAATCACGTAGGCCATCTTCATGGCGCCACCTTCCGCGAGACGATCACCAGGAACGCCAGCTTGCGAAACAGCGCCGAAGCCGCCCGCGGCGCGAGCGGCAGATCGAGCAGCCGCGCCAGCGGCGCGCGCCGGGGGCGGTCGCGCAGCCGGTACCGGATGTAGTCCGGCTCCCGCAGCTCGTTTTCGAAGTAGCGGCCGAAGCTGGCGAAGATCTCCCGCCGCGAGCGGTAGCAGGTGTAGGCGTCGATCCACGCCAGCTTGTCCACGGCCCATTGCCGGCACGTGGGAGCCTGCTCCTTCCAGGTCCCCAGCCCCAGGGAGCGCAGCGCCCAGGTGTACAGGAACCGCGCGCGCGACCCCTTGCGAAAACGGTGTGCCAATGGAATGCCGATGTGCCCTTCGCGCCACACGTCGCGCGAGGGGAAGATGCTGATGGCGGTGCCGCCCGGCTGAAGCACGCGATGGATTTCGGCCAGGGTGGCGTCCAGGTCCACGACGTGCTCCATCACCTGGTTGTTCATCACCAGGCGGAAGTGCGCGTCGGGGAACGGCAGGCGGCCGTCCTCGATCTCCCGAATGGCCGTGCCGAGCAGCCCGGCGGCGCGCGCCTCATCACGAGTCTTCGAGCCGCCGTAGTAGATATCGGCGCCGCCGATATCCAACCCCGCCTCCAGCCCGGCCTGCACCAGGCGTCCCGCACCGCATCCGAAGTCCAGGATCGGGCCGGGGGCAAAGCGCCTGGCGTAATCCAGCAGGAAGCGGTTGGTTACGTCCATAGGGCGGCTCCCCGTGCTTCCAGCAGTTCGCGGTAGAGGCGCTCCCAACGAGCGGCCACGGCAGTGAACTCGAATTCGGCCAGCGCACGCTCGCGCGCCGCGCGGCCCATCCGGTCGCGCTCCTCGGGAGGAAGATCGGCCAGGCGCGACATAGCCGCCGCCAGCGCTTTGACGTTGCCGCACGGGACCACCCAGCCGGTGCGGCCCTCTTCCACGACCTCCGGAGAGCCGCCGGCATCGGTCGTAACGGCCGGCAGTCCGCTGGCCGCGGCCTCCAGCAGTACCACCGGCAGTCCCTCCACCACCGAGGAGAGAACGAAGGCGTCTGCTGCGTTCATCAGGGCGGGCAGATCGTCGCGGCGGCCGAGAAAACGCGCGTTCACGTTCAACTCGCCCGCCAGCTTCAGTAGCGCTGCCTCGCGCGGTCCCGCGCCGGCAATCAGCAGCACCCCGCCACGCACCGCGGCAAAGGCTTCGAGCAGGGTGGGGTAGTCTTTCTTCCACATCAGGCGGCCGGCGGCCAGCCAGGCGAACTCGCCGTCCTTCAGCCCCAGCTTGCGGCGCATGGCGCTGCGGCGCGCCGCGTCCGGACGGAAGACCGACGTATCCACGCCGTTGGGAATCACCCGCAGCTTGCGTCTCAAAACCGCGCCGGCCGCAACATGACGCTCCCCGGCGGCGCGCGAGACCGCCACCACGGCATCGCCCAGCGGCCGGGTGAAGCGGTAGGCCAGGTCTCGTGCGCGCAGGCCGCCGCCTCGCCGCCGGCTTTCGGCGGCGCTGTGGAGCGTTGCCACCAGCGCCGGCACGGGACAGACCAACCGCGCCACTCGCGCCGCCACGTTGGCATGGAACATGTGGCTATGCACCACCTGCGGGCGAAAGCGAGCCAGAATGGCCACCACGCGCGCCAGCCCGCGAAGCTCCGCCGCGCCGGGCCGCATGTCCGCCGAGTGGACCTCTACCCCGGCATCTTCCAGTTCGGTGATAAATGCCGAAGGCGGCAATAACGAGACGACCGCGACGCGCCACCCGCGCCGCCGCATCTCGACGGCCAGCCGCACTACTTGCGTTTCCGCGCCGCCGGGCGCCAGGTTGGTGGTCAGCAGCGCCAGACGTAAACTCATACGCCGCCTCCGGCAACCCGTTCGAACAACGCGGCGTAGGCATCCACCATGGTTGCCGCATCGAAGCGGCGGGCACGGCAGCGCGCGGCCTCCCCCATTTCGGCTCGCCTGGCGGGATCAGCCAAGGCGGAAAGCGCGCCGGCCAGCGCGGCCGTATCGCCGGGAGGCGCCAGCAGCCCGGTCACCCCATCTTCCACCAGCTCCGGCACGCCGCCGACGGCGGTCGCGGCAACCGGAAGCCCCGCAGCCATAGCTTCCATCACCGCCACGGGAGTGCCTTCCCAGCGCGACGCCAGCGCGAAGATATCGCCCGCGGCCAGCAGATCCGCCACCTCCGGGCAAAGCCCGAGGAACCGCACTCTGGAAGCAATGCCCAGTTGTTCGGCCCGCGCGCGAGCCTCGGCCAGGAGGCTGCCTTCCCCGGCCATCACCAGGTAGGCTTTCCCGGCGAGCGACTGCGCGAAGGCGGCGATCAGCCCCATGGGATCCTTCTGCGGCTCGAAGCGCGCCAGCGAAACCACCAGCAGGTCGTCGGGCTCGAAACCATGGGCGCGCCGCCAGGCCTCGCGTCCCGCCGCGGGGCAGCGCAGTTCCGCCCCGTTGGGAATCACGGCCGCGGGCGCAAAGCCGTACAGCTCCTCGAAGGAGCGCGCCACGGTTTGCGAGATCGCCACCGGCACGGCGCCGCGGCGAAAGCCCAGCCGGTGCACCGCGCGGCCGAGCGCCTCTACCTCTCGCTCGGCCAGGTTGTGCACCGTGTGGACGATCCTGCCGCTCCGCGCCGCCTCCCGCGCCGGCAGCGCGTAGCGCATCACGTAGGAATGGGTGTGGACGACGTCCGGGCGGAACTCTCGCAGCAGGCGCGCCAGGCGCGGCCACATGCGCGGGTCGAAACCGCGCCGCTTCCCCAGATGCCGTACCGGAATGCCCGCCGCGGCAAGCTCCGGCTCGAAGCCGCCGGGGAAGGCGTCGTAGAGCGAGACCACGGCGGTCTCGAAGCGCGCCGGATCCAGGCGGCGAGCCAGCGTGACGGCGATGCGCTCGGCGCCGGCGCGCCGCAGCGTGGCCAATACCTCCAGCACCCGCACCCTCACGTCTGGCGCTCCCGCCGCCAGGCCCTCGCCCACGCGGTCATGATGAGCGCGAAGATCAGCCAGGTGGGCTTGCGATGTTCCCAGGTGAGGGTGGACACTCCCGCCGCCCACACCACCAGCATGGTCACCCAGAGCGCCCGCTCCGCCGGGGCCAGCATCCACACGAACAGCGCCAGCAATACCAGCAGCCCGCCGAAGAAGAACACCCCGGGCAAGCCGGTCTCCACCGTGATGGAGAGGAAGGTATTGTGCGCGGTGTACTGGTGGCCGGGGATCCCCGGCACCCCCAGCCACGGGCGGACGGCTTCGGGGTAGGCGGCCGCTCCCACCCCGGTGAACCAGTGGGCCTTGTAGGCCTTCAGCCCGGTTTTCCAGATGCGCGTGCGGCCGTGCAGATTGCCGCTGGTGAGTTCGGTGGGCAAGGTCGCCAAGCGCTCGCGCGAGGCGCCCGGCGCCATCCACAGCGCCCCCGACACCAGAAACGCGGCCAGCGCCAGGCTGCCCGCCCGCTGCGCCGGCCGGCTCCCCCGCCAGGTTAGAGCGGCGAAGAGAAACGCCAGGCAGGCGCCGATCAGCGCGGTGCGCGAGGCGGTCAGTAAGATGGCGGCAATCACCGGCGCCGCTGCCAGCCGGTAGAGCCAGGCCGCGGAGCCGCGCGCGGTAGCCGCCAGGTACAGGGCCAGGGGCAGCGCCAGCACCAGGGTCAGGCCCAGGTCGTTGGGATCGAAGCCCGGGGTGGCAAAGCGGCGGTAGTAGGTTTGCTGGTCGCGCGCCGCCCGCATCATCGTCAAGGCGGAGGAGACCACCGCCCCACCCAGGTAGGCCTGGAACAGCCAGCGGTCAATGGCTGCGGTGCGGCACAACTCCCAGATCAGCCACAGCATGCCGCCCAATTGCACCAGGGTGACGAAGCGCGCCGCGGTGGCCTCCGGCGCCAAACTCCAGAACCAGGTGAGGCCGCTCCACAGCACGAAGGCGCCGGCGAAGAACATGGCCAGGTTGGGCGGGCGCAGCGTCCACCGCCGCGCCACCACCGCCACGCCCGCGACGAAGGCGCACAGTCCGATCCCGCGCGCAATCGTGCCCACCCCGGGCAGTTCCACCGCCTTCTCAATGGGCAGCGAGAAGACCAGCGCGCACAGGAGCGCCCAGGCGACTCGTTCCAGCGCCGAGGCAGCAGGCTTCACGACGCGCACCCCCGCCGGATGAGCGCACGGCGCAGAATCAGCGCCTGGCCGCCGATCTGCGCCATCCATGCCAGAGCCAGCGCCAGCACCGCGCCGTGCAATCCCAGGCGCGGCACCAGGGCCCAGCTCCCCACCGCCGCCGCAACCGCCGCGGTCCCCAGCAGCGGCACCTGCGCGTTGAACGACCGCACGCTGGTGACCACGTAGCCCAGCACTCCCGCGATATACGTGCCAACTCCCGCCGCCATCATCCACGCGAGCAGGCCGCTGTAGGGCGCGTACTCCGCCCGGTAGAGCAGCGCCAGCACGAACTTGCCCAGCACCAGGGCGGCCAGCACCCCAGCCGCGCCCAGCAGCAGCGCCATCCCCACCAGCTTCCGCGCCAGCGCGCGGAACGGCTTCAACTCTCCCGCGGAGAAGTGCCGCGCCAGCCGCGGCATGGCCGACTGGCCCAGCGCGTTCATGACGGTCGACCCCACCGTCACGAAGGAGGCCACGGCGGCGAAGGCGCCCAACTCGGCCGTCCCCAACCGGTTTTCAATGGCGTAGCGCGGCAGGTTCACCGTCAGGGACCCCAGCATCAGCACCACGCCCAGCGGCAGCGCCGCCGATAAGATGGCCCCCTGGGCACGCCAGCCGGTCCTGGCCGCCGGCTCGCCCCTGGAGGCCACCGGCCGGTCGTGCGCCAGGAGCACCAGCAACCGCACAACTGCCAGCGCCGCCACTCCCCAGAGCAGGCTCCCGGTCCACCACAGCACGGCCGCCAGCGCCCCGGCCGAGAGCAGTCCCCGGGCAGCCATCGAGCGCCCCACAGGACCCATGGCCTCGCGCCGCTGCAACAGACCGTAGTAGAGATCGCTGATGTTATCGATGCTCAGCGCCAGCCCGATGAGCACGATGGTCTCCGGCACCGGCGAGCGGTACCCGGCACTTACGGCCAGCAGCACGATCACCGCCAGGCCCAGCGCGGTGGCCGCCAGCCGCGCCGCAAGGTAGTCGCCAAAAGGATGGCGGCGCTCCACGTCGGTGGCCAGCACGGCGCGCAGGTTCAGGTGCGCAAACAACGACACCGGCGTGGCCACCGCCACTGCCAGCGCGTACTCCCCCAGCATCCGGCCGCCTCCCAGCTTGGCCACAGCACTGAGCACCGCCCACTGTCCGGCGGCGAAAGCCACATTGCCGGCCAGCGTGGCGCTAAAGTTTACTCGCAGGGACGGCGCAGGGCTTGCGGCCGTCGTGGAGGGGGGCGTCCGGTACACGTCTCCCTCCATGTTATCAGCCTGGTACGGGCGAATCCGCCGAGCGCTGCCGGGATGGACGCGAACGTGCTGCCCATGGATCCAGGGAGCGTCCAATGCCTATGTGGGGTCGTCTCTTCAACGTCCTATTCCGCTGCAAGCACGCCAACCTTTCGCGGCCGATTACGCCCGTTACCCTGCCCCGGGATGGCGCAGCCACCTATGTGGTGTGTTTTGACTGCGGGCAGCGCCTGGCCTACGACTGGAAGGAGATGCGCCTGGGCCGCCCGGTGGGCACCAACGCCGGAGAGCAGCCCACCAGCGTGTAATATCGCACCAGTAAGAACTTCCCCGCCGCCGACAGGCGCAACTCTCCCGCCTCGCTTCTCCCCTGCCCTGTGAAAACTGCTATTTTGTTAGCTAACCCGCTCTCGGGAGAGTGAGCCGATGGTCCGGATACGCATTCTCTGTTTAATGATCGCGGCAGTCCTCTGCCATCCGGCGCCGCAGACCGGCGCGGGGCGGGCAACGGAATCCGACCTGCGCCACAGCCTGGAGTCCTTTGCCCGAGTCTACGCGTTAGTGGAAGAGCACTTCGCCGATCCGGTCTCTCCCGACCAGATCATCTATCACGGCGCCATCCAGGGCATGCTGCGCACCCTCGACCCGCACTCCAATTTCCTGGACCCCAAGACCTACCAATTGCTCCAGCAGGACCAGCGGGGGCACTACTACGGCGTGGGCATGGAGATCAGCATGGACGGTCCCTCGGTGATCGTCACCGAACCGTTCCCGGGCTCCCCGGCTCTGCGCGCCGGCGTACGCCGCGGCGACGTGATCGTCGAAATCGACCACCAGAGCGCCAAGGGGCTCGATTCCTCCCAGGCGGCCGACCGGCTGAAAGGCCCGCGCGGCACCCAGGTGCATCTGGCGGTTGCCCGCGAGGGCGTCGAGGAGCCCATCTCGTTCAACATCACCCGCGACGGCATCTCGCGCACCGACGTGGACGGCTTCTGGCTCAAACCGGGCATTGCCTACCTGCGCATCCGCTCCTTCAGCAACCAGAACACCGGCGAGGAGGTGGAGGCGAAGTTCGAGGAACTGGGCGAGGACAACATCAAGGGCCTGTTGCTCGATCTGCGGGATAACCAGGGCGGGCTGGTAAGCGAATCGGTGGCGGTGGCGGGCCGCTTCCTCCAGAAGGGCCAAACGGTGGTTTCGCACCGCGGGCGCGCCTCGGCCGAGCAGGTCTTCCGCGCGCACGGCCAGGCGGCCCATCGCACCTACCCCATCGTGGTGATGGTGAACCGCTTCTCCGCCTCGGCCGCCGAAATCGTGGCCGGCGCGCTGCAGGACCACGACCGCGCCTGGGTGATCGGGGAAAGCACCTTCGGCAAGGGACTGGTGCAGGCGCAGTACCCGCTTTCCGAAGGCGCCGCCCTGCTGCTGACCATCGCCCGCTACTACACTCCCAGCGGGCGGCTCATCCAGCGCGACTACGAGCACATGTCCTTCTTCGACTACGCCTATCGCCGCGGCGAGTCGCGCAACATCAAGGACGAGAAGCGCACCGACGCCGGCCGCACCGTCTACGGCGGCAACGGCATCGCACCCGACGAGAAGTACGAACCGCCCAAGCCCACCGCCTTCCAGCGGCGCGTTTTCGGCCGCCTGGCATTCTTCCACTTCGCCAACCGTTACTTCGGCGGGCGCACCCCCAAGCTGCCCCCGGACTGGAAGCCGGGCGAGGAGGATCTGCTGCGGTTCAAGGAGTTTCTGCCGCAGAGGGGCATCACCCTCACCGACGCCGAGTTCGAAGAGAACCGCCAGTGGGTGGAAGAGCAACTGCGCTTTGAGATGTACCAGCGGGCCTACGACCGGCGGGCTGCCGAGCGGATGCACGTCGAGGACGACCGGCTCGTGAGCATGGCGATTGAAAGCTTGCCCACCGCGCAGGCGCTGCTCGACGATCTGCGGGTGGCGCAGCGCAACTGAGTCCATGGACGCCTGGCGCCCGCCCGCGGGCGGCCTCCCCTGGCAGCCGGATGCCGTGCACGTGTGGCTGGCCATGATGCCCGAGGGCGATCGCCCCGTCGCCCATGCGCTCTCGGCGGCCGAACGGGAACGCGCCGCGCGCTTCCGCTTCGAGCGCCACCGCGCCGAGTACATCCACCACCACGAGGCCTTGCGGGAGATTCTTTCCGGCTACACCGGAGCGCCGCCGGAGAGCGTGGCGCTGGCCTATGGGGAAAAGGGCAAGCCGGCGCTCGACCCTCCCGCCGCCTGGCGCTTCAATCTCTCCCATAGCGGTCCAGCGGCGCTGGTGGCGGTAGCGCACGAAATCGAAGTGGGGGTGGATATCGAGCGAATCCGCCCGCTGGCGCATGCCGAGGCCATAGCCGCGCGCTTCTTCGCCCCGGCCGAGTGCGCCGCCCTCCGGGGCCTGCCGCCGGAGCAGCGCGAAGCGGCGTTCTTCGCCTGCTGGACGCGTAAAGAGGCGCTTCTCAAGGCCTCCGGCGACGGTCTCTCCCGCCCCCTTTCCTCCTTCGCGGTGCCGGTGGATCCGGCCGCCGCCGGACCCTGGCGCGTGGAGGGGTTTACCCTAACAGCCCTGCCCGCACCGCCCGGCTATGCCGCCGCCCTGGCCGCCGCCGGTTCCCTGCCTCCCTTGCGCCGCTGGCGATTCCAGCGCTAAGGTTTCTCCGCCATCCGCCGATCTATAAGGTTTGGAACGCACCCTCACCCAAGAGGAAATCGACGCCGTATTCAGCGCCACCGGCACCGGCGAGGAACTGCGGGTACCGGTGCTCTACAACTTCGGGCGCTCGGACCGCATCCCCAAGCCGCAGGTCAAGGCCATCCAGAACCTCTACGAGAACTTCGCCCGCGACCTGACCATCGCCTTTTCCGCCTACCTGCGGGATTACGTAGTGATCAACATCATTTCGGTGGAGCAGATCGCCTATGCGGAGTTCCTGGAGAGCCTGCCTTCCCCCACCTGCCTGGTCAGCATGCGGGTGCAGCCCTTCGGCGAACTCTCGGTGCTCGAGCTGAGCCCTTCGGTCTGCTCCGCGGTGGTGGAGATCCTGATGGGGGGCCATGCCAAACAACCCACCCAGCTCAACCGCAAGCTCACCGAAATCGAACAGAGCGTGCTCGATGGCCTCATCCGGCTGATTCTGACCAACCTGAAGGCGGCCTGGCGGACCGTGCACGAGGTGGATTTCGAGGTGGACAGCCAGGAGTCGGACCCGCAGGTCTTTCGCGTTCTGGCACCCAACGATGGAGTGGTTGCCGTGGCCATCGAGGTCCGGGTGGGCGAGAACGTGGGGATGATGAACATCGGGATGAACTCCTTGACGGCGACCCGGCTGCGGGAGAAGTTCGACCACAACAAGTCCTACAAAAAGGTGGCGGGAGAGGAGGAGCAACTCGAGCGGTTGCGCCTGTTCCAGCGCTCCCTGCTGGAGGTGGAGGCGTTTCTGCCGGGTGCGCCGCTGAACGTACAGGACCTGTTGGATCTCGAGGTGGGAGACATCGTCATCCTGGACGTACCGATGGACGCCTCGGCGGATTTGCTATTCAACCAGCGAGCCAAGTTCCGGGGGCAGGTGGTGAGCACCGGGATCAAGCGCGGCTTTTTGGTGGAGAGCCGGGTGGATCAGGATACCGACTCGGTCCCACGCAACAGGCGCGCGGACGTTCAACGCGGCTTCGCGGCAGAGGCGGCATCGCCAGGCACCGAGCCTGCAGAGGACACGGAGCCGCAGCCGGCGACATGAGCCGCGGACCCGGCTAGTCGCCCGACCGGGCTGGTTCAACGCGGTTGTGGGTACGGGGGCGCCGGTGGTTGCCTCGGTCCCCGCCTAGTCGCCGGGACCGGGCCGGTTCAACGCAGTGGGAGCACGGAGGCGCCGGTGGTTGCCCCGCCTAGTCGCCGGGACCGGGTTTGTTCTGCGCACGGCTGGGCGCCAGGCAGACCCGGATCTCGATCTGCTCGTCGTCGCTGAAAAACGGAACCACGGTCCACTCGTCTGCGCCGTTGCGGAAGTTGAAGTTGCGCCCGTAGACCACCGAGGGGATGCTCAGCCCCAGCGGGCCCGTGCGCGATTCCACCAGGGTCTTGAAGCTGCCCACGATCATGTTGGTCAGCTCCGCCACGGCATCGAGCACCTCGTGGTCCACCGACTGGTACTCCGTCATCAGGAGGCGAGAGGCCAACCGGCAGGCACACTCGGGACTGCAAATGATGCTGCCCGCGCCCGTCCACGTACCGGCCAGCCCGATCAGCGACATAACACCCGCCGCCGACCCCAGCACGTTCTTCTGCACGTACGGCTCGCCCGGTGTGGCCTCGATTCCCAGCATGGTCGTGAAGACCTCCTGGCACGCCGCCGTAACGTTATGCACGATCTCGTCCCGGTCCAGGACCAATCCCGATGACGGGTTGCTGTTATCCACCAAAGCTCCGTTACCCAAGGTATTTCTCCAGCCTGCCTTTGATCTGGTCGGCAGTAAAAGGTTTGCGCAGGTATCCGGAGGCCCCCAGCCGGACCGCCTCGATAACCTTGCTCTGGCCGCCCTCGGTGCTGATAACGAAGACAGGGACGTCTTTCCACTCGTCGTTGGCCTTCACCTGGCCGAGCAACTGCAGCCCGTCCATGTTGGGCATGTTCATATCGGTCAGGATCAACCCCACTTTGTGCGACCGGAGCACTGCCAGCGCCTCCAGGCCGTCGCCTGCCTCGTATACGTTGCCCAGGTTGAATCCGGCTTGCCGGAGCGTGCGTTGCAGAATCTTGCGAATCGCCAGCGAGTCGTCGACTATCAGCAGATCTGGAAACATTCGAGCCTCGTCTCTCATATCGGACGACATCGCCCGGGGCTTGAGGGCGGAGTAACGGCGGGAGGGCCGTGCGCATCCCTGTAGCCGAGGAGGTGTACTTTGCGATACGCGGCGCTCCTGTGCGCGGCCGGCCTGTTGACCGCCGCCGATATCTCGTTCAGTGAAAAAGAGATCGCGATGGGCAAGGTGCTGGCGGAGGAAGTCAAGCGGGAGTACACGCTTTCGCGCGACGCGGAGGCCCGGGAACGCCTGGCCCGCCTGGGCGAGCGTCTGGCGCAGGCCGCCGGGATGCCTCCCCTGACCTTCGAGCTTCTGGGCGCCTCCGACCCGGTGGCCGGGGGTCTTCCCGGCGGCTACATCTACATCAGCGCCGGGGCTGCCGCACGCGCGGAGACCGAGGCCGAACTGGCCGCCCTGCTGGCACACCAGATAGCGCATATCGCGGCGCGCCACAGCCTCAAAGGCCAGCCGGGGAGGCTTCCAGCGAGGCCGCCCGAGGCGCCGCTGGTGATCATTCACCAAGGTGGCTGGTTAGGCGCCTGCCCGCTCAGCGGCTTCTACGTCCCCCTCGGGCTCCAGCCGCAACGGCAGCAATTCGAGCAGGAAGCCGACACTCTGGCCGCGGACTATCTGCGGGCCGCGGGCTTCGACCCGGAAGCGGCCGTCGATATCGTTGCGAAGATCGCCTCCCGCCCGCTGAAGGCAGCTCTCCCTGGGGATGGAGCGCCGCCGCCCCCCTCGCTGCGGAGGCCGGCCCGCGGCGGCCGTCGTTAGAATGCCACGTTCAGCACGCCGCCGCCCGCTCCCGCCGCCACCTTGGCGAAGGTCTTGACGTTGCCGGTTTCGGGCGCTCCCACCCGCACCGTATAGGTGCCTGGACGGAAGACCTTGGGGCGGAAGGACCGGCCGCGGACGCGCAGCGCATAGACCAGTTCGCCGTCGGCTTCATCCACCACCTCGACAACCGGGTTCTCCATGCCGCTTACCCGGATCTCCGGCAGCCAGGCCACCGCCCTTCGGCCGTAGTTATCCTCCATCCGGATGGTGACGGGGAAACCGGGGAACTGCCCGCCCGCCGGATCGTTTTGCGGATCGGAGAGCAGCCGCCAGCTCTCGATCGTGATCTTGCCGCTGGGTTTGTGCAGCCGCACGATGCCGTGACCGGAAGCCTTGTCATGCAAAAACTCGAGCGGCGGCTTGCGCAACTGCTCCTCGGGATTGCCGAGGGCCTGGATGGTGACGCGGTTGCCGAGACCGTCGCGGAACCGGCCGGTATAGTAGGGGGCGCCCGGCGCGCGATTCTCCCCCGGCGTCTGGGGCCGGAAACTCCTCGGATAGCCGACGTTGATGGCGGGGACGCAGAAGCTGTAGCCGGAGTCCTCCCAGTCGTCGGCGCCGTGGTGGATGACGGAGGTCAGGTGCTGGTCGCCGGCCAGCATGAAGGCGAAGCCGCGGCGCAGTTCGCGCAGCGCGGCGTTGCGCGCGGAGGCGGGCCAGCCGTTAGAATTCAGGTCCGCCACCAGGAACGTATGGTCCTGGCCGTGATAGCTGGTGGCGTTGGCCAGAATCGTCTGGCTGATCGCCACCTTCATGTCGCTCTCGCGCCAGTCGGCCACCCACTGGCGGAGGAAGCGGTGCTGGCGTTCGCCGAGCAACTGGGCGCCGGGCGGGTCGAAGGCGCGGCGGTCGAAGTTGGGGTCGGTGACGTGGTCGGGCCGCCCGCCCGTGGGGGGCACCAGGCCCCGCGGACCGGACTTGAACTTGCGGTCCTCCAGAATCGCGAAGCTGATGCGCCCGTAGCGCAGTTCGGTGTAATAAACTCCAATCCCCTGCTCCACAGGGCGCGGATCATAGGGATCCGGAAGGTGGCTGGTCTGGGTGCGCTCCACCATCTTCACCCATTCGGCCGGCATGCGGTAGCCGCCGCGGGCATGGTTTGCGAGGTCGGTCTTGAGGCCCCCGGCGCCCCACAGGTTGCCGTGATAGACGTCGTGGTCGTCGGGCATCGAGACGGTGGGTCGGTCGCGCATGAGGTCTCCCCAGGTCCAGCCATGCAGGTACCACTTGCGCAGATAGTCGAGCGCCGCAATCTCCACCGGCTCGATCTCGATGCGGAAGCCGGCCACGTTCTCGTAGATCTGGTCGCCGGTGAAGACCAGGATGTCCGGGTTCTGGTAGCGCACATTCCGCACCATGCGGGTGTTGGGAAATCCTGTGTCCATCATGCAGGAGAAGCCCGCCACCACGATAGTGTCGCGGTCGACGGGGTCGCGGCGCACGGTGCCTTCCCAGTAATGGTCCTGGCCGTCGAGGGTATAGGCCAGGCGGTAGGGGCTATCGCGCGTGGCGTCCCAGTCGGGAATGCGGAACGTAGCGGTGCGGGCCAGGGTGTGGATGCGTTCCTCATCGATGGTTTTCCAGCCGGCGCCCTCGCGGACCTGGAGGCGCACCAGGTCGCTATCGGCCGGGCCCACGGGCGGCATCTGGGCGGTCATTTTCATGACCCCCTTGCTGAGGGTGTACTGCGCCCAGAGAATGGGGCCCCAGGCCTGGCCGGGGTGGGCTTCGACCTTGTCGCCGGAGATGCGCCAGTTGGCGAACCAGAAGCGCGGGCCGCGCCTCTCCGGGCCGGCGCGGTAGGAGTTCTGCGCCGCGGGATCGCCGGGGGCGCCGCCACTCGAAACCAGCGCGAGATTGCCCGCGAGGTCGCCGGGAACGCTCTGGCGATGCTCGGCGAGCAGCTTGCCTTGGGCGTCGAATGCACGCAGCGTAAGCTCGTAGCTCCCGCCGGCGGGACGACCATCGAGGGCCAGTTCCAGGTCCCCGGTCGCCAGCGGCGCGCCGGCGGATAGAACGGCCTTGCCGATCACCAGGCGCCCGCCCGTCGTCACGCCGGCGTCGATGCCGCGGCCGCGCAGCACGCTGTCGCGGTAGTCGTTCAGTTCGCCCCGGATGCCGATGCGAAAGCCCGCCCAGCCATCCGGGTTGGGATTATCGTCGGGCATCCGGCCCAGGCGCACGCGCAAGGCGAAGCCGCCCGGAGCGGAGCCGAGCTGGTGGGTGAGAAGGTTCACGTTGCGGTTCACGCCGCTGCGCCCGCACTCCAGGCGGCCACCGGCGATTCGCCAGTCTTGCAGCGGGTTGGCCCAGTATTCGGGACCCACCCATACGCGCTCGGCGCTCACCGGCCAGGCGGACCGGAACTCGGCGCCCCATGCGGCGGGGGCGGCCAACGCAATACACAGGAGTGTGATGCGGCGCATAGTCATCGGAGTCATTGTAGCCCTACCCACGGTTGAACCGGTTCTGGCGTATTTGCCATACTTGGGGGTAAGCTGGCAAACCGCTTGCGCCTCATCCAGCGGCGGTTTCGAGCGGCTCTCCGCTGCCGCCGCATGCACTGCGCCTGCCGCGCGAGGAGCGGATCAGAAGAGGCCGCGTGCGTACGTTCCGCGCCGTTTGCCTACAGTCGGCGAGCGGCGCAATCGATAACGGTTCTGTTCCGCTGATATCCGGAAGATGATCGACCCTGCCATACCTCTCGCTCTCAGGGCACGTGTCGGCCGGCGAGCGTTGTGGAGCCGCCGGCCGTGATCGTACTGCTGGCGTGCCATTTAGCCGCGGCC
>JAWLGN010000116.1:0-16044 GCA_041685075.1 Bryobacteraceae bacterium
CTGCCCGCTGAGCAGGACTCGCCCGAAGAAGGGTCCCTGGTCCGGGTAAGGATCGGGGTAGTCGAGGTTCGGGCGGTTGAAGAGGTTGAAGCTCTCGGCGCGGAACTCGAGCGTGGCGCCTTCGGTGAGCCGGAAGCGCTTGTGGAGGGCCAGATCGACGACGTGGCTGCCCGGTCCGATGATGATGTTGCGCCCGGCGTTCCCGAAGCGGAAGAGCGGAGGCGCGGTGAAGGCGGCGGTGTTGAACCAGCGCTCGGGCGTGCGCTGGGAGGCGGGGAGCGCGACCTTCTGGCCGGGGACGATGTCGGGGCGGGTGAAGGTGCCGGCGTTGGCTGTGTCGGTGGAGACGTAGAGGGGGTCGTGCGGCCTGCCGTCCTGGAGGGTAACGACGCCGCTCATCTGCCAGCCGCGGAGCAGGGGGCCCAGTCCGGCGGGCGCGGGCAGGGCGTAGACGAAGCCGGCGCTCACGCGGCGGCCGACGTGGAAGGCAGCCAGGGCACGCTCGCGGCGCAGGTCGCGCTCGTCCTGCGCTCCGCCGCTATCGAAGATCGTGGGGACGATGGTGGAGGCGTCGTCGATGGTCTTGGACCAGACGAAGCTGGCCAGGAAGGTCAGGGACTTCTGAAAACGCTTCTCCGTTTTGAGCTGCAGGGAGTGATAGGACGAGTTGGCGAGGTGCTGGATCTGGAAGATAGGGCCGAGGCTGGGGAAGGTGCGGTTGGCTTGCAGGTCGCCGGGGCGGGGATCGAGGTTCTCGCCGGTTTCGGTGTGGAGGGCGGTGTTGAAGCGCCGGGAGCGGCCCAGGTGCACGCCCGTGCTGCCCACATATGCCGCTTCGAGCAGGACGCTCGCGGGCAACTCGTGCTGGAAACCGGCATTCCATTGCTGGACGTAGGGTGTGGGCAGGTTGCGGTCCAGGCCGAAGTAGCTCGGGAAGCCTGTGCCGGCGGTCGAGGGAAAGCCGTCGCGGGTAGTGAGGACGGGCACGTCGAGGCCCGTGGTGGAGTTGAGTTCGTTGCGGATGCCGTTCAGTACCAGGTGGTAGCTTTCGAGCGCCATTTCAGGGCTGAAGTAGATGCCGTAGCCGGCGCGGAAGATGGTGTTGCCGTGCGGCGTGGAGAGCCAGGGGAGTCGCCAGGCGAGGCCCACCCGGGGGGAGAAGTTCAGGCGGTTGGGATCGTGCGCCCGCTCGATGTTGACCAGACGCGGCGGCGCAGGCAGCGTGGAATAGTCGAGGTTGAGGAGACTGGAACGCGCCTCGGTGTAGGGCGAGAGATATTCGTAGCGCAGCCCTGCGGTGAGCGAGAGGGAGTTGGTGGCGCGCCAGTCGTGCTGCAGGAAGAAGCTGTAGCCCCGGCGGCGTAGATAGGCCTGGGAGTTGCCGACGGTGCGCTGGGTAGACTGGGGATATCCGAGCAGGAAGTCGGCCAGGGCGTCGCCCACGCCGGCGCCGGCGCCATCGCCTGTGAAAGCGCCGCTATAGATGTAGCGGCCGCGAACGTTATTGCTCTGCCGGTAGTTGAGCTGGAAGTGCATCCACTGGAAGCCTGCGCGGAAGGTGCTGCGTCCGCGCACCAGCGAAAGGTTTTCCGAGACGGCCCAGGTGTTGTCGCGCTGCACCTGCGGCCGGGTGGGATCGTCGGTGAGGGTGGAGAAGTTCGCCAGGAAGAAGAAGGGCAGGCCGAAGGTGAAGGGGTCGGAAGGCGGATCGAGGATGCCGAGCTCGCGCGCCACGTCTTTTTGGAAGGCGCTGAGGGGGATGTTGAACATCCGCAGGCGGGTGAAGGAAGCGCGCAGCTCACTGTTCCAGGAGGGGCCGCCGCGCGTGTGGCCGACGACGGCCTGCTGCGCGCGAATCTTTTCCGAAGTGGGGCGGAGCGGGAAGCGCCCTGCTCCGCCGTGCTCTTCGTTGAGGGTGTACCGCACGAAGAGCAGTCCGCTATCGGGAAACTGGTGGTCGATGCGGCCGGTGACGAGGTCGTCGGTGTCGGTGCTGGGAGTCGTGTCGAGATAGTTGCGCTGAGGGTCGGGGCGGTTGGGCAGCGGCTCGTATTCGGTGAGAAAGCGGGTGGCAATGGGGTCGATGCGGTTGGCGGGGATGACGTTTTCGGCGAAGGGAAGGCGGGCGCCGGAGGTAGAGAGGTTGAGGGGATCGTGGATCGTGTTGCGGCCGCGGAAGTCGCCCGCGCGGAGTTCCGGCGGCGGGACCAGTTGCACCTGCGAGCTGGCCGATTTGCCGCGCAAGCCTTCGTAGGAGGTGAAGAAGAAGGAGCGGCGCCAGGGCAGCGGGCCGCCGAGCGAACCGCCGAACTGGTTGCGGCGATAGAGCGAGCGGGGCAGGGCGGGGTCGTCGAAGTAGTTGCGGGCGTCGGTGGCTTCGTTGCGCAGGTATTCGAAGGCGCTGCCGTGGAAGGTGAGGCCGCCGGACTTGGTGACCACGTCGACGGCGCCGCCGCCCGATTGCGCGAAGGCCACCGGCGCGAGAGAACTCTGAATGCGGAACTCCTGGACGGACTCCATGGGCGGGGTGATGACGGTGGCGAAGGTGTTGGGGTCGGTGTTGTAGGCGCCGTCGAGCACGGCGGAGTTCATGGTGGAGCGCGCGCCATTGATGGGTGGGTTGACCGCCACCGCGCCGCGGGAGCCCTGCTGGATTTCGTTGTGGGCGTCGTGGACGAAGCCGCCGAGATGGCGGGGGATGGCTCCGGGGCCGAGAGTGACTAGCGAAGCCACGCTGCGGTCGTCGAGCGGCAGCGCGGTGGAGGTGCGGGCGTCGAGGCGGTAGCTGATGGCGCTGCTCTCGGTGTCGGCCTGGGAGACGCGCTCCGTGATGGCCACCAGCTCGCGTGCCTCGCCAATGCGGAGGCTGAGGTCGAGCCGCGCGTGTTGGTTGACTTCGACCTGGATTGAAGAGGCCACGCCGGTGCGGAAACCGGGCTTTTCGGCGCGGATGGTGTACGCGCCGGGCGTGAGGCCCGCGATTCTGTAGACGCCGTACGCGTCCGTAGCGGTGGAGCGGCTGAAACCCGTATTCTCGTGGGTGGCGGTGACCGCAACACCGGGCATGACGCCGCCGGATTCGTCGACGATTTGCCCGGAGATGGCGCCGGAGGAGATCTGGCCCTCGACAAGCGGCGCCAGGGCAAGCAGTAGCAGTGCGATTCTCATAATGAACCTCGAATGAGCGCTTCGAGCCGCTGGATGGCGGCGTCGAGGTCGCGATAGGTCAACTCGTGGCCGGGTGCGGACGAGATGCGGCGGATGGCCGCGAGGCGTTCTTCTCCACCGGGAATTTCGGGAGGCCACGGATTCCACAGGAGACGGCTGTAGACCTCTTCCGGCTGGAGAGGCATGAGGGTGGCGGCCTTACCCATCTCTTCCCGGCGGTCGAGGAAGACCACGTGGTGGATTTCCGCTTCGCCGGAGGTGCGAATGGCGGGCAGCGCGGCGGTGAGCACCTCGACGGTGGGCTTGCCGTTGCCGCGGCGGCTGTGTTTCCGGCCGGCGAACTCCGGGAAGAGGCGGCCGGCGGTATCGCGGAAGCGGAAGACCCTGGGGTTGCCGAGCACCTTGCGGGCGGCGCTGCGGCGGACGATGAAGCTGGCATCGTCGGCGGTGTAGACCCAGCCGCGGCGCGCGCAGGCGTACGCAAGGGTTGTCTTGCCGGCGCCGGAAGCGCCCGCCAGCAGCACCCCGCGGCCGTCGAGGGCGATGCAGGCGGCATGCACCGCCACCAGGTGGCGGGTGTCGAGCAGAGAGTAGACCGCCGCTTCGAGAAAGTGATAGCGCAGGAACTCCGGGTTCCGGGCGACGGTTTCGGTGACCCAGATGGAGGCCGCGCCGTCGGCGAGATCACAGGCGAGATGGTTCTCGACGTCGGAGATGGAAGTGAGGAGATGGCGGCGGGCCCGCACGGTGGGGAACGGCGGGAGGCCGGCGCCGGCTCCGGCGACCAGGCAGGCGACCTCGATGGGTGGTTCCTCGAAGCGTCGCGGCATGTCGCCCCAGATCTCTTCGGCGGCGCTGAGCACGGCGCCCGAGTTGGTGCTCAGCCGCATCGGGAAGCCGTGCGGATAGAACTCCCTCCGGCAGGGCAGCGGAACCGCGCAGCGCAGCGGATCCTCGGGTTCGGTAGCGGTCCTCGGCCTGTTCGCGTTCATTCAGCCCGAGAGTACCGGGGCGGCCCGCGCGCGTCATCACCGATATGTAAATAACTTGTAAAAGGGCCGGCGCAACGGCGTTGTAAAAGTTCTGTTATTTCACGGTGCGGCAAGTTGCGTGTAAGAACAACCGCCGTACACTTACATCAGAACGGAAGGGCGCCATGGATAGATATCCTATGCGAACGGCCATTGTACATTACTGGCTGCTGACGATGCGGGGCGGAGAGCAGGTGCTGGAGGCGATCTGCCGGCTGATTCCGGATGCCGATATCTACACGTTGTTCTACGACCCGGAGCGTGTATCGCCGCTGATTCGCTCGCGGGTGGTGAAGGCATCGTTTCTGAATCCGCTGCGCCGTTACTATCGCTCGCTGCTGCCGCTGTTCCCATTGGCGCTCGAGAGCTTCGACCTGCGGGGCTACGATCTGCTGATCACGAGCGAGTCGGGACCGGCCAAGGGGGTGCTGGCGTCTTCGGGGACGCGGCACGTGTGCTACTGCCATTCGCCCATGCGGTACTTATGGGAGTTATATCCTTCCTATCTGCACGACTGGACACATAGCACGTGGAAGCGGGCGGCGCTGGCGGCGTTGGCCTGCCCGCTACGGATGTGGGACTACAGCGCCGCGGCGCGGGTGGACGAGTTTGTAGCGAATAGCCGGAACGTGCAGCGGCGGATCTGGAAGACTTACCGGCGGGCTTCGGAGGTGATCTATCCTCCGGTGGCGGTGGAGCAGTGCTGCTGGAAGCCGCCGGCGGATCACTACCTGGTGGTTTCTGAGCTGGTGGCGTATAAGCGGGTGGCCGACGCGGTGCGCTTCTTCTCGCGCAGCGGGCGGCGGCTGAAGGTGGTGGGGGAGGGTCCGGAGTACAGGGCGTTGAAGCGGATGGCGGGCCGGAACGTGGAGTTCTGCGGGCGGGTTTCCACCGAGGAACTGCGGGCGCTGTACAGCCGGTGCCGGGCGCTGCTGATGCCGGGAGAGGAAGACTTCGGCATGGTGGCGGTGGAGGCGATGGCCAGCGGGAAGGCCGTGATCGCCCTGGGCAGGGGCGGGGTGCTGGAGAGCGTGCCGCCGGGCGATACGGTGGGCGGGATCTTTTACGAGGAGCCGGGCGAGGAGGGGTTGGGAGAGGCGGTGGCCCGGTTTGAGCGGGCGGAGACGCTGGTGCAGCCGGCCAGGCTGCAATCGTGGGCCGCCCGGTTTTCCGAGAAGCGTTTCGGAGAGAGGATGCGGAAGGTGATCGGGCTGGAGGCCGTGGAGCCGGAGCAGCCCGAGGCGGCCATTCGCATGCCCGTGCAGGCCATGGGAGAGGCAAGGTGAGCTGGAAACACTGGATCAGGATCGCCGCCGCTCTCGCCTGGTTGGGGGCGGCGGCCGGTGCGGAAGATCGAGATTGCGGGTTGCCCGGCAGCGCGGAGGATCCGTTTTGCAGGGCGCAGGCGTTGACGGAACCGGAGCGGCTCGAGGCGTTCGGCTCGCGCATTCCGGTGATTCGCGATGGTGAAGCGCCGCGGAGCCGGCGCGCAGAGGAGCGGCGCTTCGAGGGCCGCGGCGATGAGCTGGCGCGGCGGGAGAGGCTGCCACCGCCGCCGAGCGAGTTCCAGCGCTTTGTCGAGCAGGCCACGGGAAAGCGGCTGCCGATCTTCGGGGCCGAGTTATTCGAGGACGTGCCCAGCACCTTCGCACCGGTAGAGGGCATTCCAGTAACGCCCGATTACGCGGTGGGGCCGGGCGATCAACTCCTGTTTCGGGGGTGGGGACAGATCGATCTGCGGGTCTCCCCGGTGGTGGACAGAAACGGCGCTATCTACATCCCGCAAGTAGGGGAAGTCCGGGTGGCGGGTATGACCTTTGCGGAGGCGCAGGCGGCCATCCGGAACGCCATTGCGCGCGTGTATCACAACTTCGATCTGAGCGTGGCGATGGGGCAGTTGCGGTCGATTCAGGTCTACGTGATGGGGCATGCGCGGAGGCCGGGCGTCTACACGGTGAGTTCGCTGGCAACCCTGGTGAATGCGCTGTTTGCTTCCGGCGGTCCGGCGCCGTCGGGATCGATGCGCAGGATCGGGTTGCGGCGCGGCGGGAAGACCATCGGGGAGTTCGATCTCTACAACTTACTGGTGCGGGGAGACCGGACGGGCGATAGCGCTCTGCTGCCGGGGGACGTGATCTACATTCCGCCGGTGGGGCCGCAGGTGGCTTTGATCGGCAGCTTGAACACGCCGGCGATCTACGAAGTCCGGCCCGGCGCCACGTTGGAGGATGCGCTGCGGCTGGCAGGCGGGCTGACGCCGGTGGCCGCGAAGCAGAGCGTATTCATCGAGCGCATTGAAGATTCCGCGCGGCGGGTGATGCGGGCGACGCTCGAGGACCCGGGCAACACGCCTTTAGAGAACGGCGACATCGTCAACATCCTGCCGATTGTTCCGAAGTTCGAAAACGCCGTGACGCTGCGGGGCAACGTGGCGGACCCTGTGCGGGTGCCGTGGCGCCCGGGGATGCGGATCCGCGACTTGATTCCCGACGCGCGGGTGCTGCTGGGGCGCGATTACTGGCTGGCCAGGAACCGGCTGGCGCCCCGGGAGCGGCGGCAGGAGAACTTCGAGGCGGAGCCGCCCGCTGGCAGGAGCGAGTCCGAGGACGCCTCCGAGGTGAAGCTGGCGAGCCTGGTCTATCCGGGGCGGACGCCGGTTGTGCCGCCGCAGGCGCGCGCGGCGCCGCGGGCCATCGGAGCCGCGCTGGAGCCGGAGGAGGAACCGGCGGCGAAGAACCGGCCGGAACGCAGCCCGCTCGAAATCAACTGGAGCTACGCGGTGGTCGAGCGGCTGAACCCGCTGGACCTGAGGACGAAGCTGGTGCCGTTTCGGCTGGGCAAAGCGGTGCTCGAAGGCGACGAGGCGGAAAACCTGCCGCTCGAACCGGGGGACGTGGTGACGGTGTTTTCCACCTCGGATATGAAGGTGCCGCAACGTTTACAGACCAGGTATGTGCGGCTGGAGGGCGAGTTCGAATCGGCCGGAGTGTATAGCGTGCAGCCCGGGCAGACGCTGCGCGAGCTGGTAAAGCGCGCCGGCGGGTTGACGGCGCAGGCATACCTGTATGGATCGGAGTTTATACGGGAGTCGAGCCGGATCGATCAGCAGCAGCGGCTGGACGACCTGGTGAACTCGCTGGAGCGGCAGGTAGCGGCGTCGTCGGCCAATGTCTTCGGATCCATCGTTTCGCCGGAGACGACTACGGCTGCGGTGCACCAGGTGAGCGGGCAGAGGGAACTGGTGGAGAAGCTGCGCCGCATCCGGGCCACGGGGCGCATCGTGCTGGGACTGGACCCCCACGCTTCCGGAGTGGAGAGCCTGCCGGATCTGCCGCTCGAGGATGGGGACGTGTTCACGGTGCCGAGTTCGCCGTCCTTCGTGAGCGTCGTGGGGAGCGTCTACAACGGCACGTCGTTCCTTTACGAGGAGGGCAAGCCGGTGGGGTATTACCTGCGGAAGGCCGGAGGGCCGACGCGGTCGGCAGACCGGCGCTCGGTCTTTCTGATCCGGGCGGATGGGTCGGTGATCGGGAAGTCCTGGGCGGGGGAGTTGTTCGGCCGCGGGCTGGAGAGCCTGCCGATGTTTCCCGGGGACACGCTAGTCGTGCCCGACGCCATCAACAAGACGACGTTCTTGAAGGGGCTGCAGGACTGGTCGATGGTGTTTGCGCAGTTCGGGTTGGGCGCCGCCGCCGTGAACGTCTTGCGGTGAGAGTATGGCATCGGCGATCGAAACGCGGGTCGAGCGGGACGAGGTATCGCTGCTGGATGCGGCGGGCGTGCTGGGGCGGCGGAAGCGCCTGATTGCGGCGGCGGCGCTTGTGGGGATGGCGCTTGCCGCGGGGATCGTGCTGCTGGTTCCACCGCTGTACGAGGCTGAAGCCGTCATTCTGCCGCCGCAACTGGAGCAGTTCTCTCCCGCGCTGCCGCCGGGCGGAGCGGCGGGGATGGGGAGCGCGGGGGCGCTCGGCGCGGTGGTGAGCGCGGCGGGGTTCTGGAGAAATCCGGCGGACCTCTACATAGGGGTGCTCAAGAGCCGCACCATCGCCGATGCCCTGATCGAGCGGTTTGAACTCACGCGCCTGTACGGCCACAAGACCATGGACGAGACCCGGAGGGAACTTGCGCGGCGGTCGGAGATCAGCACCGGGCGGGACCTGCTGATCCGGGTGACCGTCGAGGATCGCGATGCGGAGCGCGCCGCCAGACTGGCGAACGGCTACATCGAGGAGCTTTACAAGCTGACCTCGCGGCTGGCCTTCACCGCCGCCACGCGCCGGCGGATGTTGTTCGAGGAGGAACTGGCGAAGGCGAAGGCGTCGCTGGCGGACGCCGAGGTGGCGCTCAAGAACGCGCAGCAGTCGAGCGGTCTGGTGGTGCCGGCGGGGCAGGCGGAGGCGCTGGTGCGGGCGGGCGCGCAACTGCGCGCGGAGATCGCCAGCCGTGAGGTTCAACTGGAGAGCATGCGCACCTGGGCCACGGCGGAAAATCCGCAGCTTCAAATCGTCGAGCGGGAGCTTGCGGCGCTGCGGGGGCAACTGGAGAAGTTGAAGGCGGGCAGCGGCGGGGACGACCTGATGCTGCCGACCGACAAGCTACCGGCCGCGAGCCTGGAGTACCTCCGGCGGCTGCGCGATTTGAAGTACCACGAGATGCTCTACGAGCTGCTGGCGCGGCAGTACGAAGTGGCGCGCATCGATGAAGCGCGGTCGGCGCCGCTGGTGCAGGTAGTGGACGGGGCTGTGGCGCCGCAAAAGAAGAGCTGGCCTCCGCGCGTGCCGATTGTGCTGGCGAGCGGTCTGGTGGCGGCGCTGGCGGCCTGCGGGGTAGTGCTGGTGAAGGGCGCGCGGGTGGGAGTTCTATGAACCGCGCTGCGGGCCGCCTGTGGGAGAACATCGCCAGCCTTTCCGTATTGCAGTTGATGAACTACGCGGTGCCGCTGGCGACGGTGCCGTACCTGGTGCGGGTGCTGGGCCCGGCGCAGTTCGGGCGATTGGCGTTCGCGCAGGCGGTGGTGCTCTACCTGAGCCTGCTCACCGACTACGGCTTCAGCCTGAGCGCCACGCGGGCGATCGCTTCCTGCCGGGACGATACGGAGCAACTGGCGCGCACGTTCTGGCGCACCTTGTTGGCGAAGACGGCGGTGCTGCTGGCGACCGGCGCTGTGCTGGCCGCGTTGGTGCTGCTGGCGCCGCGCTTCCGCGAGGCGCCGTTGCTCTACGCGGCGGCGTTCCTCAACGTGGTGGGGACGGTGGCGTGCCCGGTGTGGTTCTTCCAGGGGATGGAGCGGATGCGCACCGTGACCCTCGCGCACGCCGCCGCGCGGTTGCTCACCATCCCCGCGTTGATGCTGCTGGTCGCAAGCCCGGAGCATACCGTGCGGGCGGCGGCCATCCAGGGCGCGGTGCCGGTTGTGGCGGCGCTCGTCGTGCTTCCGGAGCTGCGCAGGCTGGTGCCCGGCAGGCCGCGGCTGCGGATGTGCGCGGAGATTCCCGCGGTATTGAAGGAAGGCTGGCACCTGTTTGTGGCCCACACCGCGCTGGTGATTCATTTCCCGACCACCACGGTGGCGCTGGGGCTGGTGGCGGGCAACACGGAGGTGGGTTACTACAGCGCGGCGGATAAGGTGATCCGCGCGGTGGCGTCGAGTACGGGGCCGGTAGCGCAGGCGCTCTATCCTCACCTGAGCCACCTGAAAGAGCGCTCCACGGAGTTGACCCTGCGGGTGATGCGGCGCGGATTTGCGGGCGTCCTGTTGCTGGCCGGGGCGGCTTCGGCGGCGATCTTTCTGCTGCCGGCGCCCCTGGGAATGCTGCTGTGGGGCGAGAGCTTCGTGCCGTCGATTGCGGTGCTGCGGTGGCTCGCGCCGCTGCCGCTGCTGCTGGCCTCCGCCAATATTGTGGGCGCCCAGACAATGCTGGTGTTCGGGATGGATCGGGAGCTGACCCGGACGGTGGTGTGGTGCACGGCGCTGAACATCCCGCTGAGCACGGCGTTCTCGTTCTTCTGGGGGGCGCGGGGAGCGGCCGCGGCCCTGGTAACGGTGGCGGCGCTGATGACGCTTTCGCTGGCGTGGCGGGTCGGGCGGCGTCCGGCGATCTGGCGCGCCGCGTTCAAGACGACGTGACGGCGGGATGGGCGATGCGGCCCCTTTCAGCGCGATGGCTCATGACGATGGCGCTGCTGAGCACCATGCCGGTGGTGCGGCTGGGGGACGTGCAGGTGGTCGAAATCGCGCAGATCCTCTGGCTGTGTGCGGCGGCGCCGGTGTTTCTCTACGGAGGGATGCGGGTGCCGTTGGGCGGGCTGTGGCGGCGGTATGGAAGCGGGCTGCTGGTGTTTCTGGGGCTGTGCGCGGTGGTCTCCGGGCTGGCGCTGAGGCTGCCGTTTCATCCTCCGGCGGAGACGTCGTGGCTGAAGCAGCCGGGGGTGCTTTCGCTCTCGCGGGTCTGCGAGCTGTTCCTGGTTTCGTATTTCATGATCGCGGCGGCGGAGAGCCTGCGGTTGCGGCCGGAGTTGTTCCGAAAGGCGGCGGACGCTTACACGGCCGCGGCTACCGCGGGTGCGGCGGCTTCGGTCGTGGGATGGATGCTGTTCCGGTTCGGCTCGGTTGCGAACCCGCTGGTCTACGGCGTGGAGTCGCGGGCGCGGGGGTTGTTCAACGAAGGCGGGCCGTATGGCATCTTCCTGGCGAGCGCGGTAGCGGTAGCGCTGCTGCGGATGCACGTGGCTCGGCCGCGGCGCCCGGCGGTGCATTACGCGGCGGTGGCGGTTCTGCTTGCGGCGCTGCTGTTGAGCGGGTCGAAGACCGGGCTGCTGGCGCTGATCGGGATGTGCGCCGTGGCGGCGGTTCTCTCCGGAGGGCGCCGCGGGCTGGTGCTGGTGGGCGTCGTTGTGCTGCTGGTGGCGGCGTTCGCGGCGCGGTTTCAGCGCAGTCTCTACGGCTACATGTTCGCCTACACGAACTTCGACGAGGCGCAGTTCTACAGGCCCAACGATCCCAGCCTGGTGATGGGGCGGCTGGCGGCGATGCTGATCGTGCCCCGCATGATCGAGGCTCACCCGGTGCTGGGGATCGGGGTGGGAAATTATTCGCTGATGCGGAACGACCCCGCCTACCTGGATGGGCTGCCGGCGGTGGATGGCTGGGACCTGCCGGGCATGGGGCTGGCCGGCTCGGCAGCCGAGTTCGGCATTCCGCTGACGGTGTTTTTCATGGCGCTCGTGGTGCGGCCGCTCGCGCGCGCGCGGCAAAGGCGCGCCGCGCCGGTGGTGATCGCGGCGGCAGGCTTCCAGCCGCTGGCTTTTCTGCTGGGGGTGAACCTCAACTTCTTTTATCCGTGGCTGGTGGCCGCGCTGGCGATGTCGCTCGAGCCGGAGGCGCAAGGGATTGAAATACTCTCAGGTACTCCCGCGCCATCTCGCGGGTTCCGTAGCAACCGGCGTGCTCGAGGCGGCGCCGGCGCGCGCGCCGCAACGCCTGTCTGTTATCCGCCAGCAGCCGCAAGAGCCGGGAGAGTTCTTGCGGGCAGGAGGGAGGAATCGATTGCCCCAGTTCGGGATGCGTGATCTCCTCGGGGATACCGCCGAGGCGCGTGCCGATGAGGTAGAGGCCGTAGCGCCTGGCTTCGATCAGGGCCAACGGCGCGTTTTCGCGGCACTCGGAAAGCTGCAGGAAGACGTCGCTCGAGGAGAGCAGGGCGTGGCGGGCAGCGGCATCCGCCCAGCCGTGCCAGCGAACGTGAGGCCTGGTGCTCGCAAGTTGCCCGATCGCTGGGGTGTAGGCGCCGCCGCCGGCGACGTGGAACTCGATGAGTGCGGCTTCATCAAGCGCTTCTATCGTGCGGAGGAGGGTGTCGCATCCTTTTTCGCGCTCGAGACGGGCGAGAAACAGAACGCGCAGGGGCGCGGCAGAGGGAATTTCGGGCGGCTCGACAGGCCCGACGTCGACGGCGTTGCGGATGACTTCGGCGCGCGGCGCAATCCAGCCGTGGCGGCGGTGCAGTTCCAAAGCCGCGCGCGATGGAGCGGCCAGCACCTGGACGGAGTTCTGAAAGGCGCGATGGTAGAGAGCATAGACGCCGCACAGGCGGCAGAGGCGCGGGCAGATGGCGCCGTCGCGGCGCTGCATGGTGGCGCGCGGGCAGAGCAGGTGGCAGTCGTGCAGGGTGTGGACCACGGGTGCGTGGCGGCGGGCAACCTGCCAGACAGCCGGGGAGAGGCCGTCGATGTTATGGGTGTTGACGGCATCGGGGCGGATGCGGCGCAGCACGGCTTCGAGCGGGGCGATGGTGGAGGGGTTCCAGAGATCCACCGCGTGCCAGAGCGCGCGGGCGAGGCGGTTGGGCCGCGTGGTTTCGCGGTCGTAGCGCCAGTAAAGGTTGAGCGGGGCGAGGCGCCAGACGCGAATGCCCTCCCATTCATCGGTTCGGTAGTGGGCGCCGTCAAGATCGCGTGCCGCGCAGGTGGAGATCACATCCACGCGCTCGCCGAGGCTCTGGAGCGCCAGGGCCAGTTGCGCGGCGGCGCGCTCGGCGCCTCCCACGGTGTAGGGAGGGAACAGTGACGTGATGAGCGCCAGGTTCATATCACACCGGACGGGCGTCGCGATTCTCTCCGACGGGCGCTGGCGCGGGCTGCACGGCATCGGGCGATTCGCTTCCGAGGTGCTGGCGCGATTGCCGGAGCACGCCGTGATCGAGGGCGGGCCGCGGCCGCTTTCGCCGCTCGATCCGGCGTGGCTCACCTGTCAGGTGCTCGCCCGGCGGCCGGGCGTTTTCTTTTCCCCGGGATTCAACCCGCCGCCGGTTTGCCCGTCGCCCTTCGTGTTCACGATTCATGACCGGAGTCATGTTGAGGCGCCCTGCGCGGCGACCGCTGTGAAGCGGCTCTATTACAAGGCCATCGTCCGGCCGGCGGCGCGGAGGGCGTATGCGGTGCTTTCGGTGTCGGAGTATTCGCGCCGGCGCATTCTGGAGTGGTCGGGGCTGCCGGAGAAGCGGGTGGTGAACGTAGGCAACGGCGTGGGGCCGCCGTTCGAGCCGGAGGGCGAGCGCTACAGGCCGGGCTTCCCGTATGTGCTCTACGCGGGCAACTTCCGGCCGCATAAGAACGTTCCGTGCCTGCTGCGCGCCTTCGATGGCGTCGATTATCCGGAGTTGCGGCTGCTGCTCACCGGGCGCCCCGATGCCGCCATCGCGGCGCAGGTGGCGCGGTTGGGGTTGCAGGGCAGGGTATGTTTTCTCGGCACCCTCTCCGACAGCGAACTGGCCGCGGTCTACCGCGGCGCGTTGTGCCTGGTGTTGCCCAGCCTTGTGGAAGGCTTTGGACTGCCCGCGCTGGAAGCGATGGCGTGCGGAACGCCCGCAATCGTTTCGAACAGGGCGGCGCTGCCGGAGGTGGCGGGCGATGCGGGCGTGCTGGTGGACCCAGACGACGCGGAGGCGCTGCGGCGCGCCATGGAGAAGGTGCTGGGCGACCCGGAACTCCGGGCCGCCATGCGGAAGGCGGGACTCGAGAGAGCGGGCTGTTATCGGTGGCATCGCGTAGTCGCCAGGGTGCGGGAAGTGCTCGAGGCCGCCCTGGGCAGTTAGAAAAGCTGCCGCGAAAGATTGAACCCGAGGCTGATGTTCCGGAACGTGTCGGCACTGGGGTTGCCCAGGAAGGCGGCGCGTGTGCTCGACCGCTGCCCCACCGTGGTGCCGGGGCTGTTGGTGAAGCCGATGGTGAAGGAGTGCCGGTGGATCTTTTTCTGTATGCCGAAGCTGAAGGCCGGGCGGTGAATGCCCAGCGGCCGGCCGTTCACAAAGGTCGGGATGATTTCGGCCAGAATTGCAAACGTCGGGCGGATATCCACCACGGCGGCGAAGCCCACCGAGAAGGTGTTGAAGCCGGGGAGGTCGGGAATATCGCGCGAGCGGAAGCCGCCCGGCGAGAAGAGGCGGCGGTTGTTGAACGAGATGGTCGGAACGGCATAGATCTGCGCCCGGGTGCCTATGGAGCGCGAGATGATGCCCTCGATGTGGTGGGAGTGGTTCTTCGAGAAGTTGTCGTGGCCTTCGGCGGAGTAGCGTAGCACGGTGTTGAGCGGCGCACCGTCCTCTTCGTCGGTGAAGTTGTATCCCAGCATGAGTTGGATGGGGCGCCCGATGAAGGTCGGGGAGCGGAAGGCGGCGGCGGAGAGCTTGTGGGTGATGCCGTAGCGGAAGCCGAATGAGGAGAGGGAGAAGCCCTCCAGGCCGCCGAGCGCGGCGCCGCGAGCGGGGCCGGAGAAAGAGGTATCGAACGCAAAACGGTGGGTGAAGTTGACGTAGAGACCGTGGCGTTCGAGGCGGCGGCCGGTGGGCAGGCTGAACAGCAGGTCGTCGCCGGCGAAGTAGGCCGGTTCGGCTTCGGGGTTGCTGCTGCTCGGGGTATCGGAGGCGCCGAGCGAGCGCACGTAGGCGGCCACCTGGAGGATGGCGCGGGACGGCAGCTTCTTGGCGAAGCCCTGCATAAGGGTACCTTTTTTGCCGTTTTTGATGACGGCGATCATGCGCTCGTCGGAGATGGACGCCTGAAACTTCGCATCGGTGAAGTCCGGAGTCTTGAATTCAGGGACGCCCTTGCCGCCGGGGCCGTGGCACTTGGCGCACTCGCGTTCGAAGATAGCGGCGCCCTCGGCAGGGGCCGGGGCGGATACGGCGGCGCCCTGCGGCTGGTTGGCCCACGATGCCATGGCCGCGGCCGCTGATAACAACAGGATAGATCTCGTCATTGTGCCTCCTATCAGGACGTGTAAGTATCCCCGGGTCCACTTGCGGAGAATGCGCGGCGATACACCGGGATGTAAGTGGCCCCTGGTCCACTTATACAGTAGTTTGGGCGACGAATCGTTAATGGTTGGTTATTACTCTGTAAATGCGCTAAGGGCAGGCGCGGCTTTTACAGAATCCTTACAGTTCCTTTGCGACCCGCCCGGCGGCGCCGCCTAGACTCGGGGCGTGGACGAAGAAACCAATCCGGACCGGCGCAGGCTGGCGCTTGCGGCGATGGGAGGACTCGTCGCCTCGGTCTGCACGGGCCTGGGGGCGCCTGCGCTGGCGTACCTGTTCGCGCCGTCCAGGGAGGCATCCGGGGCGGGGTGGGTCGATGTGGGGAACGTGGATGACTTCGAGCCGGGCGCGCCGCGGGCGGTCACCTTTCTGCGCGCCCGCGTGGACGGCTGGAGGAAGGAGAGCGTGCGGGAGCGCGCCTGGGTGGTGAAGGACGCCGGGGGGACGGTGACGGCCTTTTCGCCGCACTGCACGCACCTGGGCTGCGCCTACGGCTGGGATGGCGAGCGGGAGGCGTTTATCTGCCCGTGCCACGATTCGCGCTTCGCCGTGGACGGCAGCCTGGTGGCGGGCCCCGCGCCGCGCGGTCTCGACCGCTACGAGGTGCGCATCTCCGGGCGGCGCCTCTGGCTGAGAACCGGCGGGCCGGAGGGGACCGGGGCGTGATACGCGACCTTACGCTGTGGCTCGAGAAACGAACGGGATGGTGGAGTTCGGTTCGCGCCTTCTTCAACGAGCGCATCCCGGCGTCGGCGGGCTGGCCGCAGGCCATCGGCAGCGCGGCGCTGTTTCTCTTCCTGGTGCAGGCCTTCACCGGCGTGCTGCTGTCGCTGAACTTCGCGGGCACCGCCGGCGAGGCGTATTACAGCCTGCAGTACATTGTCCGGGAAGTAACCGGCGGGCGCATGATCCGGGGACTGCATCACTGGGGGGCGAGCCTGCTGGTGGTGGTGCTGGTTCTTCACATGGTCCAGGTCTTTGTCTACGGCGCGTATAAGCGGCCGCGGGAAGTTACCTGGATGGTCGGGGTG
>JAWLGN010000452.1:0-2906 GCA_041685075.1 Bryobacteraceae bacterium
TCTCACTCGCCGCCTGGTCGCTCGTCAAGAGCTATGCGTTCTCGCGCCGCTGGGCGAATCTGGACCTGCCGCGCATCACACGCGAGGAGTTCGGCCTGGACGCGTTGGAACTGGTGAGTCTCTTTTTTGAGAACCCGAGCCTTGTCTACCTGCGGCGGTTGCGGCAGAACGCGGAACAGCACGGCGTGCGCATAGTGCGCATCATGGTTGACGACGAGGGCAACATGGCGGCGGTGGACAAGGCCGAGAGGATGCAGGCGTCCCTGGCGCACCGCCGCTGGATCGACGCGGCGCACTACCTCGGCTGCACCGATATCCGTGCGAACCTGCGAGGGGGCCTGCCCGACTGGAAGAAGGACAAGGATCTGGTGAAGCGCGGCGGCGAGAGCTTCCGGCACCTGCTCGATTACGCGCGCACCGCCAATGTAGGGGTGATTGTGGAAACCCACGGCGGTGCTTCTTCCCACCCCGACATTCTCACGTCTCTGATGAAGGAGGTCAACGACCCCCACTTCGGCATCCTCATCGACCTCATCAACATCAGTCGGGAAGTCGACTACGAACAGGGATTGCGCCAGATGCTGCCGTTCGCCAAGGGCATCTCGGTCCATCCTGTCTGGCGTCGTGAAGGCGCCGATCCCGGCTTCCCGATCGGGCGCGCGCTCAAAATCTGTGTTGAGATGGGTTATCGGGGATACTGGGGCATCGAATCGTCGTTTGGGCCTCCCATGAAGGTGATGCCGCGATTCGCGCCGGGGCAGGTCACGCCGCTGCCGATGCCGGACGGTGTCACCGAAGAACAGCTCTGGCGGGATGATCTGAAGGGCGTGAAGTTGACACAGGACATCCTGAAAAAGACGGTGTTCAGAAATGCCTGATATGAGAACCCTCCTGGCTTTTGCCTTCTGCATTCTCGTCGTGCCTTCGCAATCGGCGGCCCAAAACAGCGAGTTCGAGGCGCTGCACGCGCATTTCGAGCGTGGTGTCACGGCGCGCTTCAACACGCTGTTCGAGGGGATCGAACGCGTGCCGCAGTGGGAGGAACGCAAGCAGAGAACCCGCGCCGCTCTCGAACGGATGTTGTTTCACGATCTCCGCTGGCCGGCATCCCCTCCGCCGGCAAGGATTACCGGGCGAGTGGAGCGCCGGGACTACACGGTCGAAAACCTCGTCATCGAAACTCTCCCCCGGCTTCACCTGACGGCCAACCTGTACCTGCCCCGAAGCGGGCAGAAGCCTTTTCCGGTCATCCTCTACCAGTGCGGCCATGCCAACAAGGACCGCTACATCCGCCACGGCGCGTGGTTCGCCGCCCATGGAATCGCGGTGCTGGTCATGGACAACATCGAAATGGGAGAGATCGAGTTCACCCACCATGGGGTCTACTCGAACGGCTGGTTTCACTGGTACAGCCGGGGGTTCTCTCCGCTGGCTGCGGAGCTGCTCAACGCGCGCCGGGCGCTCGATTACTTGTGCACAAGGAAGGATCTCGACAGCCGGCGGATTGGCGCGACCGGTAGATCCGGCGGGGGGATGACGACCTTCTTCCTGGCCGCTCTGGATGAGCGGGTGAAGGCTTCCGCGCCCGTATCGGGCACCCTCTCGACAAAAGGCTGGATCACCCAGCGCCTGTCCTCGGCGCACTGCGACTGCCAGAATCCCGTTAACAGCTACGGGTTGCTGTATTCCGAAATCGGCGCGCTGATCGCGCCGCGAAAGCAGCTTGTGGTCAACGCCGACGCGGACCGCGGCTTTCCCATGGACGCGGTCACCGAGATGGTCGACAAGATGCGAGAGATCTACCGCCTCTATAAGGCGGAAGAATCCCTCGGCCTTGCTGTGGCTCCCGGCGGGCACGCCGATACCGAGGCGATCCGCCTGCCCGTGTACTCTTTCTTCCTGAAGGAGTTCCTGGGCATCGACACGCCGGTCGCGAGCGAAGGTCCTGTCGATGAGCCCGAGCGCGAACAACTGGTTTGCCATGTGAACGGCCTTCCTCTCGATGACCGCCTGCCGCACATCGACGAGGTCCTGGCTCCGGCGCGTGCTCTTTCCCTCCCGCCTGCCTCGCCGGAAGCCGTGCGGAGCCGGATCGAGGAGTTGACGAGCCAGTTGCGCAGCCAGGTGTTCCGCGGTTTTCCCAAGCGGGCGGCTGCCGCCGCGCCCACCTGGGGTGAGCCGGCGACGCTGCAAGGCAGGACGATTCGGAAAGTCTCCTTCAATGCCTTCGAAGACCTGAAGGTGCGAGCGATCTACTCGCTTCCGGCGAGTGCAACGAAGGGCGCCAGGTTGCCGGGCGTGCTGGTGGTAGACCACCGGAGAGGAATCCCGGTGTGGGGAAATGAACAGCCGCTCGAACGCAACCAGTGGGGCGAGCGCGCCGTCCTGATCGTCGAAACGCTGGACCGGGGCAGCCGGGCTCTGGAGCAGAACCTCCGCAGTTTCAATGACAACGACCCCTACCACCACATGAAGCGACAGGCGATGGTGGCCGGTACGACGCTCGAATCGATGCAGGTCTATGAGATCATCCGGTCGCTCGAGTTTCTCCGTTCGCTGCCGGAGGTGGATCCGCGGCGGATTACCGTTACCGGTAGGGGCGAGGACAGCGTGAACGGCTTGTATGCGGCGATGCTGGACGGCAACGTGGAACGGATCGTCCTCGGTTCGCCGCCGGCATCCCACCTCCAGGGGCCGGTCTACCTGGACGTCCTGAGGTACACCGATATCCCCGAGGTCGTCGCCCTCATGGGATCTAAGGTAAGACTCTATGGGGAAATTCCGCTGGCGTTGGAGCCGTATCTGACTAAGGCCGGACTCGAGAAGAAACTGCTCGGGACGTCGCTGGCGGACTGTTTGCCGTAGCCGCCTTCCCCCCGGTTCAAGGCCTGGATGCCAGTTCCGTC
>JAWLGN010000117.1:0-16003 GCA_041685075.1 Bryobacteraceae bacterium
AGCGCTACAGCCCCGTCGAGCCCTCGCGCAGGGGCGGGAAGCCGTGCCGGGCAAAATCGAACCGGTAGAACGGCGCGATGGTGACGTCCTGGGCGCCGGCTTCCTGCAAGCGCCGGGCCAGGCGCTTCATGTCCTGGCCCCAGTCGAGGTCCGAATCCGCCAGGATGCGCTCCGGCCGGCTGCCTGCCAGTGCGTTGGTGTACGGCAGGTAGTCGGGATGGCTCAGGGCGGAGGTCAGGACCAGCCAGCCTATGGCGACAGCCAGCGCGCCGCGGGCCATGGCGCGGGTGCGTGCCAGTTCCAGCAAGTGCACCGCCGCCACCGCCGCCACCACCGCCATCGCCAGGTAGATGGGCAGAATGTGCCGCACGCCGATGTTAATGCGGCTGTAGAACCCCACCGCCAGAACCGCCGCCATGAAGGCGACAGGAACGAAGCGGGCGGCAGCGCGGGACTTCCGCAGACAGAGGAGCGTTCCGAAAATCGCCAACCCCAGGAACGCCAGCGGTGTTTTCACCGCCAGGATCACCAGGTAGTAGTACCAGAAGCCGTGCTCGGATATCTCGCCCAGAAGGTAGGAACGGTGGCCCAGCTCGTTGTGCCGGGCGACTTCGTCGATGCCCTGGAACAGTTCCGGGGCGGGCACGCTGAAGCCCAGGTACTCGGAGTGGCCGAAGGAGAAGCGGTATCCGGCCCAGATGACGAGGCAGGCCACCAGCACCGCCGCAGCGAGGGGCAGCAGGCGCCGGTACGCCGCCCGGGCAACTTCGCGCCACGGCGGGCGAACCGCGGCGATGTACCAGGCGAGCGCCGCCGCCGCCGTGACCGGCAGAAAGAGCAGGGTCGAGAACTTCGAGAGCACCGCCAGTGCGGCCGTGACGCCGAATAGCGCGCTGCGGCCCAGGGTGGGCCGTTCGAGCCAGACCCACCCGGCGAGAAAGGCGGCGCCCAGGAAGGCCGTGAGCGCCATGTCGGTGGTGGAGAGGCCCGCGTGCGCCAGCACCGCCGGCAGAAAGGAAAACAGGAAGACCGCCGCCACCGCCTGCAGGGTTCCGAACGAGCGCCGGGCCCACCACCAGACCACCGCGCAGGCGATCCAGAAGAACGGCAAAATACCGGCGCGAGAGAGCGCCAGAGTAAGATCGTAATTGCCGCCGCTGTACAGGATCGCCTCGCCTTCGAGGGTCATGTGAGGTTGGCCATGCGACCGCGCACCGAACAGATAGGGTCCCAGGGCGGCCATGGCGCGCGAGAGCGGCGGATGCTGGGCTTCCAAGGTGTAAGTGCCGCGATCGAGCCATTCCATGCCGCAGCCCAGATGCGCGGGTTCGTCGCTGGTGTGGTTAAAGACCGTGTAAGTGCCGGCGATGCGCAGCGATGCCAAAGCTACCAGAACGAGGCATATGTACAGGGAGCGGGCGGCCACCCATTTCTCGATCCGCACCGCCACGGGCGGGCCGGAGACGGGATGCTTCTGTGCCTCTGTGCGCGCCTTTCGCCGCCGGGACATGCAGGCATCGTAACATGCGCGGCGACCGGCCCGGCGCCGGCGTGGGCGGGCGCGGTTTGACAGTGCGGGGCGGCGAAAAGTACACTCAACATGGAGCCGCCTCGCGGCGCCGGGCCGCGAGCCTGTCCCCCAGGCTGTCATGAAGACCCCGATTTATCTCGATAACCACGCCACCACACCGGTGGATCCGCGCGTCCTGGAGGCCATGCTGCCGTACTTCACCACCCGCTTCGGCAACGCCGCCAGCCGCAACCACAGCTTCGGATGGGAGGCAGAGCAGGCCGTGAAAGAGGCGCGCCGCAAGGTGGCCGCGCTGATCGGAGCGAGCGACCGGGAGATCATCTTCACCAGCGGCGCCACCGAATCCGACAACCTGGCCATCAAGGGCGCGGCCGAGACGTACGGGCAGCAGGGCGACCACATCGTAACCTGCGCGACCGAGCACAAGGCCGTGCTGGATACCTGCAAACGGCTGGAGAAGCGCGGCTTCCGGGTGACCTACTTACCGGTGGGGCGCGACGGCCGCATCGATCTCGCGGAGCTGGCGGCCGCGATTACGGACCGCACCATCCTGGTGAGCATCATGGCGGCCAACAACGAAATCGGGGTGCTCCAGCCGGTGCGCGAGATCGGCGCTTTGTGCCGCGAGCGCGGCGTGCTGTTCCACACCGACGCGGTGCAGGCCGCCGGCAAGGTGCCGCTCGACGTGGAGGCCGATTCGATCGACCTGGCCTCGCTTTCCGCCCACAAGATGTACGGACCCAAGGGCGTGGGCGCGCTCTACGTGCGGAGCCGGAACCCGCGGGTGCAGCTTGCCGCCCAGATGGATGGCGGCGGCCACGAGCGCGCCATGCGGTCCGGCACCCTGAACGTGCCCGGCATCGTGGGCTTCGGCGAAGCCTGCGAGATCTGCCGGCGCGAGATGCCCGAGGAAGCCCCGCGGCTGGCCGCGCTGCGCGACCGCTTGAAGGCGAAGCTCGAAGCCAGGCTCGACGAGGTCTACGTCAACGGCTCGATGGAGCACCGGCTGCCCAATAACCTGAATATGAGCTTCGCTTACGTGGAGGGCGAATCGCTGCTGATGGGGATCAGCGAGGTGGCGGTTTCGAGCGG
Organism: Bryobacteraceae bacterium; assembly: GCA_041685075.1. Lineage (GTDB taxonomy): Bacteria > Acidobacteriota > Terriglobia > Bryobacterales > Bryobacteraceae > JAMCRM01. Next base: position 2,624 of record JAWLGN010000117.1, read on the forward strand.
CTCTGCCTGCACCTCCGCGACGCTCCAGCCCAGCCACGTGCTCAAGGCGCTGGGCGTGGGGGACGAACTGGCCCACACCTCCATTCGCTTTGGCCTGGGCCGCTTCAACACCGAGGAGGAGATCGACTACACGGCCGGGCGCGTCATCGAAACGGTGAAGCGGCTGCGGGAACTCTCCCCGCTCTACGAGATGGCCAAAGAAGGGGTGGACCTGAAGAAAGTGGATTGGGGCGGCTAGGTGAGTTACTCGAAGACGCTCCTCGACCACTTCAACAACCCGCGCAACGTGGGATCGCTCGACCGCAACGATCCCGCGGTGGGCACCGGCATGGTTGGAGCGCCCGCCTGCGGCGACGTGATGAAGCTGCAGGTGAAGGTGGACCCGGAGAGCGGCGTCATCGAGGAGGCGTGCTTCAAGACCTTCGGCTGCTCGAGCGCGATTGCCAGTTCCTCGCTCGCCACCGAGTGGCTGAAGGGCAGGACGGTGGACGAGGCGCTCCAGATCCGCAATACCGAGATCGCCACCGAGTTGAGCCTGCCCCCGGTAAAGGTCCACTGTTCGGTGCTGGCCGAGGACGCCATCCGCGCCGCCATCGCGGATTACAAAAAGAAACGGGCGCGGCACGAGGCGGAATGAAGTGGATCTCCGCACCCCGGATTACTTCGCCTTCTTCGGCCTGCCGCGCCGCCTGACGATCGACGCGGCGGAACTGGAGCGGCGCTACTACGACCTCAGCCGGCGATTGCATCCGGACGTCCATTTCCGCCGCGGCCCTCGGGAGCAACAGGAATCGCTCGAAGCCGCCGCCATTCTGAACGACGCCTACCGCACCCTCAAGGATCCCGCCACACGCGCCGAGTACCTGCTGCGCAGCGAGGGCGTGGAGGTCGCCGAGCGCGTCCCGCAGGAGTTGATCGAGGAGGTCTACGGCTACAACCTGGCGCTGGAGGAAGCCGATGCGGAGGCGCTGGCCGAGGCGCGGCGGAAGTTCGCCGGGATGCTGGAAGATACCGCGGCCGAACTGGAGCAGGCCGCGCGGCGCTACGACGCCGAACCCGGCCCGGAGGCGCTGGCGCGTGTGGGCGCGCTGGTCGGGCGGCGGCGCTTTCTCACCAGGCTGCTGGCCGCGGCGGAATCGCGCGCGTAGCGTGCGCCGCTGTACCAACTCGCACCGCGGGTGGAAGGCCGCGTGCAACGCCTCCGAAGCGCAGATGAAAACCCAACCCGCCGGTCAGACTGTGGCCCACGCCGCCGCCCATCGCCTTCTTTCACCGAGAGAAATTGAAGTGCTGCGCCTGGTGGCGGATGGAAAGACCACCCGGGAAGTGGCCCTCGAGCTGGGGATCTCGTTCAAGACGGCCGCCTGCCACCGCAGCAACATCATGGCGAAGCTCGAGGTGCACGAGACGGCTTCGCTCGTCCGCCGGGCCATCCGGTATGGACTGATCGAGCCGTAAGTCTATTGCGCGGCCAGCCAGGCGCGCACCGCGGGGTCGGCGGTGTTCCCCAGGATGGCGACGCTGTCGGGCGGCAGTTCGAGTCTCGAACCGGCGGGAAAGGACGCCAGCAGGAGGCCCTCTCCCACGCGCAACGGTGCGGCAAACGGGCGCGGCCCCAGGTTCACCAGCACGCGCACGGGGCCGCGCTCCATCTCGAAGCGGTCCGCTTCGGCACGGGCGCGTACCCGGTCCAGGCGGCCGTCGAGCAGCGCCGGAATCGCCCGGCGCAGCCGGATGAGAGCGCGGTGCCAGGCCAGCATCTCCGCTCCCAGCGCCGACGCACGGCCGTCCCAATCGAGCTTCGAGTTTTCGAAGGTGGCGGGGTCCTGCGGGTCCGGGATTTCGGCGGGGTCCCAGCCGAAGCGGGCGAACTCATGACGCCGGCCCGCGGAAACGGCGCGCGCCAGCGTCGGCTCCTCGTGGTGGGTGAAGTATTGGAACGGCGTCGTGGCGGCCCACTCCTCGCCCTGAAAGAGCAGCGGGATGAAGGGCGCGGTCATGACGAGCGCGGCCCCGATTTTGAGGCGCCCGGGGTTGAGCAGGTGGCTGCTGCGGTCGCCGCGGGCGCGGTTGCCGATCTGATCGTGGTTCTGCAGGAAACCGAGCAACTGGCGGCCGGTAACGCCTTCGAGCGGACGCCCGTGGCGGCGCTCGCGGTAGCGCGAGTAACGCCCGTCGTAGACGAAGCCCCGGGTGACGGCCTTCACCAGGTGATCGAGAGAACCGAAGTCGGCGTAGTAGCCGTTGCGCTCTCCGGTGAGTACGGTGTGCAGCGCGTGATGGAAGTCGTCGCTCCACTGCGCGTCCATGCCGTAGCCGCCGAGCGAGACCGGACGGATGACGCGCGGGTCGTTCAAATCGCTCTCGGCGATGACGGCCAGGTGGCGGTCGAGTTCGGTTTCGAGCGCCCGCACCTCGCAGGCGAGCTGCTCCAGGAAGTGCACCGCCGAAGTGTCGATAATGGCATGCACGGCGTCGATGCGGAGGCCGTCGAAGTGGTAATCGCGCAGCCACATGCGGGCGTTGTCGCAGAAGAAGCGGCGCACCTCGCGGCTGCCGGGGCCATCCAGGTTGACGGCCTCGCCCCAGGGGGTGTGGTAGCGGCTGCTGAAGTAGGGACCGAAGCGGCCCAGGTAGTTGCCGGCGGGTCCCAGGTGGTTGTACACCACGTCGAGCACCACCGCCAGCCCGGCTTCATGGCAGGCGTTCACCAGGCGCTTGAGGGCGTCCGGCGGGCCGTAGGCGTGGTGCGGGGCGTAGAGGTCCACGCCGTCGTAGCCCCACCCCCACTTTCCGGAAAACTCACCCACAGGCATCAGTTCGACGTGCGTCACCCCGAGGTTCACCAGGTGAGGCAGGCGGGAGATGGCGGCATCGAAGGTGCCTTCGGGCGTGAACGTGCCGATGTGCAGCTCGTAGAAGACCGCGGAGGCGAGCGGCGGAGCCTGCCACCCGTGGTCGGTCCAGCGAAACCGTCGGTGATCCACCATGCGGGAGAGGCCGTGGATGCCGGAGGGCTGCCAGGGAGAGCGCGGGTCGGGAAAGGGTCCTTCACCGTCCAGGATGAAGCCGTAATCGGCGCCTTCGGATGCGTTCGGGACCGGGGCGCTCCACCAGCCGCCGCCGTCGGGCTGCATGGGATGGCGGGCGCCGTCGACCACTACCTCCACGGCGGCGGGTTTAGGCGCCCATACCCGGATGTGAGATGCGGTCATCGTGACAAATACCGATTCTACGGCACTCGCGACGGAGCCTGGCATCTGTACTCCGCCGGACAACACACGCCTGTATGTGAAGCGCCGCACGCCGGATAGGGGAGATTTCCCCCCAATCGGCCTCGCGCATCGGCTATTTGCCCGACGCGCAAAACCCGACCCCGCTGCTAATTTGAGTGGCATACCGGATTGACCCCGCACCTGCCGCGCGCCGCCGGCGGGAGGGCGAGGTGTCCCGGACGCGATGCGCCACAGGTGGATTCGGAGGAGGTGTCATGATACCAAGCGGCGTGAGAGCATCCGCCCAGGAACAACGCATGGACGCGCTGGCGTATCTGCCGCGCAAGGAGATGATCCGCTATCGGCGGGGCCATGTTATCTACGACCAGATGCGGCCCTCCGCAGGCATTTATCTGATTATTCAGGGCCGCGTGAAAGCCTGCGTCACTCTGGAGGACGGTACGCAGGCGGCGCTGGGAATCTACTCCCGGGACGACTTTTTCGGCGAGTCCGGACTGCTGGGCCCGCAGGCTTATCCGGAACGAGCCACCACCCTGGAAGATACTTCCGTGATGATGTGGACCCGCGCCGAGATCGAAGAACAGATCGAACAGCAGCCGCGCCTGGGGATGGCGCTGGTGCAGATGGCGGTGTCCCGCTGCCTGGACCTGGAAACGCGCCTGGAGGCGCTGGCCAACGAGAAGACGCCCGCACGCGTGGCGCGGGCCATCGCGGAATTCGCCGAGCGGCAGGGCACGCTCAAGGAGGACGGCAGCATCCACGTTCCACCGCTCACCCACCAGCTCATCGCCGAGTACGTGGGCACGTCGCGCGAGATCGTTACCTTTCAGATGAACCAGTTGCGGCAATCGGGTTACATCCGGTATTCGCGGCGGGGCATCGAAGTTCAGCTCCAGGCGCTCAAGGAGCACCTGCACCCGATGGCGGCACGCGCCTGAACCCTGAACCCCGATACGATAGGGGTTCATGTCGGAGAACGATCGCCGGAGGCCGGAAAGTGTCGCGGGCATCGACCTGGGCACCACCAACAGCCTGATCGCGGTAATGGAGGGGGCGCGCCCCCGCGTGCTCCCTGCGCCGGAAGGCCGCGCGGTGATGCCGAGCGTGGTGGCCGTTACCGCGGCGGGAGAGATCGTCGTCGGGGAGCAGGCGCGCCGCTACCTCCTCGACGCCCCCGAGTGCACCGCTTACTCGGTGAAGCGGCTGATGGGCAAGGGCCCGGCCGATATCGGGGAGGAGCGCCGGCTCTTTCCCTTCCGCATCGAGGAGCAGGGCGACACCATCATCCGGCTGCGGCTGGGCGAGCGTGTCCTCACGCCGCCGGAGCTTTCCGCATGCATCCTCCGGCAGCTCGTCTTGAACGCCGAAGCGCACCTGGGCGCGCGCCTCCGGCAGGCCGTCATCACGGTGCCCGCGTACTTCAACGACGCGCAGCGGCAGGCCACGCGCGATGCCGGGCGGATTGCCGGAATCGAGGTGCTGCGGCTGGTCAACGAGCCTACCGCGGCGGCCCTGGCCTACGGGCTCGACCGACGCCGCGAGGGCGTCGTGGCGGTCTACGACCTGGGCGGCGGCACCTTCGATATCTCGATCCTGAAGCTCCACGACGGCATCTTCGAGGTGCTGGCCACCCACGGCGACACGCACCTGGGCGGCGACGATATCGATAACCTCCTGCTCCGCATCGCCCTCGAAGAAATCCGCAACGAATGGGGCGAGGAACCGGCCGGCGAGGCGCTCCAACGGCTGCGCCGCACCGTCATCGAGGCCAAGGAGCGGCTCTCGGAGGCGCCCGAGGCGGAGATTCAGTTCGCGCGCGGCCGCCGCCGCTACTCGCGCCGCATCGCTCGCGGGCTGTTCGAGCGGCTCATCGCCGATATCGTGGAGCGCACTCTCGCATCTTGCCGCCAGTGCCTCCGGGACGCGGGCCTCACCGCCGGGCAGGTCGACGAGGTGGTGCTGGTGGGCGGCTCCACCCGCATCCCTATGGTGCGCCGAGCCGTGGCGGGACTCTTCGGCAGGCAGCCGCACACGGAACTGAACCCGGAGGAAGTGGTGGCGCTGGGCGCCGCCGTCGAAGGCGGCATTCTGGCGGGCAGCGTGGCAGGCAAGCTGCTGCTCGACGTCAACCCTCTCTCCCTGGGGATTGAAACCATGGGCGGGGTGGTCTCCCGCCTGATCCCGCGCAACTCCACCATCCCGGCCAGCGCCTCGGAGATCTTCACCACCGCGGTGGACGGCCAGACCAACGTCCTGATTCACGTGGTGCAGGGCGATCGCGAACGGGTCGAGGACTGCCGCAGCCTGGCGCGCTTCGATTTGAAGGGCATCGACCCCCTGCCCGCCGGGCTGCCCCGCATCGAGGTGCGCTTCCTCATCGACGCCAACGGCATCCTGAACGTCACTGCGCGCGATGCCCGCACCGGCATGGAGCAATCCGTGGACGTGAAGCCCACCTATGGCCTTACAGAGGAGCAGGTGCAGGCCATGATTGCGGAATCCATCGCGCGGGCCGGGGACGACCTCGAGGCCCGCGAGGTGCGGGATGCGCAGGCGGAGGCCGATGCCATTCTGGCCGCCGTGGAGCAGGCCCGGCGCGAAGAGGCCTGGACCACCCTGGCCGAGGACGAGCGCGCGGCCATCACCGCCGCGGTGAACCGGCTTCTGGTGGCCCGCCACTCCGCGAATGCGCCCCTGATCCGCGCGATGATCCGGCAACTCGACCGCTCGACTGAAAAACTGGCGGAGGAGATGCTGAAGCGGGCGGGAGAATCCGCGGCGAGCGCGGACGCGTGAATGCCCGGCCGCTCGTGCCTGTGCTACCGCGCGCGGGCCGAGACCTGCGAGCGCGGGCCCGGGACTGCCGGGCCGCCGCCAGTGGCTGGGGAAGCCGCTGAAGTGCTATAATTCAAAAGTCTTACCTGTTCAAAGACCCGAGACATCGTTATGCCGAAGTTGAAGACACACAAAGGTGCGTCCAAGCGGTTCAAGGTGACCGGCAGCGGCAAAGTGAAACGCAACCGCGCTTTCGCCCGCCACATCCTGACCTCCAAGCCGCGCAAGCGCAAAAACCGGCTGGGCCAAAGCACCATCGCCTCGCCCGCCGACGAACGCAGCATCAAGCGCATGCTTCCCTACGCCTGATCGCGGCGCAGGTGAAGCCGGCGTGTGGACGGCGCGTGTGGCACGTGCCCGATCCGCCGCCAAGATGAGCTATTAGAAGGAGAAGCAAACGTGCCCAGAGTCAGAAGAGGATCCCACCGCCGGGCCTCGCGCAAGAAGACGCTAGCGCAGGCATCCGGCTTTTTTCTTACCAAGAGCAAGCTGCATCGCGCGGCGCAGGAAGCCGTCGAGCGCAGCCTGAGATTCGCCTACGTCGGGCGCAAGAACAAGAAACGGGATTTCCGGTCGCTGTTCATCGTCCGCATCAACGCGGCCTGCCGGCAGGCGGGCATGTCCTATAGCCAGTTCATGCACGGCTTGAAGACCGCCGGCATCGACCTGAACCGGAAGGTGCTGGCCGAAATCGCCCTTCAGGACGAGGCCGCTTTCCGCTTGCTGGCCGAGAAGGCCAAAGCGGCATTGGAGACGAGTTGAGATGAGTCCGGCAGAACAGGAAGATTTCCTCGGCAACCTGGAAGACCGCATTCAAAAAGCGGTACAAGTGGTGGCCCGGCTGCGCCAGGAGAAGGAGGCCGCCGTTAAGGAGGCGGCCGAAGCCCGGGCCGAAGCCGAACGCCTGGCCGAAGAACTCCAGGTCTTGCAGGCCGAGCGCCAGCAGGTGCGCGGCCGCATCGAAAAGCTGCTCGCCACGATCGACCAGTTGAGCGCCGTCTAGCGGCGGCGCTCTGTGGCGCCGGAATGCTATGCCGCCGGAAAAACAACCCGTTCGCATCACCATCCTGGGGCAGGAATACACGCTGCTCTCCAGCGGCTCCCCTCGGGAGGTGATCGAACTGGCGCAGGAGGTGGACGACCTGATGCTCTCCATCGCCAGGCGGCAACCCAACGCCGATAGCACGCGCGTAGCCGTGCTGGCCTGCCTTCACCTGGCCGACCGGCTGCACACCCTGAAACAGCACGTGGATCGCAAGAGCGAGGAGTTCGCCTCCCTGCTCGGGAAGGTGCTGGAGGAGTAGCCGGTGGCGCGGGTATGCTCCCTGTTGCTGGCCGCCACGGCGCTCGCCGGCTCGGGGGGCTGGCTGGCCGAATTACAGCAATGGCGCGAGCGGCGCGAGACCTCCCTCAAGGCCGACGGCGGCTGGCTCACGGTGGCGGGCCTGTCCTGGCTGCGGGAAGGCGCCAACACCTTCGGCACCGCCGCGGATAACGCGATCGTGCTGCCGGAGGGCAGCGCTCCCGCGCGCGCCGGAACCTTCGAACTGCGTGCCGGCCAGGTGACCGCCCTCGTCGACGGCCGGCGGCGCGTGCTGCGCCCCGATAGCGACGATGCCCTCTCACTCGGGCGGCTTCAGCTCAGCGTCATCCGTCGCGGCGGCCGCTACGCCATCCGGCTGCGCGACAATGAGAGCGCGCTGAGGCGCGAGTTCAAGGGGCTACGCTGGTTCCCTCCCGATGAGCACTACCGCATTACCGCGCGCTTCGTGGCCCAGCCCCGCACCTTGCGGATCGTCAATGTGTTGGGGCAAAGCGAGGAACGCCGCAGCCCGGGCTACGCGGAGTTCACCCTCGAGAACCGCACCCTGCGCCTCTATCCGGTGGCCGATCGTCCCGGCGACCCCCTGTTCTTCATCTTCCGCGACCGCACCAGCGGCAGAGAAACCTACGGCGGAGGCCGCTTCCTCTATACCGAGCCGCCCCGGAACGGCGCCGTGACCCTGGACTTCAACCGCGCCTACAATCCGCCCTGCGCCTTCACGCCGTACTCCACCTGCCCGCTACCGCCGAAAGAAAATCGTCTGCCCGTGCGCATTCCCGCCGGAGAACAGGCATACCGCCCCTGACCAGCGCCCCTCGCCCGTGAGCGCGCCCCTCGACCGTGAACAGCGCTCCTTGCCCCTGGCCAGCATCCCTTGCCCCTGACCAGCGCGCGAAGCAGCGCCCTCTACGATACCGCGCCTCCGGCGGCCGGCTTTCCCGAATTGGGCTTCGAAACGCTCGGTGCCGGCCCCGCATCCTGCGCCAGGTTGCGCTGCAACTGCCGGAGCGAGGCTTCCATGGAAGCCAGGTCGCCCTCGACCGCCGTGAACTCGTCCAGCACCGTCATGGTTTTCCGGTGCAGGCCTAAGAATAGTTGCATCAGCTCCGGATCGCGCCAGCCGCGCGCGGTCTCCTCCTCCATGATGGCCAGCGCCTCCCGCGGGGTGAACGCGCGCTTGTAGGGTCGCACCGTGGTGAGGGCGTCGTAGATATCGGTAAGCTGCAGCACGCGCGCCAGCAGCGGGATACGGCTGCCGCGCAACCCGTCCGGATAGCCCGAGCCGTCCCAACGCTCGTGGTGGCTGCGAACAATCGGCAGCACCGGCGCCAGCGACGACAACCGGCGGCAGATGCGCTCCCCAATCAAGGGGTGTTTCCGCATGGCGGCCCATTCCTCTTCGGTCAACGCCGAAGGCTTCAGCAGGATGGAATCCTTGATCGCCACCTTCCCGATGTCGTGCAGGAATCCTCCACGGTAGAGCGCCAGCAACTCCTGCCGGCTCAACCCCATCGCCACCCCTAGTGCCAGACTGTGAAAGGCCAGCCGCTCGCAGTGCCCCGCGGTGCAGCCGTCTCTCGCCTCGATGGCCTGCCCCAGGGCCAAAAGCACAGCCTCGGTTTCGTCCGGAGGCGGCGGCGTACCGTTCGACCGTACCAGCCCGGGCAATAACGACGCCTGCAGCACGCGATGTTCAGCTCGATCCATGCGCTCCTCGACATCGTTATCGGCGGAAATCGACGAAACTTTCATAGCGGAGCAGGAAATATTCCAAAGAATTACGGCAGATATACCCCGGTGCGGCAAACCGCCGTTTCTGCGAAAATCGGGTTATGAAAACGCTGCTCTGCCTCCTCTGCCTGAGCGCCACGGCCTTCCCCCAGGGTCTCTCCCGCGGCGAGCGCGACCGTGCCATGAGCGAACTGCACGCCACCCGCAAGCAGTTTCTGGATGCAGTAACCGGCCTTAGCGCGGCGCAGTGGCATTTCAAACCTTCCGACGGCTCCTGGTCGCTCCTCGAAATCGCCGAACATATCGCCGCCAGCGAAGAATCGCTGTTTGAAATCGTCACCCGAAAGATTCTCGCCGCGCCGCCCGCGCCGGAGAAAAAGCCGTCGGTCCAGGGCAAAGATCAGCAGGTGCTCACGGTATTTCGGGACCGCAGCGTGAAGGCCAGGGCGCCGGAGTCCCTGGCGCCCCGGGGCCGCTGGCCTACCCCGGAGGCCATCGTGGAGCGGTTCCGCGACAGCCGCGACCGCACCATCGCTTTCGTCGAGACCACTCCCCGGGACCTGCGCGCGCACTTCTCCCCGCACCCCGCTACGGGACTGCTGGACGCCTATCAATGGATTCTGTCCATCTCGGCGCACAGCGCGCGGCACGTGGCGCAGATCGAAGAAGTGAAGGCGCACCCGCGCTTCCCGCGCTGAGAATCTATCGCCGCACCACCGTGATGCTGCGCCAGGACTGGGCGCCGGCGGCATTGTGCGCCCGCACCACGATGTTGTTGGTGCCGACGCGCAGCGGGATGCCTGTGGCGGTCCAGGAGAGAGTGCCCTCCGCCGCGCCGGAGCCTCCCGCGGAGTTGGACCAGGTGATCTGCCGCGCTTCCGCCGATGCCGTCCCCCGCAGGGTGATGGCAGGCTGCGATGTCGAGATGATGGTGAGGGCCGGGTGGGTGATCTTCAGCGCCGGAGGCGCGGTGCCGCCGGCGGACTGCGTCTCCTGCCGCGTGACCGAGATCGACCGGGAAGCCGTGGCGCCCCGCTGGTCTCGAGCGCGGAAGGTAAGCAGGTTCATCCCCACGCTCAGGGGCACGCTGGCCGTCCAGTGCGCCTCGCCCGTTGCGCTGCCCGATGGCCCGCGGCTGCTGCCCCAGGTGACTTCCACTTGTCCTAAGGCATGTTCCACGCGTCCCGACACGGCCAGGGTTGCCGCCTGGGTGACGACCATCGAGGAGGCCGGGGTGAGGATCACCAGCGCAAGCGCCGGATCGGGGGTGCCGGGATCGGCCGGCGGATCGGGCGGCTCCGGCGGATCGGGCGGCGCCTCGGGCGGCGTGACGCCGCCTTCCCGGCTGCCGTAGAGTTCCTGAATGCCCGCGATATCGTCGGCGCTCAGCGCGGCCGCCTGCCGGTAGTAGGGGTACATGACCGATCCGGGGTTGTCGGAATGCCCCAGCCCGAGGGCGTGGCCGGCTTCATGCAGCGCCACCGTGAACAGGTCCACGCGATTCCCCACCTGCCAGCTTTCGTCGTCGTCGAAGTGCATGTCGCCGGCGATCGATTCGGGATTCGGCGGCGAAGGATAGAACGTGTGGGCGAGCACCTTGCCCGGCCCGTCGAAGGGATACCCGTCTCCGTGGGCCCCGCGCGCGAACAGGATCGAGAGGGTACGGGAGGAGTGAGGAGCGAATGCGGGGGTGAAGTCGAGCGGCGCATAGCGCGCCCACTCCGCCAGGGCGCGCAGCACCTCCGATTCCACCGTCGAGCGGTCGAGCTTGCGGGTGAGGCCGGCAAAAAAGTAGTGCAGGGCGCCCGGACCCCAGCCGTTCCCCATTTTCACGTACTGCGCCACCGGGCCGCTTTCCATTACGGCGCCGCTGCAGGCTGCCATCCGCGCGCCGAAGACCATCTCCGGCGCGGCGGGAAACAGGTAGGCCACCTCGTCCCATTCGGCCAGCGACTCCAGCCGCCCGGGCGCTCCCGCCACCAGCAACTGATGGGGCAGCATGTCGGGGTGCTCCAGCACCTCGAGGCCGCCGGCGGCCACCAGCGCGCGGGCATCGTCGCTCGTCACGCCGCTGTGAAACTCCACCACGTGGTAATAGGAACGGGAGGAGGCCAGCAGGGGGCTGAGCTTGTCCGGCGCCTCCAGCCTGCCGGTTCGCACCACCCCCAGGGAGCGGAAGTCGGTTCCGTCGGCGGCCGCGACCGCCACCGCGTTGGCGCTCAGCGCGCTGGTCACCCGCGCGCCGCGGTCCGCCAGCGCCGCCAGGCGCTCGGGATTCACCCGGCCGCGAAACTCCAGCAGCCAGTGACTGCGCCCCACGGCGCGCCGCTTGGGCGCCTGGCGCGCCTTCGCCGGCGGCTCGAGTACCAGCCTGCGGGTCTTCAGCCGAATCCCCTGGGAGGCGTCCCCCACTCCCATCAGGGCGATGACAAGCCCGATGGCCGATATGCGTAGCCCGGTTCTCACGTGACCATCCCTGACTCTCTCTTCGAACCGGGTGAGAACTTATTGAGGCTAAAGACACTACTTCTTGATCCATCGATGCGCCGTCTGACTATAGCGATCCTGAGCGCCCTGCTGCCGGCGGCCGCCGCGCCGGCGCGCGCCGCGGCCGGTACCGCTCCCACCGGCAGCCTCCACTACCTCATCGAAACCGTCGCCGGCACAGAGTACGTCGGGGACGGCGGCCTTGCCACGGGCGCGATACTGAACCAGCCCAGGGGCCTTGCGCTGGACCGCGACGGAAACCTCTACATCGCCGATACGGACCACCACCGCGTGCGCAAGGTGACACCCGGGGGCATCATCACCACCATCGCCGGCGACGGGCATCCCGGGGACCAGGGCGATGGCGGTCCGGCCACCGAAGCGCGGCTGAACCTGCCCTACGACGTGGCCGTCGACCCCTATGGCAACGTCTACATCGCCGATTTCGGCAACCATAGGGTCCGGCTGGTGGACCCTCGCGGCCGCATCCGCACCGTCGCCGGCACCGGCGAGCAAGGCACCAACGGGGAGAACGTCCAGGCCACCGCGGCACAGCTCTCCTCGCCGCGGGCTCTGGCGGTGGACGAAGCCGGCAACATCTACGTCGCGGAGTTTAACGGCCACCGCGTCCGCAAGGTATCGAGCGGCGTGATCACCACCATGGCGGGCAGCGGGCTGGCGGGCTTCAGCGGCGACGGCGGTCTGGCCTCCCAGGCGAAGCTGTGGCATCCCGCCGGACTGGCATTCGACTCCCAGGGGGCGCTGCTCATCGCCGATTCCCGAAACCACTGCGTCCGGCGCGTCACTCCCTGGGGCATGGTCACCACCTGGCTGGGCGGCGAATACGACGACGCCAACCTGAACACCCCCACGGGCCTCGCCACCGACAGCGCCGGCTACATCTACGTGGCCCAGCTCGGCGACATGCTCTACCGCTTCGGCCCCATGGGCCGCTCCGAGGCGGTGAAGCTGGACGATGCGCAGGGCGCGGCCGGCATCGCCGATGTGGCGGTGGACAGCCTGGGACGCGCGTACTTCATCCACGGCGACCGCGTGCGCCGCGTGGACCCGGCTACGGGCAAGATCGAAACCGTGGCGGGCGGCGGCTACACGCTGGCCCCGGGCGACTACGGTCCCGCGGTGGATGCGCTGCTGAAGGCTCCCCGCGGCGTGGCGCTGGATGTTGCGGGCAACCTGTACATCGCGGAAAGCGGCACGCACCGCATCCGGAAGGTGAGCCCCGGAGGCGTCATCACCACTTTCGCCGGCCTGGGCATGGCGGGCCACTACGGCGACGGCGGTCCCGCGGCGCTGGCGACGCTACAGGCGCCCTACGGCGTGGCGGCCGAGTTGGGTGGCGGCATCCTGGTGGCCGATACCGGGAACCACCGCATCCGCCGGGTGGATCCCGGCGGCCTCATCGGCACGGTAGCCGGCAATGGCACCACCACCGGCCGCGGAGAAGAGAACGTTCCCGCCCTCCAGATGCCGCTGCACAGTCCCGCGGCGGCGGTCGCCGACGGCCGCGGCAATCTCTACGTCGCGGACACGGAGGCGGACCGCGTCCTCATGGTGGACGCCGAGGGGAGGATATCCACCGCGGCGGGCAACGGATCGGCGGGCGACTGCTGCGACGGCGGCGCCGCTCCCCTGGCACAACTGCACGGACCCCACGCCCTGGCCGCCGATGCCGCCGGCAACCTCTACATCGCCGACACCTTGAACCACCGGGTCCGCAAAGTGGACCCGGACGGGGTGATCCGGACC
>JAWLGN010000453.1:0-2890 GCA_041685075.1 Bryobacteraceae bacterium
GCCGCCGGAGCTGCCGCGTCCGGCAGCGCGTCCCGTAACCCCCATTCTGCCGCCGTTGACGGTTCCCCAGCCGTCCTGGAAGCAGGAGGTCCGGCCGGCCGAGCCCGCGGTGCAGCCGCCGGCCGAGCCCGCGGCGCAGCCGCCGGCCGAACCCGCCGCCGAGCCGCCGAAGCCGGCCGATACCAAGCCGGAAGGAGAATAGACCGCCATGATGATGCCCAAGAAGGTGAAGTATAGAAAGCAGCAGCGGGGACGTATGGCCGGAAAGGCCTGGCGCGGCGCCACCGTCGCCTTCGGCGACTACGGGTTGAAGGCGCTCTCCTGTGGCTGGATCACGGACCGGCAGATCGAGGCCGCCCGTGTGGCCATGACCCGCTCCATCAAGCGCGGCGGCAAGGTGTGGATCCGGCTCTTCCCGCACAAGCCCATTACGAAGAAGCCCGCCGAAACGCGCATGGGCAAGGGCAAGGGAGCTCCGGAGCAGTGGGTTGCGGTAGTGCGGCCGGGTAAGGTGCTGTTCGAGATGGAAGGCGTGTCGCCGGAAGTGGCCCAGACGGCCATGCGGCTGGCGGCCCAGAAGCTGCCCATCCCCACCAAAGTGGTCACGCGCCAGGCAGGTGAGTAAGAGGAAGCGATGAAAGCGCAGAAGATTCGGGACCTCGATAATAACGAGCTCCAGCATCAGCTTCGGGAAATCGAAGAGCAGATGTTCCGGCTCCGGTTGCAACTGTCCATGGGACAGACCGACGGCCTGAAGAAGGCAAGGGCGATGAAGAAGGATCGCGCCCGGATTTTTACCGTTCTGCGGGAGCGCGAGTTGGCCGCCGAGCGCCAGAGCGGGGAGAACAAGTAGCATGGCCGACCAGCAGAACAACAAGAAGCGCAACGAAAAGATCGGCGAGGTGGTCTCGACCAAGATGGCCAAGACCATCGTGGTCCAGGTGACGCGCCGGGTGCCGCACCCGCTGTACAAGCGCATTGTGGCGCGGCGGAAGAAGTTTCACGCGCACGATGAGGAGAACACGGCGCGCATGGGCGACCTGGTGCGGATCGTCGAGTCCCGCCCGCTGAGCCGCCTGAAGCGGTGGAAACTGGCGGAAGTGATGCGGCGCGCGCCGCAAGTGGGAGCCCAGCCAAAAGATCTGGATGTGGAAGCGTAGGGGATCGCGGGGCCGGTAGACGGTCCCGGTTGCCAAGGAGCGAAGCGACTTATGATTGGAATGCGAACCATTCTGGAGGTGGCCGATAACAGCGGCGCGCGCCGGCTGTCTACGATCCTCCCCCAGGGCGGCGGTCTGGGGCTGCGGGCCGGCCTGGGCGACGTGGTGACGGCCAGCGTGAAGGAGGCCGCCCCGGACTCGCCCATCAAGAAAGGAAAGGTGGTGCGCTGCGTGATCGTTCGCATGCGCAAGGAGACGCGCCGCAAGGACGGCACCTACATCCGATTCGATTCCAACGCCGCCGTGCTGATCAACGAAGCCGGCGAGCCGGTTGGAACGCGCGTGTTCGGTCCCGTCGCCAGGGAGTTGCGCGATAAGCGGTACATGAAAATCGTATCCCTGGCCCCCGAGGTGATCTGATGGCACTGTCCCGCAAGAAGCCGGCCGAGCCGGTACGGATATTACTCAAAAAGAACGATATTGTGAAGGTGATCGCGGGCCGCGACAAGGGCAAGCAGGGCCGCGTGCTGAACCTGGACCGCAAGACGGGACGGGCGCTGGTGGAGCACGTCATGATGGTGAAGCGCCACACGCGTCCCAACCCGGCGCGGCAGGTCAAGGGCGGCATCGCCGAGCGCGAGAGCCCCATCGCGGTTTCCAACCTGATGATCCTGTGCGGGCAGTGCGGCCCGGTTCGCATCGCTCACACCGTGGAGCAGCTCCCCGGCGGCAAAACCCGGCGCACACGCGTCTGCCGCAAATGCGGGCAGCCGCTGGACAGGAAGTAAGAGATGGCAGCACGACTCAAGGCACATTACGTCAAGAACGTCGTTCCGGCGCTGGAGAAGGAGTTCGGGTACGACAACCCCATGGCCGTGCCGAAGATGGAGAAGATCTCGGTGAACATCGGTATGGGGGAGGCGATCCAGAACGCCAAGCTGATGGATGGCGCGGTGAACGAGTTGGCCCAGATTACCGGCCAGAAGCCGGTCATCACCAAGGCGCGCAGGTCGATTGCCCAGTTCAAGCTGCGCGAGGGCATGTCCATCGGGTGCATGGTCACGCTGCGCGGCGACCGCATGTACGAGTTCTTCGACCGGCTGGTGAACGTGGCGCTGCCGCGCGTACGCGACTTCCGCGGCGTCTCGTCCAAGTCGTTCGACGGGCGCGGCAATTACACCCTGGGGATCCGGGACCAGCTCATCTTCCCGGAGATCGATTATTCCAAGGTGGACAAGACCAAGGGCATGAACATTTCGATCACCACCACCGCGCGGACAGACGCCGAGGGGCTGGCGCTGTTGAAACAGATGGGGATGCCCTTCCGGCAATAGAGGAGAAAGAGAGAACCGATGGCCACGACCGCCAAGATCGCCAAGGATATGAAGCTCGCGAAGGCGAAGCGGGCCGGCACGCCGAAGCTGGGCGTCCGGCATCGCAACCGCTGCTGGCGCTGCGGCAGACCGCGCGGGTACCTGCGGAAATTCGGCATCTGCCGGCTGTGCTTCCGGCAGCTTGCGTTGGCCGGGGAGATTCCCGGCGTCGTCAAGGCGAGCTGGTGAGGTCCAGGAGGTATTGATGACGAGCGACCCCATTGCCGACATGCTGACCCGGGTGCGGAACGCCATCAAGGCGCGGCACCCCAAGGTGGATGTGCCGGCTTCGAAGGTGAAGATCGAGATCGCGCGTATCCTCAAGGAAGAGGGCTACATTCTCAACTACAAGGTTGC
>JAWLGN010000454.1:0-2885 GCA_041685075.1 Bryobacteraceae bacterium
GGCAAGGTGAGCGGCGGCGGGCGCAGCGCCGGCTACGGCGAACTGGCGCGCGGGCGCAAGCTCGTGCGCGAAATACCCGCCCAGGTCGGGCTGACCCCGACGCAGCAGTGGAAGGTGGCGGGCACATCCGTGCCCAAGGTGGACGGCCGCGAGTTCGTCACCGGGCGGCACCGCTACGCCTCCGATTGGAAGCGCCCCGGCATGCTCTACGGCAAGGTGCTCCGGCCGCCGGCGATGGGCGCCTCGATCACCGCTTTCGACGATGCCGCGGCCCGGGCCATGGCGGGCGTCACGGTCGCGCGGGAGGGCGATTTCGCAGGCGTGGCGGCGCCCCATCCGCATACCGCGGAGAAGGCGCTGGCGGCGCTCAAGGCGGAGTGGAAGCTCCACGAGCAGCCCTCCTCGGCGGAGCTGTTCGACTATCTCAAGCGGCACGCCGGGGCGGGATCGGGGCCTGAGCGCGGCTCCATCGCGGAAGGCATGGCCGCGGCCGCCCGCAAGTTCAGTCAAGCCTATACCCTGGCCTACATCGCGCACGTGCCGCTCGAACCGCGCGCCGCGGTGGCGGAGTGGGGACCCGGCGGCAAGCTCACGGTCTGGACCGGAACGCAGTGCCCCTTCCGGGTGCACGGCCAGCTCTGCGACGAGTTCAAGCTGCCGCCCGAACGCGTCCGGGTGATCATGCCGGATACGGGCTCCGGCTACGGCGGCAAGCACTCGGGCGAGTGCGCCATCGAGGCGGCGCGGCTGGCCAAAACCGCGGGCAAGCCCGTGAAGCTGGTGTGGACGCGGGAGGAAGAGTTCCACTGGGCTTATTTTCGGCCCGCCGCCCTGATCGAAGTATCGAGCGGCGCAAGCAACGACGGCATGGTGACGGCTTGGGAGTTCCATAACTACAACTCCGGTGCGGCCGGCATCCGCACCCTGTACGACATCCCGCACCAGCGCATCCAGTTTCACCCCTCGCGGTCGCCGCTGCGCCAGGGTTCCTACAGGGTGCTGGCGGCGACCGCCAACCACTTCGCGCGCGAGAGCCACATGGACGAGATCGCCCGCGAGCTGGGCCTGGATCCCCTGGAGTTCCGGCTGAAAAACCTGAAGGGCGAGCGCTTCCGGGCGGTGCTGGAGGCGGTAGCGGAGCGCATCGGCTGGGCGCGGCGGAAACGCGCTCCGGGGCGCGGCTTCGGCATCGCCGGCGGTTTCGAAAAGAACGGTTACGTGGCCACTGCGGTGGAACTCGAAGTGGACGCTTCGCGCAAGGTGCGGCTGCTGCGCATCGTCGAGGCCTTCGACAGCGGCGCGGTGATCAACCCGCGGCACATCGAGAACCAGATCGAAGGGGCCATCATCATGGGGATCGGGGGCGCGCTGTTCGAAAAGATCGAATTCGATAGCGGCCGTATTCTGAATGGGCGGCTGGCGCGCTACAGGGTGCCGCGTTTCAGCGACGTGCCGCCCATCGAAACCATCCTGATGGACCGCAAAGATATCCAGCCGGCGGGCGCCGGCGAAACCCCCATCGTGGGGATCGCTCCGGCCATCGGCAACGCCATTTTCGACGCCACGGGGACGCGGCTGCGGTCCATGCCGATGTCGCTTTAGCCGGGACGAACCGTTCGTCTGCACACGTTCGCTCTTGGGACGGCGGCTCCGGCGCTGGTCCGCCCTGGCTTTTTGGGGTAGAGTGCGGGTGTCGCCATGAACGTGACGATCACCGGCGCCACGGGCCTCATCGGCCGCCGGGTGGCAAAAATCGCGCTGGCCTCGAACCACCGGGTCTATGCGCTCGGGCGGCGGAGCGTGGCCGGGCTGCCTCCGGGCGCGCAGACGGCGGTGTGGGACGCGCTGGCCGGGCCGCCGCCGGGCGAAGCGCTGGATGGGGCCGACGCGGTCGTCCACCTGGCCGGCGAACCGGTGGCGCAGCGCTGGACGGCCGAGGCCAAGCAGCGAATCCTCGATAGCCGCGTGTTGGGTACCCGCCGCCTGGTGGAGGCGCTGGCGGCGCGTGAGCCGCGGCCGGCGGTGCTGGTTTCCGCCTCCGCGGTGGGCTACTACGGATCGCGCGGAGACGAGATCCTGACCGAGCCGACCGCTCCCGGTTCCGGCTTTCTTGCCGAAGTCTGCCAGGCGTGGGAGGCGGAAGCCGATCGCGCAGCGGAGTGGGGCATCCGGGTGGTGAAGCTGCGGATCGGGGTGGTGCTGGCGGAGGGCGGCGGAGCGCTGGCCCGCATGGTGCCCGTCTTCCGCGCCTTCCTGGGAGGGCGCGTGGGCTCCGGCCGGCAGTGGATGCCCTGGATCCACCTGGAGGATCTCGCCGCCCTGGTGCTGCACCTCGTCACCCACCCGGTAAGCGGGGCGGTGAACGCCGTCTCGCCCAATCCGGCGACCAACGCGGCCTTTACCCGCGCGCTGGCTTCCGCGCTCGGCCGGCCGGCCCTGCTGCCGGCGCCCGGTTTTCTGCTGCGCGCCGTCTTCGGCGAGATGGCCGAGGTGCTGCTCTCCAGCCAGCGCGTGCTGCCGGAAGCGGCGCGGCGCTCCGGGTTCATCCATCATTACCCGGAACTCGATAGCGCGCTGAAAAACATTCTGCGGCGCTGATTTTTTCTGGCTGCTCGATTGGCGCCGCCAAATCGGGCGCCTGCGGTGTCTATAGAGCAGGGGCGGTGCGAATGGCCGAGGAACAGGCACCACGTGCATACCGCTGGGTGATCGCGGCAGCCAGCCGGATCGTTCCACGCCGCTTTCGCGGCGATTGGAAGCGCCGCTGGGACAGCGACATCCTGCACTGGTGGGCCTTTCTGGCCGAACACGGTGCGCTGGATAGCGATGCCCGGGCGCAGTTGTTGCGCTACTCCTGGAGCGCCTTTCCGGACGCGCTGCGCATG
>JAWLGN010000118.1:0-15903 GCA_041685075.1 Bryobacteraceae bacterium
TTCCGCCACCGCAACCTCCCCGCTTTCGGCGTGCAGTACCACCCCGAAGCGGCGCCCGGTCCCCGCGACTCCCATTACCTTTTCCACGACTTCGTAAAAATGATGGCGGAACACAAGAAATAGAATGCCCCGGCGCAACGACATCCAACGTATCCTGATCATCGGCTCGGGACCGATCGTCATCGGCCAGGCCTGCGAGTTCGACTACTCCGGCACCCAGGCCGCCAAGGCCCTCAAGGCCGACGGCTACCAGGTGGTGCTGGTCAACTCGAACCCCGCCACCATCATGACCGACCCCGAGCTGGCCGACCGCACCTACGTCGAGCCGCTCACCCGCGAGTACCTGGAGGAGATCATCCGGCGCGAACGGCCCGACGCGCTGCTCTCCACCGTCGGCGGGCAGACCGGCCTGAACCTCTCGGTCGAGCTGGCCGAGGCCGGCGTGCTCGAACGCTACGGCGTCGAGCTGATCGGCGCCCGCCTCGATGCCATCAAAAAGGCCGAGGACCGCCTCCTGTTCAAGGACGCCATGCGGCGCATCGGTCTCGAAACGCCGCAGTCGCAGCTCGTCGGCAACGTCGAAGACGGCCTGGCCTTCGCCGAACGCATCGGCTACCCCGCCATCCTGCGCCCCAGCTTCACTTTGGGCGGCACCGGCGGCGGCATCGCCTATAACCGCGAGGAGTTCGTCGCCATCCTCGAGCGCGGCATCCAGCTCTCCCCGGTGCACGAAGTCCTGATCGAAGAAAGCGCGCTCGGTTGGAAGGAGTTCGAGCTGGAGGTCATGCGCGACCTTGCCGACAACGTCATCATCATCTGCTCCATCGAGAACTTCGACGCCATGGGGGTGCACACCGGCGACTCCATCACGGTGGCCCCCGCCCAGACCCTCACCGACCGCGAGTACCAGATGATGCGCGATGCCGCCATCCGATGCCTGCGCGAGATCGGCGTCGATACCGGCGGCTCCAACGTGCAGTTCGCCATTCATCCCCAGACCGGCCGCATGGTCATCATCGAGATGAACCCGCGGGTCTCGCGTAGCTCCGCTTTGGCCTCGAAGGCCACCGGCTTCCCCATCGCCAAGATCGCGGCCAAGCTCGCGGTCGGCTACCGGCTCGACGAGATCCCCAACGACATCACCCGCAAGACCCCTGCCTGCTTCGAGCCCACCATCGACTACGTCGTGGTCAAGATCCCCAAGTGGGCCTTCGAGAAATTCCCCGGCTCGGACCCCACCCTCGGCACCCAGATGAAGTCCGTCGGGGAAGTCATGGCCATCGGCCGCACCTTCAAGGAGGCGCTCGGCAAGGGCATGCGCAGCCTTGAAACCGGCAAGGCCTTCGGCTCGGAAAAGTTCGACAAGAACCTCATCCCCCAGAAGCTCATCACCCCCACGCCCGATCGCCTGGGTTACATCCGCTTCGCCCTGGCCTCCGGATCGAGCATCGAAGAAGTGCACGAGATGACCGCTATCGATCCCTGGTTCCTCCGGCAGGTGAAGGAGGTAGTGGACTACGAGGCGGAGCTTGAGAACCGCACCCTCGAAACCGTCACCCGCCAGGAACTGCTGCGCGCCAAGCGCTTCGGCATCTCCGATCAGCGTCTCGCCAGAACCTGGGGCGCCGACCCGCTCGCCGTGCGCCGAAAGCGCCTGGAGATGGGAGTGCGGGCCGTCTTCAACCGTGTCGATACCTGCGCCGCCGAGTTCGAAAGCTTCACCCCCTACCTCTACTCCTGCTACGAGAGCGCCTGCGAAGCCGACCCGGCCGCGCGGAAGAAGGTCATGATTCTGGGCAGCGGCCCCAACCGCATCGGCCAGGGCATCGAGTTCGACTACTGCTGCTGCCACGCCTCGTTCGCCCTCCAGGAGGCCGGCGTCGAGTCGATCATGGTCAACTGCAACCCCGAGACCGTCTCCACCGACTACGACACCAGCGACCGCCTCTACTTCGAACCCCTCACCCTCGAAAACGTCCTCAACATCTACGACACCGAGCGGCCCGACGGCGTCATCGTGCAGTTCGGCGGCCAGACGCCCCTCACCCTGGCGCTGCCGCTCAAGCGCCTGGGCGTCCCCATCATCGGCACCGACCCCGAAAACATCGACCTGGCCGAAGACCGCAAGCTCTTCGGCAAGCTGCTCGACGAGCTGGGCATCCCCGCGCCCGATAACGGCACCGCCACCGGCATCGAAGAGGCCTGCGAGGTGGCCCGCCGCATCGGCTACCCCGTGCTCGTCCGGCCCAGCTACGTGCTCGGCGGGCGCGCCATGGTCATCGCCTACGACGAGGAGATGATCCGGGAGTACATGCGGGAGGCCGTCAGCTTCAGCCAGGACCGCCCCGTCCTCATCGACCGTTTCCTGGAGGACGCCACCGAAATCGACGTCGATGCCCTCGCCGACGGCGAGAACGTCCTGGTGGCCGGCATCATGGAGCACATCGAAGAGGCCGGCGTGCACTCCGGTGACAGCTCCTGCGTGCTCCCGCCCAAGAGCGTCGGCGCCGAGCAGCTCGCGGTGATTGAAGATTACACCGTGCGCCTCGCCCGCGCGCTCAACGTGGTGGGGCTGATGAACGTGCAGTACGCCATCCGCAACGGCAAGGTCTACGTGCTGGAGGTGAACCCGCGCGCCTCCCGCACCGTGCCCTACGTCAGCAAGGCCACCGGGGTGCCGCTGCCCAAGATCGCTGTGGGCCTTATGCTGGGCCGCAAGCTCCCCGACTACCGGGACCTGACCAACGGCCGCGTCTCGGGCGTCCTTCCCGTGCCGCAGGACTTCGTGAAGAGCCCCGTCTTCCCCTTCAGCAAGTTCCCCGGGGTGGACCCCGTGCTGGGACCCGAAATGCGCTCCACCGGCGAAGTGATGGGGGTGGGGAAGAGCTTCGGGGAGGCCTTTGCCAAGGCCCAGACCTGCGCCGGCACCCCGCTGCCCGACAGCGGAACCGTCTTCCTCAGCGTGAACGATCATCACAAGCCGGAGGCCGTGGAGGTGGCCCGCCGCCTGGCCGAGCTGGGCTTCCACCTCGTCGCCACCCGCGGCACGGCGGCCGCCTTGCGCGCCGCCGGCCTCGACTGCCGCATGATCTTCAAGGTGAACGAGGGCCGCCCCAACGCCGTGGACCTGCTCAAGGCCGGCTCCATTCAACTGGCCATCTACACCACCATGGGCGCCCCGGCGTTCTTCGACGAAAAGGCCATCCGGAGCAGCGCGCTGGGCTACCGCGTGCCGTGCATCACCACCATGAGCGGGGCGCGCGCCGCCGCCGATGCCGTCGCCGCCCGCCGCCGCGACCCCATCCGGGTCTGGAGCCTCCAGGAGATCCACGACCGCAGGGCCGCTGCCGTGTAGCCGGTTACCGTGCTACACTCCCGAATGTTATGGCAGACCGCAGGAGCTTTCTCAAAGCGGCCGGCGTGGGCGCGGCCGGGACCTTTCTGAACCTGAACCCGCGCGCCGTCGGGGCGAACGAGCGCGTCGTCCTCGGCCTCATCGGCGGGCGCAACCAGGGCCGCCACGTGGCCCGCCGCATGATTCCCGCGGGAGGCGAAATCAAGACCTTCTGCGACCTCGACCCCGCCATCATCGCCAAATTCGGCCCGGAGATCGAGAAGCAGCAGGGCAAGGCGCCGGCCGCCGAGGACGATTACCGGCGCGTGCTCGAGGACAAGTCCATCGACGCCGTCATCATCGGGACTCCCGACCACTGGCACACCATTCAGGCCATCGAGGCCTGCCAGGCCGGCAAGGATGTGTACGTAGAAAAACCCCTCTCCCAGACCATCCGGGAGGGCCAGTGGATCCGCGATGCCGCCCGCAAGTACAACCGCGTAATGCAGGTGGGCACGCAGCGCCGCAGCATGCTGCACTTCGACGAAGCCACCGACTACGTGGCCTCCGGCAAGCTGGGCAAGATCTGCCTCATCAAGGCGTGGATGTGCCAGGTACGGCCCTCCATCGGCCGTCCCGCCGACGGCACCCCGCCCCCGGGCGTGGACTACGACCGCTGGCTCGGCCCCGCCGCCAGGCGTCCCTTCAACGTGAACCGCTTCCACTACAATTGGCGCTTCTTCTGGGACTACGGCAACAGCGAGCTGGGCAACCAGGGCGTTCACATGCTGGACGTGGCCATCTGGGCCATTCAGAAGATGCAGGGCATGGACAACTGCCTGCCCACCCGCATCTCCGGTTCGAGCGGCATCTACTGGCTGGACGACGCCAAGGAAGTGCCCGACACCCAGTCCCTGACCTACGACTACGGCAACTTCCTGCTGGCCTGGGAGCTGCGCAGCTTCGCCCGGCACAACCCCATCGAGGGCACCGAGGCGGGCACGGCCTACTACGGCACCGAAGGCACCCTGGTGCTCGACGGCCGCGGCTGGCGCGTGCACACCAAGGACGGCACGCCCGGTCCTTCCGGCAAACACACGGGCGGCGTGCACGAGCAGAACTTCCTGGAGTGCGTGAAGAGTCGCAAGCGCCCGAACTCGGATGTGGAGATCGGTCGGCTGAGCACCATGCTCTGCCACCTGGGCAACGTCTGCACGCACCTGCGGCGCGAAGTCCGCTTCGACCCCAGGACCGAAACCTTCGGCGACGACCGCGAGGCCAACGCCTACCTGACCCGGCAGTACCGCAAGCCCTACGTGCCGCCGAAGGTGTAAAGGCCCCGCGCGGCCCTACGCCTGCGGCAGGGCGTCGACGAACTCGGCCATGCGTTTGCGCGTGGCTTCGTCCGGCAGGCGGCCCATGCCGCCGCCGAGGTTATCCAGCATGTTCTTCGGCTGGCTGGTGGCCGGAGTCACCGCCGTCACCGCGGGATGCCCCAGCACGAACTTCAGGAAGAACTGCGCCCAGCTCCGGGCATCGAACTCCGCCGCCCACTCCGGCAGCGGACGGTCGCCCACACGGCGGAACAGCCGCGTGCGGCCGAAGGGAACGTAGACCAGTACCCCGATCTTCCTGTCGCGGGCCAGCGGAAGGATGGTGGTCTCGGCCTCGCGGTTATCCACGGCGTAGTCCACCCCGATGAAATCCAGCGGCTCGTTCTTCATCGTCTCGATGAGCAGCGGGTACTGCCGCTCGGAGGTCGAGGTCACCCCGATGTACCGCACGCGCCCGGCGCTTTTCAGTTCCTTGAGGATGGGGAGCTGCGTCGGAAGATCGGCCAGGTTGTGGACCTGGATGAGATCGATCTTGGGCTTCTTGAGCCGGCTGAAGGACGTCTCGATCTGGGCCCGTGCGGCGGCCGGGTCGGCCTTGCCCTGGCGCGCCACGTTCACCTTGGTGGCCCAGAAGATCTTCTCGGTGAAGCTTCCCTCGGCTGCGATGCGGCCGGCCACCTCTTCCGAGGCCCCATAGGAGGGCGCTGTATCGAAGACCGTGCCGCCGTTATCGACCAGCGTGCGCAGGACCTCCCGCAGCGCCGAGACGTCCTCGGAGCGGGCCACGCGCGCGAAGGTGGCGGAGCTGCCCAGGCCGACGACCGGCAGGCCCTCCCCGCTGGAGGGAATCGGCCGGGTGATGAGGCGCTGCTGCGCGTAGAGGGTTTCCGCGTAAAGCGCCGGGGCGCCCGCGGCGAGTTGCAACCAATGGCGTCGAGTCATTTGAGACATGTGTCGTTATCCTCCGGCGGCGGCTGCGGCGCCGCATTAGACGGGCTCCGGCAGGTTGGCCGGCTGCTTTTCTTCCCGCGTGCCTGCCATTTTCTCCTGCCGGCGGCCCAGCCACCAGGCATTTCCGGCCCAGGCGAGCGCCAGCGGCAGTGCGGTCCAGGCGATAGCGCCGGCGCCCAGTCCGAGCCAGGTAATCAGGCTCGACGACCAGGCCCCCACCTGGTCGCCCAGCCTGTAGACCACGGTGTCGATGAAGTTCTTCGTCTTGTACTTGTCCTCGCGGCTGACCACCGTGAAGAGCACTTCCCGGGTGGGCCTGGCGAAGATGAAATTGCCCGCCCGCCGCAGGGCCACGAAACCGATCACCACGGCCGCCGTGGGCATGACGCCCAGCAGCAGGAAGCCCGCGCCGGTGAGGGCGGGCACAAAGGTGAGGGTAAGGGCCACTCCGGCCCGCGCCATGGCCCGGCCCGTCAGGAAGCACTGGCCTCCCAGGGTGAGGGCGTTTACCAGCAGGTCCACGCGGGCGAAGAAGGCGGTGCGCGCGGCGCGGTCCGCAAAAGCCCGGTTGGCGATCTCGGCCTGCTGGAAATAAAGGAACGTGGAGAGGATGGTGTACAGCAGCATGTACAGGCAGATGCCCAGCAGGTAGGGGGAGCGCAGCGCGTTGGTGAGGCCGGCCATCACGCCTCCGCCGATGGGGGTCTCGGCGCCCGTGTGGCCGTCCGCCTGGGCAGCGGGCGTCGCGAGGACGGGGGAGGAGCGGCCCAGACGCCGCGCCGAAAAGACCCCCACCTCGAGCAGCGCAACGGCGATCAGGAGCAACGCGGGGACACCGATATCCCGTACCGCCGTGGCCGTGACGCTGGACCCCAGAATGCCCCCCACGGTCGCGGCCGCCGCGATGAACCCGAACAGCCGCTTGGCCTGGCTGGTGGTGAACACGTCCACCATGAAGGCCCAGAACACGGAAACCACGAAGAGGTTGAAGACCGAAGTCCAGATGAAGAAGGCCCGGCCCACCCAGATGTTGGCGGCGCCGCCGGCGGTGTAAAACAGCGCCAGGAAGACCAGCAGGTTGAACATGAAGAATCGGTAGGTGATGGCGATGAAGCGCATCCGCGGCAGCCGCCGGACCAGTGCCGCAAACGGCGGGTTGAGCGCCATCATGACCACGAGCGTGCCGGTGAACAGCCAGGAGAGATTGGCGACACCTCCCGCCACACCCGCCTCGTCGCGAATGGGCCGGATGATGTAGTAGGCGCTGAAGACGGAAAACAGATAGAGCCAGGCCCAGGCGACCTTGCGCCCCTCACCCGGATGCATCAGCACTATCCGCCCGAGCAGGCCAGTCCGGGTGGGCGGCGCTCCGCCGGGGCGTTCGGTAGGCGGACCTGAAGAGGACGGCGGCACACATAGAAGATGCGGGTGGGCGCCGGATCGGCTCCGCTAATGTTGCCGGCCTCGACAGGTCCGGCTGCGGACACAACCCGGCCCCACATGGGCAGGGTGGGGTGGATGTTGGCCGTGACCGTGCAGTGCACTGGCGGCAGATGGCTTTGGGGAGCCGCCGGTTTCGCGCCGCAGTGTACGTGTGCGCCTCCGTTTGGGCGCTGTGGGCGGGGTGCGGCAGGGAAAGGGAAGCCGCGCCGGAAGCGGACCGCTCGGCCATCCCCGACCCCAGCCGGGTGATTCCCGTGGCTGCGGCGCCGGCGGAGGTGCGAGACGTGCCCGTCACCATCACCGCTACGGGCAGCTTTCGCTCGCCGTGGATCTCGGAAGTGGCGCCGGCGGTCGCGGGACGGGTGGCCCGCACGCCTGTAGACGTGGGAGATTTCGTACGCAGGGGCGATGTGCTGGTCGAGCTCGACGACCGCGACGCGCGCCTGCGACTCCAGCAGGCAGAGGCCGCCGAGCGGCGCGCCGAGGCCACCCTGCAGGAGGCGCGCACGCGCCTGGGGCTCACGCCCGGCGCCGCCTTCAACCCGGAGAACGTGCCGGAGGTGCGCACCGCCCGGGCCAACTGGCAATCGGCCGCCGCGCGGCGCAAGCTGGCCGACGCCGAGGCGCAGCGCTACCAGGCGCTCATCGCCACCGGCGATGTTTCGAAGAGCGCCTACCAGCAGGCGCAGACCGAAGCCGAATCCGCGCACGCCGCAGAGGAGGCGGCGCGCCGGCAGTACGAGACGGCCCTCAACACCGCGCGCCAGGGCTACCAGGCGGCGCTGGGAGCGCAGGCGGCGCTGGCGAGCGCGCGCGCGGAAACCGGCATCGCGCGCAAGGCGCTGGCCGATATGGTGGTTCGCGCGCCCTTCGCCGGTTACCTCACGACGCGCGCGGTATCGCCGGGCGAGTTCGTCGCCACGAGCAACAGTGTGGTCACGGTGGTGCAGGTGCAGCCCATCGAGCTGGACCTGCAGATGCCGGAGGCCACCTCCGGGCAGGTGCGGCTGCGGCTGGAGGTGCATGCCCGGGTGAATGCCTTTCCCGACCGCACCTTCCGCGGCACGGTGACCGCCATGAACCCTTCGGTAAACCCCGAGTCGCGCGCGTTTGTGCTGATCGCCACCTTCGCCAATCCGGATAACGCGCTGCGCCCGGGGATGTTCGCCGTCGCGGAGGTGCTGCTGCCGGAGCGGGAGCGCGCCGTCTTCGCGCCGCGCGCGGCCATCATCGAGGAACCCGAGACGGCCGGGCGCCAGGTCTTCGTCGTGCGCAACGGCCGTGCCCAGGTGCGGGTGGTGCAGGTGGGGGAGACCAGCGGCGATAGCGTGCGGGTGCTCTCCGGCCTTGCAGGCGACGAGTGGCTGGCCGTCAGCAACCTGGAGCAGCTCTTCGACGGCGCGCTGGTGGAGGTACGGGACGGTGCATAAACTGGCTGAACTCGCGGTGCGCCGTCCGGTGCTGGCCACCATGCTGATCCTGGCCATCTCGGTGACCGGGCTGTTCTCTCTCTTCACCCTGGGGGTGGACCTGTTGCCGGAGGTGGACTTCCCCACGGTGGTGGTGACGGTGGTGAATCCCGGCGCCTCGCCGGAAGCCGTGGAAACCGAGATCACCCGCCGGGTGGAGGAGGCAGTCAACACCATCAGCGGCCTGGACGAGTTGCGCTCCACGTCCACCGAGGGGTTTTCGCGGGTGATCGTCACCTTCAACCTCGACAAGGACACGGACGTGGCGGTACAGGAGGTGCGGGACAACCTGAGCCTCATCCAACCGGACCTGCCGGAAACCGCCGAGGTGCCGGTGATCCGCCGCATCGACCCGGGCGCGACGCCGGTGCTGCGCATTGCCATCGCCGCGCCGCGCCCGCTGCGCGAGGTGACCGATATCGCCGACAACCAGATCCGGGAGCAGATCGAGAGCGTGCCCGGCGTGGGGCAGGTGCAGTTGCTGGGCGGGCAGTTGCGCGAAATCCATATCCGGGTGGATCCGGACCGCCTGCGCGCCTACAACCTGACGGTGGCGGAGGTGGCGCAGGCGGTGAGCCAGCAGAACGTCGAGCTGCCGGCGGGACGCGTGGACGCAGGGGCGCGCGAGTTCAGCGTGCGCGCGCTGGGCAGGCTGCCGGACCCCGCCGAGTTCGACGATCTCGTGGTGGCCAACCGCGCCGGTTACGCGGTGCGGGTGCGGGACATAGGCTATGCCGCGGACGCCTCCGAAGAACCGCGCTCCTCGTCGCGGCTGAACGGGCAGCCGGCCGTCACCCTGGTGGTCTCGAAACAGTCCGGCACCAACACGGTGGAGGTGGCGGAAGGGGTGAAGGCCCGGCTGGCGGAACTCGCGCGCGTGCTGCCCGCCGATGTGCGCACCCAGGTGATCGCCGATCAATCCATCTTCATCGAGGCGGCTATCGATTCCATCCGCACGCACCTGATGGAGGGCGCGCTGCTGGCTTCGGTGGTGCTGTACTTCTTCCTGGCGAACTTCCGCACCACCCTGATCGCGGCCGTGTCGATTCCCACCTCCATCGTTTCGACCTTCGCGTTCATGAACGCCATGGGGTACACGCTGAACCAGATCACCATGCTGGCCCTGACCCTGATGGTGGGGATCGTGATCGACGATTCGATCATCGTGCTGGAGAACATCTACCGGCACATGGAGGAGTACGGGAAACCGCCCTTCCAGGCGGCCATCGAGGGGACGCGGGAGATCGGGCTGGCCGTGATGGCGACGACGCTCTCGCTGCTGGCGGTGTTCATCCCGGTGGGGTTCATGGGCGGGATCGTGGGGCGCTTCATGTCGTCGTTCGGCTTGACGGCGTCGTTCGCCATCGCGGTCTCGGTGCTGGTCTCCTTCACCCTGGCCCCCATGCTCACCTCGCGCTTCGTGCGCCCGGCGGCGGAGCACGCGGGGCGCCGCTCGAAGGAGAACCGCCTCTACCGCAAGGTGGATGGAGGCTACATGCGGCTGCTGGCGTGGTCCATGGCGCACCGGCGGGTGATCGTGCTGGCGAGCGTGTTGACGGTGTTGAGCATCGTGCCGCTGTTCACGGTAATCGGGAAGAACTTCCTGCCGCGGGAGGATCGTTCGGAGTTCGAAATAACGTTTCGGGCGCCGGAGGGCTCGTCGCTGGCGGCCACGTCCAACATCGGGGAGTGGATCGCGCGCCAGATGCACACGCTGCCGGGCGTGCTGGATACCATGACGAGCGTCGGGGGCGGAGAACAGGAGACGGTCAATACCGGCTCGGTGTACGTGCGCCTTGCGCCCATGAAGGAGCGGGAGGCGGACCAGTTCGAGTTGATGGCGCGCGCGCGGGAGATAGTGGCCCGTTTTCCGGTGGACCTGCGCGCCAGCGTGCAGCAGGCCGGGGCGGCGCCGGGCGGGCTGCGCACCGCCGAGGTGCAGTACTCCATCACGGGGCCGGACCTGGACCAGTTGGCGGACTATTCCACCCGCCTGGTCGAGCCGGTCAAGCAGATCCCGGACGCGGTGGACGTGGACACGTCGCTCGAACCCGGCACGCCCGAGCTGCGCGTGGAGATCGACCGCGAGCGCGCGGCGGACCTGGGGGTGCGGGTGGCCGATATCGCGCAGGCCTTGAACGTGCTGCTGGCCGGGCAGGTGGTCTCGACTTTCGAGACGGCCGAGGACCAGTACGACGTGCGGGTGCGGGCGGTGGAGGAGTTCCGCCGCAGCGCGCGGGCGCTGGACCGGCTGGTGGTGGCCTCGCCCGCGGGGCCGGTGACGCTGGACCAGGTGGTGAGTATCGAGGAGGGCACCGGGCCGTCCTCCATCGACCGGCTCAACCGCGAGCGGCAGTTCACGGTCTACGCCAACGTGGTGCCGGGAGGCTCGCAGGCGGAGGTGCTTGCCGAGATTGACCGCATCGTGGCGGAGATGAACCTGCGGCCGGGCTACTCGACCGCGCTCACCGGTCAATCGCGCGAACTGGGGCGCACCGGCTACTACTTCGGCCTGGCCTTCCTGC
This sequence comes from Bryobacteraceae bacterium, assembly GCA_041685075.1. Taxonomy (GTDB): domain Bacteria; phylum Acidobacteriota; class Terriglobia; order Bryobacterales; family Bryobacteraceae; genus JAMCRM01. The sequence continues at coordinate 11,057 of JAWLGN010000118.1, forward strand.
TCTCGTTCATCTTCATGTACATGGTGCTGGCCGGGCAGTTCGAATCCTTCCTGCACCCGGTAACGATTCTGCTGACGCTGCCGCTGGCGGTGCCGTTCGGGATCCTCTCGCTGCTGCTGTTCGGCCAGACGGTGAACGTTTTTTCGGGGCTGGGGTTGCTGCTCCTGTTCGGGATCGTAAAAAAGAACGCCATCTTGCAGATCGACCGCACCAACGGGCTGCGCGCGGAGGGGTTGCCGCGGAACGAGGCCATCCTGCGGGCCAACCGCGACCGGCTGCGCCCGATTCTGATGACCACCATCGCGCTGGTGGCGGGGATGATGCCGCTGGTGTTTTCAAGCGGGGCGGGATCGGCGACGAACCGGTCGATCGGGGTGCTGGTGGCGGGCGGGCAGACGCTGTGCCTGCTGCTGACGCTGCTGGCGGTGCCGGTCTTCTATTCGCTGTTCGACGACCTGCGCTCCCACCCCGTGTGGGGGAGGATAGGGCGGCGGTACGGCGCGATGCGCGACGCGGCGGCGCGCCGGCTGGCGGAGGCGTGGGCGGGGCTGCGCGGCCGGCGCCCGCAGGAGGGCCCGGTGGAATGACGGGGCGGCTGCGGCCGGCGGTGCTGTTGCTGGCGGCAGCGCTGGCGGCGGGGCAGCAGGCGGAGGTGCCGCCTCCACCGCCCAAGCTGGCGCTGCCGCTGCGCGTGGGGGTCTTCGGCCAGACGCCGCTCCGGCTGGAGGAGGCCATCGCCATGGCGGTGGAGAACAACCCGGACATCCGGGTGGCGCGGCTGAACGCGCGCATCGCCATTCTGAACGTCACGGTGGCGCGCGGCGTCTACGATCCGGTGTTCAGCATGGCGCCGTCCTGGCAGCGTATCGTCACCCCGACGGCGTCGGTAATCCTGGGAGGCGAGGACGGCAAGCTGACCGAGACGGAGCTGTTCGCCGATCCGCAGGTGACCTGGCGGGCGCCGTGGCTGGGCGCCACCTACAGCCTGGCCTTTAGCTCTTCGCGGCTGACGACCAACAACGAGTTCGTTCTGCTGAACCCGCAGTACCCCACGCAACTCCTGTTCACCTTCGTACAGCCGCTGCTGCGCGGGCTGCGGTTCGATGAGGCCCGCAGCCAGATCGAGGTGTCGCGGCAGAACGCCGCGCTCAGCCAGGAGCAGTTCCGACAAACCGTCATGGACGCGGTAACGGCTGCGGTGGAGAGCTACTACGAGCTGCTGTACGCGCGGCGGAACCTGGAGCTGCAGCTTGCCGCGGTGGAGCTGGCGCGGCGCCAGGTGGAGAGCAACCGCAGGATGGCGGAGCAGGGGCTGCTGGCGAACATAGGGGTCATAGAGGCCTGGACGCAATTGGCGACCTTCGAGGAAGGCGCGTGGCTGGCCCAGGAGCTGGTGACCACTACGGAGAACCAGTTGAAGCAGTTGATGCTTCCGGACCGCGGTTCGCCCTTGTGGCACACCGAGCTGGTGCCGGTCTCGGAGCCGCGCACCGGCGGGGGGCCGCTCGCGCTCGACGAGGCTGTGGCGGAGGCGCTGGCCAACCGGCCGGAGGTAAGGGAGCTTGGCATTACGGCGCGCATCAACGAGATCGAGACGCGGCTGGCGCGCGAGGCGGTGCGGCCGCAGGTGGACCTGTTCGCCACCCTCGGCGCATCGGGGCTGGCGGGGCAGCGCGTGGAGCGGGTGGACGCGCCGATATTCGGCAACACGGCCCTGATCCTGGGACGGCTCAACGAACTGTCGCTGCTGGCGGGGCTGCCGCCGCTGCCGGAGGAGCCGGACCGCGCCAGAGAGGTTCCGGAGGTGTTCTCCGGCGGTTACTTCCGGTCGCTGCGCAACCTGTATGGATTGAACTATCCCACCTTGGCGGCGGGATTTCAAATCTCGGTGCCGCTGTTCAACCGCGGGGCGAAGGCGAACCTGGCGGCTTCACGGGTGGCGGGGCAGCGGATTGCGGTGGAGCGCGAGCGGGCCGAGCAGGCGATCGAGGCCGAAGTGCGCAACGCCATACAGTCGGTGGTTACGGCGCGCGGCGTGCTGGATGCGGCGCGCACCGCGCGGCGGCTGGCCGAGGAACAATACGAGAGCGAATCGCGGCTGTTTCGCGCGGGCCTCTCCACGGTGTTCCTGGTGCTGCAGCGCCAGAGCGATATGGTAACGGCGCGGCGCCGGGCGCTCAGGGCCGAGATCGACCTGGTGCGCAGCATCGCGCGGCTGGACGCCGCCACGGGCCGGACGCTCGATGCCCACGGGGTGGTGGTGGAGCAGGTCAGGTAGAGGACGCCGCGGCGGCGAAGCGGCGAGCGGTTTCGATCATGGCCAGCACGTTCTCGTCCGGCGTGCCGTAGTCCATGTTGATGCAGCAGACCCCGACGTTGCCGGGGCCGGCGGCGCGGAGGAGTTGCTCGGTGTCGCGCCGGATGGTTTCGGCGCTCTCCTGCAGCATGCGTACGGGGCTGAGCCGCAGGTTGAGGAAGACACCCGGCAGACGCTGGCGGCAGAGCGCCACGTCCGAGCCCCAGCCGACATCGCAGAACACCGGGGCGAGTTCGCTGTACGCTTCGGCGAACAGGTGCATGTTGTCGCCGCAATGATGAATGCCGTAGGGCCGCAGGGCATCGGCAAGGCGGCGCTCGAAAGGCAGCACGGCGTTCCGGTAGAGGCGCGGCGAGATCATCTGCACCGAGCAGTTGCCGTGGAGATAGATGCCTGGATCGAGGTTGACGATGGAGCGGTTCACCGAGATGGAGCTGGTGCCGGTGCGGGACTTGACATAGCGGGCTACGAGCACGGTGGTTTCGGTGACGACGGAAAAGAGATGGCGGGTCAGTTCCTCGTCTTCGAGCATGTCGATGAAGAAGCGGTTGCCGCGGAGATGGAGGGCGGTGACCAGGATGCCGTCGGCGTCGAAGTCGCCCACCACGTGCCCGTATTCGCTCTCGAGGGCGTCCATGTCGGCGATGAGGCGGTCCATGGGCCAGGTAGTGAAGATGTCGGGAACCCGGAGGGCGAGGATCTCCTCGCGGCTGCGTTCGCGCGGGATGGCGCAGGGCGCCTGGTTGCGGCTGAAGCGGTACTCGACGCCGAGCAGCGCGGGGACTACGAAGCCGCCGGCCACGTGCCGCGATCCCACGATGGGGCGCGGCCGCGGGTGCGGCTTGCCGAGGCCGTAGCGCTCATAGAGGACGCGGCGCATGCAGAGATCGTGTTCGATGCGCGCGCGGCGGTCAAAGTAGAAGCTGCGATCGAAGGCGATGCCGTAGTTGCGGAACCACCAGTTGGGGTTGAAGACGAGTTCGACGGGAACGCCGGCCATGTCACCCCACGATGGCGGAGATATCGACCAGGTACATCTGGCGGCCGTTGCCGCCGTGGGTGGAATCGATCACCACCTTGCGGCCGTCGGGGCTGAAGCGCGGGTGGAGATCGCAGCGCCACTCGCCCTTGTACTCCGGCGGCTGATAGAAGCTGCCCAGGGGGACGCGGCGGCCGGTGGCGACGTGGAAGAGGTAGAGATTCTGGTTACGCTGCTTATCGGGGTAAGTGTCGTTCAGAATCCACTGGTTGCCGGGCAGGTAGGTGCAATGGCCGTTGACGGTCATGACACCTTCGCCCACGACCTGAACGTTTTCGGTCCGGTCCTGGTAGAGGTAGAAGCGGTTTTCTCTGGAGGGGTGCCAGGCCCAGGCGAGCACGTGGCGGGCATCGCGCCAGATGAAGTGGGAGGTCTTGCCGTGGGGGTCGAGGATGTAGAGGTCCTTGCCCTCGGGGGAGGCGGTGAACATGCGGGTATCCCAACTGCGGCCCTGCCGGGGACCGCGCCAGCGGTGGAGGAAGATGAAGCGGTTGCCGCCGGGCGATACCAGCAGGTGGTTGAACCAGTTCTTGGCGTCGTCGAGACCGCCGGCGGGATAGGGGATGCGTGCGGCGGCGGCGTAGGAGACGATCAGCTCGCGGCGTCCGGTGGCGAGGTCCATGCGCCAGATGCCGTCGTCTTCGGGCGCGCGGACATCGGCGTTACGGTCGGGGATGCCGGCGTAGCCGTAGCCGGGGCGGCAGTCGTTGAGTCGGCTGAAGTTGGTGGTGACGGCCCAACGGCCGTCGGGACTGAGGGCGTGGACGGGGGCGGGGAGCGTGCGGGAGCGGCGGGTGTGCACGTCCAGGATACGGGAGATGAAGCGGTCGCCCTCGCGGTCGTTCCAGATGACCTCGGATTTCGAGCCGGGGATCCACTGCAGCATGGAGCCCTGCTGCCAGGACCAGGCGCGGCTCCGGCCGAGGTCGATCCAGCGGTCATCGCCGGCGAGATCCACCATGCCTATCCGGATGACGTCATCGGCTTGGGGCGAGCGGTGTTCGAACTCCACCTGCATGCCCAGGACGTAACGGCCGGAGGGATCGAACTGCAGCTTGTCGTAGTAGCCGAACCAGTGAAATTTCGGCCCGCGGGTGATGGCGCGCACGGGCGGCAGGCTCTCCCCGGCGAGGACCGGAGCGGCGGCGGCCAGGCCCTTGAGGAAATCGCGGCGGTGCATGGGACGATTATGGCACGGCCGGCGCCGGTTCAATCCACCACGGTGGAGGAATCGGGCGGCTGGTTGCCGGCCTGGAGCAGGGTGGCCTCGCGCAGAGACTTTTCCATCGCGGCGGCGTACTGGTCGCGGCTGGCGGTGAAGGCGGGCATCTCGGCCGCTGCGAGTTTGGTGAGGCGCGGCGGCTTCAGGCGTTCGAAATTGACGTAGCGGCCGTTCTTGCGCAGGCGGAAATCGAGGTGGGGGCCGGTGGAGAGGCCGGTGGAACCCACGGCGCCGATGCGCTGGCCCTGCTGGACGCGCTGGCCGGCGCG
>JAWLGN010000455.1:0-2881 GCA_041685075.1 Bryobacteraceae bacterium
CTGGTGGAACACGCCATCGAACAGGCCCGGGAGGAGAACGCGGCGGCGGTGCTGATCCGGATGAACACGCCCGGGGGATTGATGGACGCCATGCGCGCCGCCATCGAGAAGATCCTGGCGTCGCCGGTGCCGGTCATCGCCTATGTCACGCCGTCGGGAGGCCGCGCGGCGTCGGCGGGTTTCTTTCTGCTGGAGGCGGCGGACGTGGCGGCCATGGCGCCGGGCACGAACACGGGCGCGGCGCACCCGGTGGTGCTGGGCCGCGAGATGGATCCGGTGATGAAGAAGAAGGTGGAGCAGGACGCCTCCGCCATGCTGCGCTCCATCGTGGCCAAGCGCGGGCGCAACAGCAAGCTGGCCGAAGAGGCGGTGATGGAGAGCCGCTCCTTCACCGATAAAGAAGCGCTCGACAACCGGCTGATCGATATCGTGGCCGGAGATGAAATGAACCTGCTCGCGCAGCTCGACGGCCGCGAGGTGACGCGTTTCGACGGCCGCACCGAGACGCTGCGGCTGGCGGGCGCCACCGTGGCCACCTACCAGCCTTCGCTGCGAGAGCGCATCCTGCGGGCGGTAAGCAATCCGAACATCGCGCTGATTCTGCTGGTGCTGGGGGCGCTCGGCATCTACGTGGAGTTCAGCGCTCCCGGGCTGATCGTGCCGGGCGTGCTGGGCGCCATCATGGCGCTGCTGGGGCTGGCGGCGCTGGCCATTCTGCCCATCAACTGGCTGGGAGCGGCGCTGCTGCTGCTGGCGCTGCTGCTGTTCGTGCTGGAATCCCAGACCGCCACGCACGGCATTCTGGCGGGCGGCGGCGCGGTGGCCATGGTGCTGGGAGCCATTCTCCTCATCGACAGCCCGCTGCCGGAGATGCGCATCCGGTTGAGCACGGCCATCGCGCTGGCGCTGCCCTTCGCGGTGATCACCGCGGTGCTGGTATCGCTGGTGGTGCGCGCCCGCCGGGATAAAGTGACCACCGGCCCGGAGGGGATGCTGGGCGAGATCGGAACGGTGGTGACGCCGCTCGAGCCGGAAGGCATGGTTTTTGTTCGCGGGGAATACTGGAGCGCCCTGTCGCCCACGCCCGTACCCGCGGGCGCGAAGGTCAGGGTAACGGCAATCGACCAGCTCAAGCTGGCCGTGGAACCGGTCGAGGACCGGCCGGAGGTGAAGACATGATTTTCGACGTAACGACCATTTTCATCATCGTGGTGGCGCTCTACCTGCTGTCGTCGATCAAGATCCTCAAGGAATACGAACGCGGCGTGATCTTCCGGCTGGGGCGCCTGCTGGACAGGCCCAAAGGCCCCGGAGTGATCCTGGTGTTCGCGCCCATCGACCGCATGGTGCGGGTATCCCTGCGGGTGGACACCCTGGAGGTGCCGCCGCAGGACACGGTAACGCGCGATAACGTCACCGTGAAGGTCAACGCCGTGATCTACTGGCGAGTGGTGGAACCGCGGCTGGCGGTGGTGGAGGTGGCCAACTTCCTGTATGCCACGTCGCAGCTCGCCCAGACCACCCTGCGCAGCGTGCTGGGCGAGGTGGAACTGGACGAGTTGTTGAGCAAGCGCGAGAAGCTGAACGTGCGGCTCCAGTCGATCCTCGACCAGCAGACCGCGCCGTGGGGCGTGAAGGTGACGATGGTGGAGGTGAAGCAGGTGGAGCTGCCGGACCAGATGCTGCGGGCCATCGCGCGGCAGGCCGAGGCGGAACGCGAGCGGCGCGCCAAGATCATCCATGCCGAAGGCGAGTACACGGCCTCGAACAAGCTCGCCATGGCGGCCGAAGTCATCCAGCAGCAGCCCATGGCCATCCAGTTGCGCTACCTGCAAACGCTGCTGGAGATTGGAGCGGAGAAAAACACCACGGTTGTGTTCCCGGTGCCAATCGATATACTTTCTAGGTTGAGCGGGGGAACGCAGAAAGCTGCTGCTCCGCCCGAAGGTGCGGAATGAGAAACGACGAGAGCGGCGAATTCGAAGTAGTCCTGGGCAACCGGCAGTTGCTGAGCGGCTTCTTCATCGTGGTGGTGCTCTTCGGCGTGTTCTTCACCATGGGATACATCGTGGGGCGCAACTCGGCGCCTTCGGAGCGCACGGCTACGCCGCCGCCGGCAGCTCCGCTGCAGGCGGATGCACGGGAGCCCGCGGCCGGCGCGGCGCTGCCCGCCGAGAGCGTGGAGGCTCCGGAGACGCCGGGCGGCGAAGAAGAGCCCGCGCCCCTGAGTTCCACCCAGCCGGTACGGCAGGAGGAGGCGGAAGCCGCGGCGCCGGCCGAACCGGAGCGCGCGCCGGCGCCCGAAGACACGGCGCCGCCGGCGCCGGGCCTGGTCGAGCCGGGAGCCGGGGACGTGTATCTGCAGGTGATGGCGGTGCGCCGTCCGGAGGCCGAAGTGGTGGCCAAGACGCTGCGGGCCAAGGGTTTCCGCACGGTGCTCGGGCAGGGACCGAACCAACTGGTACGGGTGCTGGTAGGCCCCTTCCACGACACCGCTTCGCTCGGCCAGGCGAAGGCCGGGCTGGAGAATGCGGGTTTCCACCCGATCGTGAGAAAATAAGGTTTCGATTGCACCAGGCGGGCTGTGAGCCTGCCGGACATCATGAGATTCGAGGAATCCCTTCCCCAGGCCAAGGCCGCGCGCCAGAGGCTTCCCGAGTGGCTGCGAACGGGGCAGACGCATTTCGATTCCCTGCACCAGATCAAGACCGGGCTGCGCAACCTGCGGCTGCACACGGTGTGCGAATCGGCGCGGTGTCCCAACATCCACGAGTGCTTCCACCGGGGCACCGCCACGTTCATGATTCTGGGCGACCGCTGCACGCGGCGCTGCGGCTTCTGCGCCGTGCCGCGCGGCCGGCCGGGCGAGATCGGGCTGGAC
>JAWLGN010000456.1:0-2871 GCA_041685075.1 Bryobacteraceae bacterium
GGTGGAGGCGGCGCGGGCGCAGATTGTAGCCGCGGTCCCGGCCACCCGGGGGCAGCGGCTGGCGCGCCGCTGGATCTACGAACGCATACTGCCGTCGCCGCTGCTGCTGACGGCGGCGGGTGCGCTGCTGTGGCTCTACCAGGCCAGCGGCTTGCAGCGCCTGGTGCGGGCTTCGGCGCTCTTGAAGCTGCTCGAGTGGCCGAGGGGCCGGCTGCGGATGCTCGAGCAGCTCCTTCCCGAGGCGGAGGCGCCGTTTTTCTTCGGGAAGATCGGGAAGACCTTCCCCGCCGAGGGGGTGCGGCGCTACCGCGTGGCTTTGCTCGCGGGCTGCGTCGCCGGAGTGGCGTTCGCGCGGCTGAACGAGGCCACCGTCCGGGTCCTGCGGAAGAATGGCTGCGAGGTGACGGTGCCGGACGGGCAGACCTGCTGCGGCGCGCTGCACGCGCACGCGGGGCTGCTGGAGACGGCGCGGAAGCTGGCGCGGCGCAACATCGACGCCTTCCTGAAAGAAGACTGGGACGCCATCGTCAGCAACACCGCCGGCTGCGGGGCGGCGCTGAAGGAGTACCACGAGCTGCTGGCGGGCGACGCCGAGTACGCGGAAAAGGCGCGCCGCTTCTCCGCGCGGGTGCGGGACGCCACGGAGTTCCTGGCGGCAATCGAGTTGAACCGCGAGATGGGGCCGGTGGACGCGGTCGTCACCTACCAGGACTCCTGCCACCTGGCGCATGGGCAGGGCATCCGGAGCGCGCCGCGCAAACTGTTGGATGCCGTCCCCGGCCTCACCTTCCGGGAAATGGCGCACCCGGATACCTGCTGCGGCAGCGCGGGGGTGTACAACGTGGTCCATAACGACATGGCGATGGCCATCCTGCGGAAGAAGATGGACGACGTCAACGCCACGGGCGCCGCGGTGGTGGCCACGGCCAATCCCGGCTGCATGCTGGAACTGCGGGCGGGCGCGCGGCTCTACGGGCGCAACCAGCGCGTCGTGCACGTGATCGAGATTCTCGACCAGGCCTACGCCGCGGGGCGCGCAGCGGGCAGGGAGATACAATAAGCATCAGAAAGGTCTGATGCGCTCCAGTTTCATGCTGGCGCTCGAGCGTTGCGGGGAAGTGGCCTTGTTTGCGCTGCGGATTCTGCGGGAAGGGCCGCGGACCCCGAGAGAAGGCGCCGAGATTTTTCGCCAGGTCTACGAGGTCGGCTATCGCTCTCTGCCGCTGATCGTGGCGGCGGGGTTCGCGGTGGGCGCGGTGCTTTCCATGCACACTCGCGCCTCGCTGGAGCGGTTCGGCGCCGAGGCCATGATTCCCGCCGGCCTGGCCCTGGCGCTGATCAAGGAAACCGGTCCGCTGGTGACGGGGCTGCTGCTTTCGGGCCGCGTGGGAGCAGGCATCGGGGCGGAGCTGGGCGCCATGCGGGTGACCGAGCAGATCGACGCGCTCGAAAGCCTGGCGGTAGATTCCTTCAAGTACCTGGTGGTGACGCGCGTGGCGGCCTGCGTGCTGGCGCTGCCGCTGCTCACCACGGTCATGAATTTCAGCGGCATCCTGGGGGGCTTCGTGGCGGAGACCGTGATCAGCGGGATGTCGCTGGCGCTCTACTGGGAGCGCGCCTGGTCGCTCATCAGCTTTGTGGACTACGTGCCCGCGACGCTGAAAACCTGCGTATTCGGCTTCATTATCGGGACCATTTCATCCTATTTGGGCTACCACGCGGGCGGGGGCACCGAGGGGGTGGGGCAGGCCTCCACGCGCAGTGTGGTCCTGGCCTCGATCCTGGTGATCCTGAGCAACGTGGTGCTGGTGAAGGCCATCTTTTTCGTCTTTCCGGGGGCCGAGGGATGAGCCAACCGGTGGTGGCGTTTGAGAATGTCACCAAGTCGTTCGGGTCCCACAAGGTGCTGGACGGCATTTCCTTCCAGGTGATGCGCGGGCAGGCGTTCTGCATCCTGGGGCGCAGCGGCAGCGGCAAGAGCGTCACCATCAAACAACTGGTGGGGCTGATTCGCCCGGACAGCGGGCAGATCCGGGTGGAGGGGGAAGAGATCACGGCGCTCGAGGGCGCGGAACTGGCCCGCGTGCGCCGGAACATGGGGTTCCTGTTCCAGTACTCGGCGCTGTTCGATTCGATTTCGGTGGGGGAGAACGTGGCCTTTCCGTTGCGGCGGCATACGAAGCTGCCGGAACGCGAGATCCGCGACCGCGCGGAGAAAAAGCTGCGCCGCGTGGGGCTGGAAGGGATCTACCACAAGATGCCGGCGGAGATCTCCGGGGGCATGCGCAAGCGCGTGGGACTGGCGCGGGCGCTGGTGCTGGAGCCGCCCATTCTGCTGGCCGACGAGCCGTCGAGCGGGCTGGACCCCATCACTTCCCGCGAGATCGACGAGCTGTTCCTGGATCTGAAGCATACCGAGGGCACCAGCATGGTGATCGTGACGCACAACATACCGAGCGCGCGCCGCATCGGCGACCAGCTTGCGGTGCTGGACCGGGGCCGCATTCTGGCGCAGGGATCGCCCGCGGAACTGGACGCGAGCCAGGACCCCGTGGTGCGGGAGTTCATGCGGGCACAGGGAGGAATCTAGGGAATGGCTGCCAAGCGCAATCTTCTGGTCGGGCTATTCGTAGCGGGAGGCGTGTTGCTGTTCGCCGTGGGGTTGTTCTGGATCGGCGACCGCCGGATGCTGTTTTCGAGAAGCATCCCGCTCACGGCCGAGTTCGCCAACCTGAGCGGGCTGAAGGTGGGGGCCAAGGTCCAGGTGCAGGGTATGGACGCCGGGGAGGTGGTGGCGACTAACGTGCCGGTGCGGCCGGGGGCCAAGTTCCGGGTGAACTTCCGCGTGCTGGACAAGTTCCAGCCCATCCT
>JAWLGN010000457.1:0-2849 GCA_041685075.1 Bryobacteraceae bacterium
CCTTCGAAGGGAAGGTGATGGCCATGAGGAAGCGGCCGTCGGGAGTGAATGCCAGGCGGATGCCGCGAGGCGGGCCGGAGGGAGGTTCATCGGGAGTGGGGCGGGGCGGCGGAGGCAGCGCGCCGGCCGGTTCACGAAACTCGCGGCCGGTGGCGAGTTCCCGCACCACCACGAAGCCATCGCCTTGCTGCGGGAACAGGCCGTAGGCGAGCCGTTTGCCGTCGTGGGAGAGCAGCGGGTTGGAGATGGTGTTCCAGGAGTCGTAGTCGGCGTGGGAGAGGGGCCGTTTGTTCTGAGCGAACGCGGCGGTGGCGGTGGAAAGCGCCAGGCAAACGAGCGCGAGCAGCAGGGTGTGTGGCATAGAACCGCATTGTAGTCCAGGCGGGTTCGCGCGGGTACAGGGAACGCGCCGCGCGCACGCATTTGTACTGCGCCCGCTCGCGGCCCGCTTCTACACTTTCGATAGCGTTCATCGAGGCCAGAGGAGATTTATGATTTACCACGTCAAGGAACTACAGTTCGATGCCCGCGTGTCGAACCCGGACCCGCGCTTCGCCCGTCTGCTGCTGGAGCAGTTCGGAGGCGCCAACGGCGAGCTGAAAGCGGCTATGCAGTACTTCACCCAGGCATTCACCTGCCGCAAGCCTTACCCCGATAAGTACGACATGCTGATGGATATCGCGATGGAGGAGTTCAGCCACCTGGAAATCGTGGGGGCGACCATCACGATGCTGCTCTCCGGCGTGAGCGGCGAACTCAAGAACGCCACCGAGGAAGCGGATTTGAGTCACCTGATCAACGCCAACAAAGAGAAAGACCACATCGCGCACACCAGCGCGCACTTTCTGGTGCACTCCGGCGGCGGCCCGATGGTGACCGACTGCATGGGCAATCCCTGGAGCGGATTTTTCGTCAACGCCAACGGCGATTTGACGGTAGACCTGCGCTCGAACATCGGCGCCGAGAGCCGGGCCAAGATCACCTATGAATACCTCATGCAGTTCACCGACGATCCGCACGTGAAGGAGACCCTGGGCTTCCTGATGACCCGGGAAGTGGCCCACATGAACATGTTCACCGCCGCCCTGGCCGACATCAAGCCGAACTTCCCCCCGGGCATTCTGCAGGGAGATCCGCGCGCCACCCACACCTACTTCAACATGTCCGACGGGCAGAACATACGGGGACCGTGGAACCAGGGGCAGGGGCCGTGGCCGCAGGGAGAGGAGTGGATCTACATGGAGAACCCCGTGGAGCAGGTGCGCGCCACCCGGGGGCAGAAGCGGCAGCCGCCGATGGGAGGCGAGCGCGCGGGCGAAAAGATGTGGCAGATCTCCGAGGAACTGGCGGAGATGCGTTCGCGGGAGATCAAGTCCGCGGTGCCCACTTCAGGCGAGCAGGCGTGGTCGGAGTATCCCACGCCGGAGAAGCCGGAGCCGGCGGGGCTGCGGCGCTGAGGGCCGCGGTGGAAAGGAGGGCGGCGGGCGGCGCCGCCCTCTTCGAGGCTACTGCCGGGTCTGCCCGGTGGCGCCGCGGTGCAGCTTGATCTCGACCTTCTCCTCCAGGCTGTCGTAGTACTCCTTGAGCACCGCGATGACCTCGGGCCGGGAGAACTCCTTCGGCACGGGCTTGCCTTCGCTCATCAGCTTGCGCAGCATGGTGCCGGAGAGCAGCAGCCGGGCGCCGCCCTGGTACTGGCCGTTCTCGTCGATGACGGCCTTGGACTCGTGCGGGCAGGTCTTCATGGAGGCCATGGTGCCGCACTCGTAGCAGTAGAAGGTCCAGTCCATGGCGAGCGGCTGGAGTTCGAGCGCGCCGGTGGGAATCTCCTTGAAGATCTTCTGCGCGTCGAAGGGGCCGTAGTAGTCGCTCACGCCGGCGTGGTCGCGGCCTACTATGAGGTGCGAGCAGCCGTAGTTCTGGCGGAAGACGGCGTGCAGCAGGGCCTCGCGCGGGCCGGCATAGCGCATCTCCATGGGGTAGCCGCCCTGGATGACGCGGTCCTTGCGGAAGTACTTGTTGACCAGCGCGTCGATGGCCTTTACCCGCACTTCGGCGGGGATGTCGCCCGGCTTCAGCTTCCCTACCAACTGGTGGATGTAGACGCCGTCGCAGACTTCGATGGCGGTCCAGGCCAGGTAGGCGTGGGAGTTATGCATGGGGTTGCGAAGCTGCAGCGCCGCCACGGTGCTCCAGCCGCGCTCTTCGAAGGCCTTGCGCGCTTCGGCGGGGCGCTGGTAGATGCCCGCGAACATCTCGGGGTAGTAGCTTTCCGAGAGCGCTTTCACGGGACCGGCCAGGTTCACGGACCCCTGCTCCATCACTTTCTTGACGCCGGGGTGCGCCGCGTCGATGGTGCGGAAGACCTGGCGGCATTCGTACTCCTTATCGATGGTGTACTTCTCGGCGACCCGCATGGTGCCGACAATGGCCTGGGTCTCGGTATCCCAGAGGGCCACTTCTTCGTTGGGGGCGATGGCCGCGGCCAGATCTTCGGCGGCGGAAAGCGTGATGGGAATAGGCCAGAAGAGCCCGTTGCGGGAGGGCAGGGTGAAGTCTTCGCAGCAGCCCTTCCAGTCGCCGTGCCCCATGAAGCCGTCCAGGGGAGTGAAGGCGCCGATGGCCATCATGATCAGGTCGCTGGTCTCCCTGGTGGTGAGGGGAACTCTGCGCAGGCCTTCGGCTCGTTTCAACTCCTCCGCTCTCTCCTGGCCTTCCAGGAGGAGCGGCTTCAATGCATGACTTCCATGAGGGCGTACTAATCTGCTCATCAACAATTCTCCAGACTTATTTGACTGTGGGGGCCGGCTACGAGGTGCAGCCAATCAGTCTCCCCTCATCAAGCCGGT
>JAWLGN010000119.1:0-15679 GCA_041685075.1 Bryobacteraceae bacterium
GGTCTATGGCGACCGCGCGCTGCTCCGGGGCCTGGACGGCAAGCTGCGCTTCGGCCCGCCGGAGCCCTTCGACGTGATGCCGCTGCGCTACGACCGCGCCTACGGCGGCGTGGACACTACCGCGCTCCGCCGGCGCCCGGTCCCCAAGATGCTCCAGGAACTGGCGCGAGCCGTTCCGGACCTGCCCATCGATACCGATACCCCGTTCCACTATGCGCGCAACCCGTGCGGCCGCGGCTTCCTCATCGAGGATGACGAGGAGAGCGTGGCGGCGGTGGCGGTGCCCAACCTCGAATTCCCCTTCGACTGGATCACGCCGGAGCGGCTGGCCGTGGGGTCCGTGCACGGCTGGGTCGCGGCGCCGCTGCCCGCCGCGATGGACTGGCAGAGCGCGGCGTGGTTTCCGCGCATCGCCTATCTCGGGGCGGCGCTGTTTCCTCCGGACTACCAGGGGCCGGTGCGGGAGGCCGAGTTGGGCTGGGCGGCCGCGGACCTGCCCGAGATCCCGCCCCTCACCTCCATGCCCGAGGATGGGCCGCGCGCGGAGTTCGTGCAGGCCGCATCGGCCGGCATGAGCCTGGCGCGCGTGGTTCCGGGCGAGATGGTGGAGTTGCGCAACATGCACCCCGTCTATCCCCACTGCACATTCCGTTTACCCGAGGAGATCCCCTGGGTGAGGATGGAACTCGCGGCCGGCGAATGGACGGATTTTGAACCGCGTCTGAACTCCGTGGTGATCCGCCCGGAATCCGACGAGGTGGTCATGACCTGGTGCGCCGCGGCGCCGGCCGGCCCCGACTTCCAACCCGACGACCCGGACGAGATCCGCCGCGAAGTTTCGTGGCGCACCGGTGGAGGACCCTGCTGATGGCACTGCCTTCCAACGCGCACCTGATCTGGCATCCCTTCGTGGGCGTCTGCCGTCACCAGGAACTGGCCGTAGGGCTGCCGGTGATGGTGGGCTACATCGATTTCGGGGTGGTGAACGGCGTCACCGGCCTTTTTGCGTGGCCCACGGGAAAGTTCAGCTTCCCCCCGGCGCGGGAGCCGGACCGCGGCGGTATCCGCGCCTGGGGGGCCCCCATGGAGGGATGCGGCACCGATTCAACGCTTCTCACGCCCCACATCCCGGTCAAGCCGCCTGTGGTGGGAGCGCTGCTGGCGCTCACCATCCTGATGGGCACCTCCAGAATCGTCATGGGCAGCAACCGCACGCGCATCTGGTGCAAAGGCCTCTCCGGTCTCACTGGAGAAGTCGAAAAGGCAGTGGGTTGCTGCGTCTTTCCGTACGTTCCGTTGAGCCTCAACCTGCAGTGCTGGGACTTTCCCTCGAAGAAGCTCGATCTGGTCTCCGCGCCGGTGATGAGCGATGTGGTGATCGCTCCCAACACCGTGCAGGTGGGGATCGAGTTCTCCGACTACCTCTCAATGCTGATCGACTGGGCCATCGATGTCGCCCTGGCGTTCCTGTTTGCCTTTGGAACCAAGAAGGCCAATAAGCTGCTGGACGAGCGCTCGGCGAAAAAGCTCGCTGCGGCCAACAAGGCAGCGGACGAGGCTTACGAGAAGGCCATCAAGGCGGAAGCCACCGAAGAAGTCGCCAAGGCGGCCCGCAGCAAGGTCTTCGCCGAGAAGACCGCCTCTATCCTGCCTAAGAAGGTCACGCAGGCCTGGGACAAGTTCGCCGCCAAGCCGGGTGCGACGAAGTGGTTGGCCGCAGTGGGGGGGAAGGTTCCCTATAAGCTGCTGATCAAGAATACGGAGTGGTACCGCGAGGGCGTCGAGCGCCCCATTTCGGATGAAGTGCAGAAACTCAGGTGACCCATGGACAACGCCGCATTCGAACGCCTGAGCGATGAAGAAAAGATCGCCTGCGTGCTCGGCTACGCCGCCGCTTTCTTCGGCCGCGAGCGCGTCCAGGCGCTCTACGAGGCGATGGCGCCGCTGGTGAAGGACCACGCGGGGCACGGTCCGGACTACGACGATCCGCGCGAGAACTACTGGGGCGGCGTCTGGCGGATCTACAACGCGGAGTGAGCTTAGCGCCCCGCCACCGCCGCCGCGGAGTGGCCGGTCCAGCGCCCTTGCATCAGCAGCACGTAATGAATTTCGAGCGGCGCGCTTCCCGGCACCGAGAGGCCCCCGGCCTGCCTGCCGCTCCAGGTTTCGTGCGACCAGCCGAGCGTCCGTTCCGCCGCCGGGTTGGCCGCCGCCAGCGCGCCCTCGGCGTCGAAGATGAGGGTGGGGAGCGGCGAGGATTCCAGCAGCATGCGCAGACCCTCGAGTTCCCCCGCGGGCGAGCCGGCGCGCACCAGACCGGCGCGAAGGGTGCGAAAACCCGTCTCGCAGGCGAGGATCGGGGGCGGCGCTCCATGGAACAGCCGGCTGGCGTAATCGTTCCACGCCAGCGGCTTGCCGTCCGGATTGTAGGAGACCACCGGGGATGCGTCCGACGGCGGGCCGGCCGCTTCGGGTGCCCTCGCGGCCGATTCCACCAACGGCCGCGCGCCGGAATGCTGTACCAGGTGAATCAGCACCGTGAGCACCATGGCCAGGAAGATACCGCCCACCAGCAGCGCGCCCGGCACCGGCGAGCGGGCCTGCAAAACCAGCGTCTCGGTAGGGGTGATCTCGAGCACCCACGGCTCCCCCGCGACCGCCAATTGCATCCTTCGGACCATGCCGGGAGCCTGCGCCGCGATTCCCTGGCGAAATACTTTCTCGCCGCCATCTTCCACCGCGATGGCGTAGCGGGGCGAGGGGTTCGATGCCAGCAGGCTCTGGAACAGCGTCTGGTAGCGGAAGACGCCCGCGACGTAGCCGGCCGCTTCCTCCCGCACGAAGACCGGAACAATCACGATAAGGCCCCTGCCGCCGGTCACCAGGTCAACGGGCTGGGTTGCGGCCGCGGCGCGGTTCCGCCGCGCCTCCTCGAAGGCTGCCTTGCGGCGCGCTTCGAAGACGGCGTTGCCGTCCGGGGTGGCATCGCCTGCGCCCGGCGGGCTGGACCAGACGAGGCGTCCCGCCGCATCGATCCACTCGATGGCCTGGTATCCGCCGCGCGTGAGAATGGTCTGGGTGTCGGCGTCCCATTCGTCCTTCTTCAGGTCCGGTACCGCCGCGCGGTGCCGCGCCAGGGCGATGAGCGGTTGAATGCGATTCTCGACCCCGGCATGGATGAACTGCCGCAGGCCCTCGGCTTCGAAATCCACCTGGTGGGCGAAATCGGCCTCGATGTCCGCGGCCATGGCGCCGTAAAGACAAAAGGTGGTGGCGAGCGCCCCCACACCCACCAGCAGCGGGGTCCACGCCGGCGCGCCGGTGCCCGCCGCCGCGGCATCGCGCCAGGCGAAGCGCATCAAGGCAGCGCCTAACGCGGCCAGGGCCAGGCCGGCGTGAATCGCCAACCGCGAATACTCGCCCGAGACGAAAGCGGCGCTCACTCCAACACCGTAGGAAGCCGCCGCCACTACCCCCACCGAGAGCAGCAGCGAACCGATCGATCCCACGATAGCCAGCCGCGACCGCACCCGCACCACGCCGGACATCAAAATCAGTCCGCCCGCTGCCAGCACCAACAGGCAGGCGATCAGCATGCCCGCCGAAGGCGGCGTGCCGGTGGGGAACGGCGCGGGATCGTAACCCGGGAGGTGAACCCCCGCGATCGCCTCCGCCAGGTTCACCAGCCCGATCAGGCCCGCAATCGCCGCGCCGGCTGCTGCCGCGCGGAACCATCCGCCAGCGAGAAACAGGACCGCGGCGCCGCAGCACGCCACCGCCAGCGCCGTGGTAAGCCGCATGGGCGCCGAACCCGACGGCGCAATGAGCCAAAGGTTCTGCACGGCGTAGCCGGCCAGCACGGCGAGGCCGATCAGCAGATTCACAATTCCGCCGGCCAGCGCGACGGCGTTTCTCCTGCGAGCGAGCGTGATGGTGGTTGACATAGCGGCGCCTTCAGGGTTTCTCTTGGATCACCCGGAACCCCACGGCGATCCCGCGCGGCGGCGCCTCCGACGGCAACCCGGCCAGCGGCGCCTCGCCGCGGATGGCGTACCAGTCGCCGTGAGGATCGGCCCCGGCCAGTTTGCGGAACGTCTCTATATCGGCCGCCGAGGGGTTGAACGGCGTGGCGGTCCACTCGACCGCAGCCTCGCCGCCCGGGGCCGCCCGGTCGCCGTCCACCTCCTCCGCTGTCGGCAGGCGGCCGCCGGACCACTTCGCGAAAGCTGCCGCGTCCCGGTACGTCACGTTCAGCACGGGCGCCTCCGGACGCGCGTAAAAGTAGTTGGGATCCGAGGGCGGCGGTTCGGGATAGGGGTGTCCGGTTTCATCGCAGAATGCCTTATACGCGGTGTTTGTAACCACGGTGGCTGCGATGGCAGTTGGGACGGCGGCAGACTCCTCCGCGGAGCCATCGGTGGAGCGCAGGTACAGACCCGCGGCCACGGCGAGCAGGAGCGCCACTGCGACACCGGCCGCAATGGCACGCCCGCGGCCCGACTTCACGCCGGGTGCCGGTTCCGCCGCGGGTGGCGCCTCCTTAACGGCCGGCTCCGGTGCTGCCGGAGCGCCACTCGCCAGGGCCGCCTCCCATGCCCCACCGCCCGCCGCCTGCCTCAGATCGGCCACCAACTCGTCCGCGTCCTGGTAGCGGTCCTCGGGCGCTTTGGCCAGCAGCCGCAGCACGATCCGCGCATAGGTTTCCGGAACCGCGGGTTCGAAATCCCGGGGGGAGGGGGGCGGAGCGGTCCGGTGCGCCAGCTCGATTTCCTGAATCGTATCGGCATCGAAGGGCCGGCGGCCGGTCAGCAGTTCGAAGAAGACTACCCCGAGAGAGTAGAGGTCGCTGCGCGCGTCGCAGGTGCCGCTTGAGAAGTGCTCCGGCGACATGTAATGCGGGGTGCCCACGCGTTGCCCCGCGGTGGTCAACTGGCTGGGCGCATCGCCCGCCTTGGCGATGCCGAAATCCAGCACCACCACCCGGCCGGTATTCTGCACCTTGATGTTCGAAGGCTTCAGGTCGCGGTGCACCACGCGGCGGGAATGCGCGAACACCAGGGCCTCGGCGATCTGCTCCACAATGCCCGCGGCCTCCGCTGCGGGCAGCTTCCCGCGCCGCTTCAGGTACGCCTTCAGGTCCTCGCCCTCGACGTACTGCATGAGGATGTAGTGCGTCTCGCCGTGCTGCCCGACGTCGAAGATGGAGACGATCTTGGGATGGCCGGAGAGCGCCGCCGACGTCCGCGCCTCCTGCAGGAAACGCGCCACCAGGGCCTCTTCGTCACAGAGGTGCGCGGCCAGCACTTTCACGGCGAACAGCCCGCCGGTGGCGCGGTTGCGTGCCAGGTACACCTGGGCCATGCCGCCGCCGCCGATCCACCGCAATACGTGGTACTTGGACCCTAACGCATCTTGCAGACGCGAGAGGTCCGCTTCGTCGGGTTTCATGCGGTATCCGGGCCGTTACGAGAACCGCTGTTCATGCCCACAAGCATACACCACCGGCGCCACGCGCCGCGAAAACCCGGGCGCCGGCGGGCTGCCTCCTAGCGGGCCAGGCTGCACTCCACGCACAGGTGCTCCACGGGCCGCCCTATGGCCGCGGCGAGGTCGTCGATGGTGTTGTGCTCCAGGTCGTCCACCCCCAGGTAGCGGGCGCGGTCGGCAAGTTCCGGAATACGGTCGGCCAGCAGCTCGCCCTTCCGCGTGGTCTTCCCCCACCGGCAGTGGGAGCGCAGCTCCGGATGCGAAATGCGGAAGTGGATCTCCTTCACTCCCGCGCCGCGCAGCTTCGGCACCAGCTCTGTTTGCGCCTGCGTGCCCCGCACGATCGAATCGTCGCACACCACCACAACCTTGCCGGTACAATCCTCGCCGCTGGCCAGCAGCTTGATGCGGGCTTCCTTGTCGCGCAGCCGCTGCTCCCGCGGGATGAAGCTGCGCCCGGCGTAGGGATACTTCAGCAGCAGCTCGTCGTAGAGCGGCACGCGCGCAACCTTCCCCGCCATCATCTGGCGGCAGAACTCCTGCTGGTAGCCTATGGCGTGGAACCTGCCGGAATCCGGCACCGGGATCACCACGTCCGGGATGAAGCCGCGGGCAATGTCGCGCGCCGCCAGCGCCGCGCCCAGCCGCTTGCGCACCAGCGAATCCGGAACGCCTTCGAAGACGCTGTTGGGAAACCCCGTGTAGACCCAATAGAAGCTGCACGGCTGCGGCCGCGCTGCGTTCGACTTCGAGCACGACTCCCAGCGGCCGTCTTTCAACCGCACCACCTCGCCCGGCTCGACGTCGCGCACGCGCCGGTACCCCAGGTTCGAGAAGCCGCCCGATTCGGAGGCGGCCACCACGGCGCCCTCCTTCTCCCCGATCACCAGCGGCCATCGCCCCGAGGGCCCGCGCCCGGCATAAACGCCGTCTTCCGACAAGATAACCAGCGCGACCGACCCTTCCACTTCGCGGAACATCTTCTGGATGCCGTCCGCCACGTCGTCGCCCTGCGCCACCAACATCGTGAGGATCTCGATGTCATCCCCCCGCGTGAAGACATGGCCCCGGCTCTTGAAGCGGCAGACCAGCTCCGCCAGGTTCGTCACGGCGCCGGAGAAACACGCCGAGAGCTTCCCCAGCCTGGACTCGGTGAAGTAGGGTTCCCGCACCGGGCCGCAATACCCTATGCCCTCGGTTCCCACCAGCCCTTGCATGTCCGCCGTGAAGGTGGCGCGGAAGCGGCCGCGATGCGTACGGGTGAGGAACGCGCCTTCGTTGCATGTGGAAAGACCCGCGTAGGCTTCTCCAAGGTGCTGGTGATAAAAAGTTCCCCAGAACAGGTCTTCCTGAAAGCTCGCGTGGCCGAAAGCGCGATCGACGCTGAGAGCAAAGAGCCCCGACAAGTGCCTCTCCTCCTGTGGATCGGAAACAGCAGCATAACGCGCGGACAGGGCTCGCCGCCAGCAGCTCGCATCGAGCTATACTGGCGGCTTCACATGCGCATCGAGGAAATTCCTGCCGCCAAGCTGAACACCAGGCAATTTATCCGCCTCCAGGCCGAGGAGATCTCCCGGACGGTCGGCGACTCCACCGCCATCACGGCGCTCTCGGGAGGCGTCGATTCCGCCGTGGTCACGGTGTTGGGCCACCGCGCGCTCGGCAAGAGGCTGTCCGCTTACTTCATCGACAACGGCCTCATGCGGAAGAACGAGGCCCGCGAAGTGGTGCGGATGTTCCGCGATATGGGGATCCGGGTCCGGGTGCTGGATGCCAGGGATGCCTTCTTTGCCGCCCTGCGCGGCCTGCGCGACCCCGAGGAGAAGCGCGAAGCCATCACCCACACTTTCTATAAGGATGTCTTTGGCGATCTCTTCCGCTCGAGCGGCGCCCGCTTCCTCCTTCAAGGCACCATCCTCACCGACGTCGAAGAGACCGTCGCGGGCGTCAAGCGGCAGCACAACGTGCTCGCGCAGTTGGGCGTCGATCCGCAGGAGGCCTTCGGCTACGGCGTGATCGAACCGCTTCTCCAGTTGCGCAAGGACGGCGTCCGAAAGCTGGCCCGCGCCCTGGGGATGCCGGCTGCCGCCTACCGCCGCATGCCGTTCCCCGGGCCGGCCCTGGCCGCGCGCGTGGTGGGTGAGGTCACGCCCGAATCCATCGCGCTGGTGCGGCAGGCCACCGCCATCATGGAGGAGGAACTCGAGCGGGTCAAGAAGTTCCAGTGCATGGCCATCCTCCACGAAGACCGCTTCCCCGGCATGCGCAATCGCAAGCGCGACTACGGCCGCCAGATCGAGATCCGCTGCTGGGAGAGCGTGGACGCTCGCACCGCCCGACCCGTCTGGCTCGCGCCGCGCATTCTCGAGCGCCTGGCCTCCCGCATCACCGGCGAGGTCCCCGGCGTCGTGAGCGTGACCTATAACATCGCCTCCAAGCCGCCCTCCACCATGGAAGCGGTGTAACGCGCGGAGCGCCGCGGCGAGAGCACCCGCCGCGTGCCCCACTGACGCTAGCCGTAGACCTAGTAGGGGGGAGCGAATGTATCGCAAGCCGTCCTGACTACAACCCCACCCGTCGGGCGTCCGGGAAACGTGTACAGAGTGTCCTGCCCGACAACATACACGGCGCCCGTCGGACCGATTACGGGAGCCGACAGCCCCCCACCTGGTACGTTCGCCCTGGCTACCTGGCCCATCGTATCGGCCCTGAACGTGAACAGGCCATCCGTGGTACTGACGAAGACATGGGTACAGGAAGCCGCCGCCGAAGCGATCGTTTCGCCTCCGGGCGATTGCCGCACCGTGGGCGTGCCTACCGCTGTCATTCGGCCTTCGCGGGTGAGCACTACGAGGCGCCCATCGTGAAGGCGCGTCGGCGCGGCGAATATTCCGAATTCACCCAACTCAGAAATCGAAGACTCGCTGAGGTTAAGCGCCAAGCGGCTTTGAGCCGTGCCAAACCGCACAACGCCGTTCCCGTGGAGCACCGGCGTAGTCGTGAACGTGTGTCTCGTGCTCGTGGACCGCGCGTTTTCTGCGAATCCCGCCTGTGGCGAGAACGAAAGCGCCACCCTGGTGCGACGGCGATCGGTTGCCAAAATGAGCGGCGCGCCGCCTCCGGTATCGGGCACAATGGCTACACCTGGAAGCGGAATGCTGACGCCGCCCAGAGGAGACCACGGAATGGGCGGGATGAAGTTCACACCCAAGTTCGCGATAGCGCACATCGGCCAGACAAGCGGGCCGAGCCATGAGTTCCTGTTTACGCATTCGCTAAAGCCCTCGGACGGGATCGATGTAATCTCGTACACGTTAGTACCTACAAGGTGGTTCCCCTGGACGTCACCGTTTCTCCCAAAGGCGATCACGCTTACGCCATCACGGCCAAGACCCTGGTACACGACCGGCACCATGATCGCTTCATCGCCATTCCAGCGCCAGAGGTTAGGAGGGGCGGTGGTAGCGCCTCCGTCGGTGAATGGGAGATAAGGAGACTTCGGGAAAGGGACTGAGAAAAGCCTGGTGCCGTCCGGGTTGAAGCGATGCAAAAAGGACTCGTTATCCTTGGAGTCCGTGTGGTGAATCGTTGAGACGACGAAGATCGTCCCGTCCGGGAGCACGAGGGGAGACGCAAAGATGCCGCCGTGCTCGGGATTGAGCTGCTGGGTCCAATACTCCAGACCTTCGGCATAGAAGGCGTGCAGTTCACCGCGGAGGTTGCCGATGTAGACCTTTCCGGTGGGTCCGATCACCGGGTTGGCGCCCGGCGCCACGGGACCCACAATGCGGCTCATCTGCGGCGCCACGGCGGGCTGAGTGTCGACCCTGGCAAAGCTCGTGTTAGCGCTGTCGCCGCGGGCATGCCGCCATTCAGCGGCTGCCGGAAGAGCGCTGGCCAGCAGTACGACTGTTGCTATAAGCGCAACGACCGTGCGCGCACGCGCCGCTGCGAGGAAGGATCTGACGTTCATGGTTGTTCTCCTGTTCAAATTCGAAGGTCACTCTCGGCCTCTCAACCCTGGAAGCGAGAAGGAGGGCAGTGTTTCGCAGAGAATCTTGCGCGGGTGGAACCGGCCGCGGAAACGTACGCGCCGCCCCTTATTCTTCACCCGGGTTGCGCCAGTCCGGGCTTTCCTCTCGCGTTAATGAGCGACGAGCCGGCGCCCTGTCTGGGAACGATCGAGCGCTTCGCGCAGCGCGAATAGAAAGGATCGCGTAAGCCTATGACTCCCGGCGTACACGAAGACTGTGGCATCCGTCCCGACAGAGGCGCTGCCTGCCCGGCCGAACTCACGCCTGCTTTGTACCGCGAAATGCGTCGAATCGCTGCCAGGCATCTTAGCAGCGAGCGGCCCAACCACACGCTCCAGGCCACCGCGCTCGCGCACGAGGCGTACCTGAAGCTCGCCGGCTTCCGGCAGGCGTATGCGGACAACGTGCACTTCCTCGCCGTGGCATCCCGCGCCATGCGCCAGGTGCTGGTGGATTATGCAAGAGCCCGGACGGCTCACAAGCGTCTGGGCGACGCCAACAGGCAGCCGCTGTGGCCGGCGGCGATCGAAATGAAAGTCGAAGGCGGCGCGGAGTTAGCCGACCTGATCGCGCTCGACGGCGCGCTGGCCTCGCTTGCGGCCGAGAATGGCGTGCTCGCCCGGTTAGTCGAGATGCGCTACTTCGGCGGAATGACGGCGGAAGAGTCGGCCGACGCGCTGGGCTTGTCCGTTCACGTTGTTCGACATGACCTGAGGTTTGCCCAGGCCTGGCTTCGCCGGAAGCTGCTCTCGTAAGTGGCCGGTTGGGAGGGTCCCCGATGAACGCGCGTTTGGCAGAGATGTTTCATCGCCTGGCGGACCTTCCGCCGGATGCGCGAGCGCGTTACTTTGTCGAGCACGAAGTAGATCCCGACACACGCCGCGAGGTGGAGGAATTGCTGGCTCACGATTCCAGCGACGCCGGCTGGTTCTCGCAACCGGTCGGCATTTCCGCTCGGGCGTACCTGGATGACCATGTCCGGGGAACGCTCTGCGGACCGTTCCGGTTGCTCCACGTGATCGGGCGCGGGGGGATGGGCGTCGTGTACCTCGCGGAGCGCGCGGACGGGGAAGTCGGACAACGCGCGGCGGTGAAGTTACTGCAGCCGGGGTGGACCGAAATCCAGCGTGAACGCTTCCTCCAGGAGCGCGACATACTGGCGGCGCTTGCGCATCCAAACATCGCGCGTGTGCTCGACGCGGGACATCTTGCCGATGGCCAGCCGTATCTGGCCATGGAGTACGTGGATGGACAGCGGATCGAGGATTACTGCCACGGGCTGGACGTCCGGCAAACGGTCGAGTTGTTTCTGCACGTCTGCGAGGCCGTCGCCTACCTGCACGCGAACTCGGTGCTGCACCGTGACCTGAAGCCCGGCAATGTGCTTGTATCCGCCTCCGGCGAAGTGAAGCTCCTGGATTTCGGCAATGCCAGAATGCTGGAGCTCGGCGGAGATCCGACGGTGACTCGTTTGCGCATCCTCACCCCGGAATACGCGAGCCCGGAGCAACTGAGCGGCGGTGCGGTGGGGACCCGAAGCGACGTCTACTCTCTCGGTGCAGTGCTTCATCACCTGCTAAGCGGCGGATCCCCCGGAGAAAAGCAACCCAGCCACTCACCGCGCGAGCTGAGCGGCGACCTCGAAATTGTGATGCAAACGGCGACGCGCCGTGAACCAGAGGACCGTTACGCGAGCATAGAGGAGTTTAGCGCCGACCTCAGAGCCTGGCTCGAGTCCCGGCCGATTCAGGCTCGGCGTGGAGACCGGATATACCGGGCAAGAAAGCTCATTCAGCGACACGGGTTGGCAACGGGGCTCCTGGCCGCCGTAGTTGCGGCGCTCCTGGGCGCCGGGGCGCTCGCCTGGTATTCGTCCCCTCATGACTCGAGAGTCCATGGACTCACGGCGAAGCGCGTGACCGCGAACACTCCGGAGCTGCCCATCCAGATGGCCGCCATCTCTCGTGACGGCGCATACGTCGCGTATTCGGATCCGCTCGGCATCCACCTCTATGACACGGCGGCCGGCGTTACTCGCCTGCTCGAGGGAACCGCCGGCCACGTCCTGCAACGATGGATGCCGGACGGCTCGGCCCTGCAGACCCAGACGCTCGATGACTCCGGAGTGGCAGCCACCATGATCGTTCCCGCGGCGGGCGGCCGGCCGGAACTCGCCTCGGACGGCAGCGGATTTCGGTATTCGCCCGACCGGAGGCATCGTGCGCTTGCTTCGGCAGACGGAAAGCAACTCGTCGTGGAAGACGCGGACGGGAGCCGTTCGCGCGAGCTCTGGCGATCCGCAAACAGCGTCGTGAGCGGATATGAGTGGAGCCCGGACGGTAAGGCGCTTGCCGTTGTTGCCGATTACGGGCGCACCAGCAGTCTCGAGATCATCGATGTCGCCGGGAGACGGAAGAGTGTTCTCATTCCGGCAAGCAGCGACCGATACATCACCTCCATCGTCTGGCACACTACGAATCGCATCGTGGCGGCGATTTGGGAACGTGGGTCCGGTATCAACTCTGAGGGCGCCGACAATCTCTGGCAGGTGCTCCTGAACTCGCGAGCCCGAAACGGCCCGGCGGAATTGCGCAAGCTAACGGCCTGGACGGATTCCCGGATCCGGCGGGGATCCTTGACTACGGATGGAAGGAGACTGGCGTTGGTTCGAACCCTGCGCCAGCGCGACGTGTACATTGCGGAGATCGGCACCGGCGGACACCATGCCGTGGTGCCTCGCCGTCTGACTCCGGACTTGGGTGACGACTATCCCACGGCATGGACCCGCGACAGCAAAGCCGTGATTCTCACCTCGGACCGGAACGGGTCGAGCAACGTGTTTGCTCAGGAGATCGACAAGCTCTCCGCCAAGCAACTGGTTCATGGTCCGGGCCGTCAGATCCTGCCCCGCGTCGCGCCGGATGGCGACGACATCCTGTTCTACGGCCGCGAAGCGCGCAAGCGCGGGCTCATGCGCGTGCCGGTAAGCGGGGGCACGGCGGAACTGTTGTTCGAGACATCGAACGTAGCGGACTTTCGCTGCTCCCCTGCCGGCCCGTGCATCATCGCGGAATTCCAACGGGATCGGCGGATTGTCGTGTCCGCCCTGGACCTGCGCAAGGGCAAGGGCCGCGAAATCTATCGCGAAGCCTCCGGCCGTATCGTCACTCCGGATATTTCGCCGGACGGACGCTTTCTGGCTACACCGTCGTCGACGAAAATCGTGGTTCGTTCTTTCGCGACCGGATCCGTGGTCCGGGAGATAGACGTCCGCCACGGTACGGCCCCGACGCGCCTGACCAGCCTCGACTATTCGCCGGACGGAAGAGGATTTTACGCCGGAGATATCACTCCGAGTGAGGCGCGGCTGTTATACATCGACCTCACAGGCGAAGCCTCCGTTGTTTACCGCCAGGCCGGCTCGCTGCCACAGATATGGGGCATTCCATCGCACGACGGCAAACACGTGGCCATCATGATGCACACCGACGATTCGAATGTGTACCTCTTGGACGCCTTCTAGCCGGCCAGTCGCTTCATTACAGCCCTTCCGCTCTCTAGAATTCCAGCCGCACGTTGAACTGAATCAACCGGCTCAAACCGTTCTGCGAAGTCACCCGGCCGAAGTTGGCGTTGGTCGGGTCCGTGTTCGGCTCGCTGAAGTTGGTGTGGTTGGTGGCGTTCAGCAGGTCCACGTCGAAGCTCATCCGCAGGCTCTCGGTCAGGCGGAAGACGCGCTTGACTTTGACGTCCCAGTTCCGGATGCCGTCGCTGCGCAGCATGCCGAGGCGCGTCGGGAACATGCGCGCATGGAAGTTGCCCGGCTGCATCCCGGACCTCCCCTCGAATCCCTGGAACCCCTCCGGCACGGGCCCCGAGCCGCGGAAGGCGAGGTCCGGATTGAACCACACGTGGATGTCCCGCGAGTGGACGTTCGAATGGTCGAACAGCTCGCCCAGCTTGTCCATATCTCCGTAGAAGAAGCGGTTGCCGCAACTGGTGACGGGGTCCGAATCGTCGGTGCAGAAACGCAGCGGCGGCCCCTGCTGATACTGGTAGACCCAGCTAATCTGCCAGCCGCCCACGATGTGTTGCAGCGGCCCGCGCGTTACCCAGCGGCGGTCCCGGCCGAACGGCAACTGGTAGATGGCGGTCCATACGAAGCGGTGCGGCCGGATCGAGTTCTGCGGCCGCCACGAGGGCGCGGTGTCGAACTCGTTGTAGTAATAGTCCGCCTCCTCGCCATACGAGTAGGTGTACATCACGGCGGTCTGGAACCCGTTCGCGAACCGGCGGTTCAACTGCACCTGCATGTCATGATACCGGTTGGCTCCCCGCGCCTCGGCGAAGTTCACGCCCGGCCGCAGCCCCAGCATCTCGCCGGAGAAGTTGGGAAAGGTGCGCAGGAGCTGGTTCTTCCGGATGTTCGCCCCGGTGAAGAATCCCCGGGTGCTGAGGAACTGGTAGGCCAGCGGGTCGGAGGAGCGCAGCGGCTCCAGGTTGTCGATATGAAACGGGTTGGGAAGGTTGCGGTTCAAATCGTCTTCCACATCCTGGTTGCGCACGTTGCCGGTAGCCCAGTACTGCTGCGGGAGGTAGTTCACCCGCTGGTAAACCGGGATTTTCGAGTAGGCGCCGTTGTAGGAGATGTCCAGCACCATGTCCCGGGTGAGTTCCCGCTGCACGCCGATGCGCCAGCGCTGCTGAAAGGCGGGCACATACTCGCGCGGCAGGTACGATCCCGAGCTTCCCTGAATGATGGTTCCACCCAGCCGGCTTCCGTAGGGGACTTCGAACCGCGTCCCGTCTTCCCGCACCGGGAAGGGATCGACCATGGGGTTGTTGGAGGCGGAAAGGTTCGCCACCGCGCCCGTTCCACAGCAGAACGTCAGGCCGAGGTCGTTGCTGAGCACCGTGCTGGTAGCCTGGCTGAACCCCGACTGGCTGGGACGGTCGTTGTTGGGGTTCAGCGTGTCGTACCACCAGCCGTAGCCGCCCCGCAGCACCGTCCGGTTGTCGATTTGGTAAACCAGGCCCACGCGCGGCAACAGCTTATGGGTGCCGTCGCTGTAGGTCTTGTGGCGGGTCCCCAGGTACTCCACCCCTCCCCGCACCTGGAACTGCGAGGGGGGCAGCTCGCCGATCGGGTTTTTCGCATAGGCCGCTTCCACCAGGTCCGCGAACACCGGCTTGTAGTCGTAGAGAATGCCGCCGCTCAACCCGCGGTTGAAGCGCTCCGTGATGCCGCCCTCGCGCTCGTAGCGCAGCCCCACGTTCAGCCGCAGCCGGTTGCTCAGGCGCCAGTCGTCGTGGATGTAGAAGGCCCGGTAGCGCACCGACCACAGCGCCGAATCGTTGGTCTCGACGCTGATGCCGCCGCTGGGCAGTCCCATCATGAACGCGGCCCAGTCCAGCACGTGGTTGGAAGCGGTGGTGGTGTTATCGGCCTGCCGCATGAAGGTGTTGCTGAACTGGAACCTCCCCGAGGTGTAACCCGGACCCGCGGTGGTGGTCCAGTAACGCCGCTCCTCCCAGCCGTACTTCAGCGAATGGCTGCCTTTCACGGTGGAAAGCTGCACCCGGGCCATTCCGGTAGTGCCCCGGATGGTGATCGCCGGGTACCCGGCGCTGAAATCCTCGATGTTGTTGAAATCCAGCCGCGGCAGCATGGCCAGGTCGCCCGCCTTCTCGTCCAGGTAGGCCGGCAGGCCCACGTCGCTGGGCTTGAAACCGAGTTGCACCGGGCGCTCGGAACCTTCGTTGAACCGCGACCAGCTCACTCCCACGTCCAGCAGGGTGCTGTTGCTCAGCGTCCATATGTAATTGCCGCCGCCGCCCTTGTTGATGCGTACCAGGCCGTTGGCATGCAGTCCCCGCTGCGTCGGATAGGTCCAGTCGTACTCGTCGGCCAGGCGGTGGTTCCAGAACCAGCGGCCGAACACCTTGTGCCGCTCGGAGAGGTTGTAATCGAAGCGGTTGACGATCGAGTTGAAGCGCTCGTCCTTGGGCATCTGGGCGGCATACCAGTTGTTGAATCCTTCCGCCGACACCAGTCCGGGAACGTCGTTCGGGGTAGGGTAGAGCGGCTCGTAGAACCGGTACAGCGGGTTCAGCACCGGGATACCCTGGTTGCCCGGAAAGGGCATCCGGACCACGCG
>JAWLGN010000120.1:0-15661 GCA_041685075.1 Bryobacteraceae bacterium
CTGCTCCGCGCCGCCTTCGGCTTCACCTCCTTCCGGCCCAACCAGGAGGCCGTCTGCCGCGCCGTGACCGCGGGCGCGGACGCCCTGCTGGTGATGCCCACAGGCTCCGGCAAATCGCTCTGCTACCAGTTGCCGGGCATCGCGCGCGGCGGCACCACCCTGGTGATCAGCCCCCTCATCGCCCTCATGGAAGACCAGGCGGCGAAACTGCGGGCGCGCGGGCTGGCGGTGGACCGTATCCATTCCGGCCGCGACCGCGGCGCCTCCCGCCAGACCTGCTTCGACTACCTCAACGGCAAGCTGCAGTTCCTGTTCATCGCCCCCGAGCGGCTGCGCGTGGCGGGCTTCCCGGAGATGCTGGCCAAGCGCAAACCGTGTCTCGTGGCCATCGACGAGGCGCACTGCATTTCGCAATGGGGCCACGACTTCCGCCCCGACTACCGCATGATCGGCCAGTACCTGCCGATGCTGCGCCCCACGCCCGTCCTGGCCCTCACCGCCACCGCCACCCCGCTGGTGCAGAACGATATCTGCGAGCAGCTCGGGCTCATCGACCCGGGCCGCTTCATCCACGGCTTCCGGCGCGAAAACATCGCCATCGAGGTGGTGGAGGCCCAGCCGCGCGACCGCGCCGTGCTGGCGCACGAGATTCTGCTGGGCGAAGGCCGCCGTCCCGCCATCGTCTACACCCCCACGCGCAGGCAGGCCGAAGCCGTGGCGCGCCTGCTCCAGCGCCACTTCCCCAGCGCGGCCTACCACGCCGGACTGGACAAGGACCACCGCCGCGACGTGCAGGCGGCCTTTCTCGAAGGCCGCATCGAGGTGATGGTGGCGACCATCGCGTTCGGGATGGGGATCGACAAGCCCGATATCCGCACCGTCGTCCACACCGCCATGCCCTCGAGCCTGGAGTCGTATTACCAGGAGATCGGCCGGGCCGGGCGCGACGGCGCCCCCTCCCGCGCCATCCTGATGCACTCCTACGCGGACCGCTACACGCACGATTTCTTCTTCGAGCGCGATTACCCCGATGTCAGCGTTCTGGAAACGCTGTTTGCAAAACTCACTCCCGAGCCGCAGCCCAAGGACGCGCTTCGCCGCCGCGTGCGGCTCGAAGAAGAAGCCTTCGACAACGCGCTCGAAAAGCTCTGGATCCACGGCGGCGCCCAGGTGGACTACGCCGAGAACGTGGCCCGCGGCTCGGAGGAATGGCGCCAGCCGTACCTGGCGCAACGCGACCAGAAGGCCGCCAAGATCGAGCAGATGATCCGCTTCACCGAATCGGGCGAATGCCGCATGCTCAGCCTGGTGCGCCACTTCGGCGACTACAGCGACGCGCGGCGTCCCTGCGGCATCTGCGACTTTTGCGCTCCGGCGGAGTGTGTGGCCCAGCGCTTCCGCCCGGCTACCGCGGCCGAACGCAGCCGCATCACCCGAATCCTCTCGCTGCTTGCCGCGGGCGACGGCCGGAAGACCAGCGGCAAAATTCACGCCGAACTGTCTGGCGGGGAGACCTCAGGCCGTCGCGCCAGCGAGCAACTGCTCTGCGATATGGCGCGCTCCGGCCTGGTGACGATCGTGGAGGCGGAGTTCGAGAAAGACGGCAGGCGCATCCCCTACCGCAACGTGGCGATTACCGCCGCCGGCCGCGCCTGGGATGGTGAGGGCGAGATCGCCATCCGGGAAGCCGTCGAGGCCGAGGCACCGCCGCGGAAGCGCGTGGCCAGGAAGACGAAATCCAAGGCGGCCCAGGTCCCCAAGACAAAGAGCCGCCGCGCGCCCGCGAAGACCGAAACGCAGCCCCCCACCCTGGCGGACGCCGCCACCGCGCAGCGGCTCCGCGACTGGCGCCTGGCCGAGGCTCGCCGCCGCGGCGTCCCGGCCTTCCGCATTCTCACCGACGCCGCCCTGCGCGCCATCGTCGCGGCCCGCCCCTCTACGGCGCGCGAACTGCTGGCGCTCTCCGGCATCGGCATCTCTTTTGTGGAGAAGTACGGGGCGCAGATCTTCCGGCTCCTGCACGAAGGGACGGGCGGCCGCTACTCCCCCACGGAACCTTCGCAAGCCTCTTCGTAGACCTGGGCAAAGAAGCGACGACTCGAAGGCGAGGGACCGATGTGCAGCCTGCCGCTCCGGGGCTCCTCCTCGACGAACCCCAGGTGGTTGTGCCAGCCCAGGTCCTCGAGCACGAACTCGAGCGCTTCCTTCTGCCGCCGGGGCATCCTGGAAGTGTCGATATCGAAGACCTCGCCGCTAGAATGCGCCAGGAAGTCGGTGCGAGCTTTGCCGTCCAGTTTGTCCACGAGTTCCATGGGCTGCACCAGGGAAACCACCTCGAGCGGCTGGAAACGCTCTCCCTTCGAGTTGAGCGCCGCGTACAAGCGCCGCGTCTCATAGGCGATGTAGGTAAGGGCGCCCAGCGCGGCGGGTGTCGCCCGCAGGTAGTTGTCCAGGTTCTCGGGGTCCCGCGCCGCAATGGATCCGGGGCCCTTCAGGCGCAGCCGATAGCCCAGGTACTCGGGCGCGTCGATGGCTTTCACCAGGCGGTCACAGGAAAGGATGTCTTCCAGGGTGCGGTAGATCAGGTCGTCGTTTTTCAACCACACGGTCAGGCGGTGCGGCGCGCGCTGCTGCTGCTCCTCGACGAAATCGCTGCGGTAGTATTCGGCCAGCGCCAGGAAGCCCTTCGGGTCTTCGCGCCAGAAGCGCAGCAACTCCTGGGCGCGCATGACGCGGAACCAGTAGGTGGGGGAATAGTCGCGCTCCATGTGACGCCGCACGGCGTTAAAGAGCTCGAGATTGTGCGAGGGGCTGCCCAGGAAGAACATCTGGGCCACGGTGGGCTGGTCACTGGCGCCCCTGGCTCCGCGGGTAAGGGAGAGCATCTGGGCGCCGCAGGCCTCGCCGCAGTGGTAGGCGAAAACGGCCCAATCGCGGCCGCCGAAGCGTTGCTCCAGGCGGGCCAGGTACTTGGCCGCCGCGGGGATGGCGAGTTCCGGCTTCAAACGGTCGTCCCGCACGACCACGCTGTAGGGCGTCCGCCGGCGCACGTTGCGGTACACGTATTTGCCGCTCTTGGTACGCACCCGGACCCTCCGGGTGGTGGTGCGGTAGCGCCGGGCATAGGTAACCCGCAACCCCATGCTGCGCGCGGTGGCGCGGGCGATCTGCATGATGCCCTTGGGGCCCGTGGGACTGGTGGCGCGTGGATTGCCCCAACTCTCCAGGTACGCGATGGCCTCCAGCAGGCTCGCGGGCACCCCGCTTTGCGCTTCGGCTTTGCGGAAGATGGCCTGAAGTCCGGGAGCCGTGATGCGCTTGGCGCCCAGAACGGCCTCCGGCTCCCGCAGAATGCCGAAGGTCTGGGATTGAATCATGGCGTCGGTGCGGGCGGCCAGCACATCGGCGCCAATCCGTTCCCGATCCACACCGATGCCGCTTAGCCGGATGGACGGTTCGAAGTAAGCAGGCTCGGGGTCGGAAGCCTCCTTCCCAATTGCCGCAACGGCGCCCGATACCATTAACAACAGGAGTGCCCGGCTTCGCATGATCCTGGTGCGTTACATTTGACAGCGTTCTGAGTTCCAGCATAGCGCGGAGCCGCTCCCCGGCGCCGCATCTCTTCGCGTTTTGCTGTGATTGCGTGGACTCTGTGCACCGCTTCTTCCTATGACCCGATGAGCAGACTCACCGCCGCGGGCCGCACTTCGACGCGTTCGATACGATGCCCCAGTTCGAAGGGCTCGCCGATTTTGGCCTCGGGATAGTTGGCCAGCAGATAATTGCGGATCAGGAAATCCAGCACCGCTCCCTCGATGGCGATGCCCGAAATCTCCACGCTTTGGACATCCACCACGGCCTTGCCGCCGCCCGAACGGATGCGCGCGGTTACGCTGACGGGCCGCTCGCCATCCAGCAGCTTGCCCATGAACCAACCCGGCGCCTGTCCCTGCGCGCGCCGGATTTTGCCGAAATCGATGATGGCGGAGCCGGTGGCCACGTCCGCCCCCAGCTTCACCGCGGTGTTGCGCACACCGTCCGGATAGGCCCGCCGCGCCTCGAACTGGGCGTAGGAGCTCAATTCCGCGGGGGTGAGGGCCACGCGGCTGCCCGCCTTCAGTGAACCGCGCTCCACCTGCTCCAGCTTGCGCTTGGCGGAGAGGTAGTGAGCATAGCCGGCGCCGGGCGGCGCCGCTGCCGCCAGCGGCAGGGCCAGAAACATGCGCCTGTCCATACTACTAACGACGAACTATTCGCAGCGGGAGTTGCGGGCTTTGGCCCATCGCCCGATCCGAGCGGGGCATTCAACGCAGAACACCGGGAGAAATCCCGAGCGGTGAAAAGCATCAAACCACTGCTTTTTCAATGCGGCGGCGCTTGCCGCGATTTGGGCGGCATCGTGCAGAACGTTTCCAGGGAGTGCTTATGCCCTCAACGGGATTTTTCGTCGCCGCCGCCGCGGCGCTCATCACCATGATGCTGGCGATGCGGCTGGCCCGGACGTATTTCGGCACGCGGGGCATGCGAGTGGTCCTCTGCCCCGATAACCGGCGCACCGCAGGTGTGGAACTGGATGCCGGCAGGGCCGCGCTCTCCGGCATTTTGCACGCTCCGGAACCGCGGCTGCGCTCCTGCAGCCGCTGGCCGGAAAAACAGAACTGCGGCCGCGAATGTTTGGGCCAGATTACCGAAGCCGGCGATGCCTGCCTGTTGCGCGGCATACTGTCGGACTGGTACGAGGGCAAGAGCTGCGCCATGTGCGGCCGCCGGATCGGCGAAATCGACTGGACCGTATCCAAACCCGCCTTGATTACGGCACAAGGCGCGTTGCTCGGCTGGACCGAGGTGGATTTCAGCCGCATCCACGAGATCTTGAACACCAGTAGCCCGGTCTGCTTCACCTGCCACGTGACCAACCGCTTCGTCCGGGATCACCCGGAACTGGTCGTGGATCGCAGTTCGCGCCGGGCCTGAGCAGCCATTTTGACAACCTTGCCCGCCGCGACACTCGCGCTGTTGCTTGCGAGCGCCGCACCGCCCTGGCCGGCGGCCACCATTTCCATCTACGCCACATTTGAAGAAGCTCCTCCAGGCACTACGCTTGAGGCCATGCGTCAAGAAGTGGCCGCCATCCTGGCGCCCGCGGGGCTGGCTACGGAGTGGTGTCCGCCCGGCGATTCCTGCGTCTCGGAGACCGCGGCGCTGGTCATCGTCAAGGTGCACGGTTCCTGCCGCATGGATCAGATCCCCCTCCCCACCCGCAAGATCGGCCCTCTGGGTTGGACACATATTACCGACGGCGATGTGCTTCCGTTCAGCGGCATCGATTGCGACCGCGTGCGCGACTACATCGGGCGCCTGGCGTCGCCGGCAAAACCGCCGGAGCGCGAGGCCATCCTGGGGCGCGCGCTGGCGCGCGTGCTGGCCCACGAGTTGTATCACGCGCTCGCCCGCACCGAGCAGCACGGAAAATCCGGCGTGGCCAAACGGACGCACTCGGCTTTGGAGCTGCTCTCCGCCCAGTTCGGCTTCCACCCCGCCGACTGCCACAGGCTGCGCTCCGCCCTATCCGGGCAGCACGATACACTGGAAGTGCATGCTTCGTCTGCTGCTGATGATGGGGGTGCTGTGCGCCTCCGCGAGCGCCGAGACCATCCTGGTGCTGCCGTTTTTCAACCGCTCGGATTCCACGAATCTGGATTGGATCGGTGAGAGCATTTCGGAGGAGATCGGCGAGGCGCTGGCGTCGGAAGACCTGCTGGCGGTAGATCGCGAGGACCGGCTGGAGATCTTCCGGCGGCTTTCGGTGCGTCCCAACGCCACCCTGACCCGCGCCACCGTCATGAAGATCGGCCAATCGCTGGATGCCTCCAAGGTGATCTACGGATACTACGACGTGGGGCCTCCGGCGCCCGATGCCAAGCCGCCCGTGGAGGGCGCCGAACCGATGGGATCGCTGCGCATCACGGCGCGCATTCTCGACCTGCGCCATCTTCGCCAGGGTCCGGAATACATGGAAACCGGCGCGCTGGAGGAGCTTGCCGCCCTGAAAACCCGCCTGGGCTGGCAGACGCTGCAGTTTCTGGCGCCCGAAACGGCGCCCTCGGAGCAGGAATTTCTGGCCGCCCGGCCGCCGGTGCGCATCGACGCCGTGGAGAGCTATATCCGCGGCCTGCTGGCCCCGAACGAAGAGCAGCAACACCGCTTTTTCACGCAGGCCGCGCGCCTCGACGAGCGCTACTCCCAGCCCTGCTACCAGCTCGGCAAAATCTACTGGAACAAGAACGAGTACCGCGTGGCCGCCGGGTGGCTGGAACGCGTGAACCCCTCCGACTCCCATTACCTCGAAGCGCAGTTCTACCTGGGCCTTTCCCGATACCACCTGGGCGATTTCGCCGATGCCGAGCAGCGCTTCCGCACGGTGGCGGCTTCCGTCCCGCTGAACGAGGTATGGAACAACCTGGGAGCGGCGCAGGCGCGGCTGGGCAAGCCCGAGGCCATCGAGAACTTCCGCAAGGCGCTGGAGGGCGACGACGCCGACCCCGACTACCACTTCAACGTCGGCTATGCCGCCTGGAGAGCCGGCCAGTTCGACAGCGCGGTCGAAAGCTTCCGTGCCGCGCTCGAGCGCACCCCGGAGGATCCCGAGATTACGACCTATCTTGGCCGCGCGCTGAAACAGGACACCGCCCGCCCGCCGGAGGACAAGACCGGCGGCCACGAGCGGCTCAAAACCGACTACGAAGAGCGCGCCTACCGCGCGCTCAAAATGGAACTCGAGCGCGGCAAACTGCCCAAAGCTGAACGCTGATCAACCCCGCAGCCGCACGGTGGCCCGGATTAAATCCAGCATCGGTCCCGGGAAGGTCCCCAGGAAAAGCAGCGCGGCGGTGAGCACCCCCAGCACCACGCCGGAGCCTGTGGAGATGGCCGGCAGCGGCGGAGCCATGGTATCGGTAGCGTAGATCGCCACGACCACCCGCAGGTAGTAGAAGATCCCGATGCCGCTGGTGATGACCAGCACCAGGATGAGCGCCCACAAGGTGGCGGAAGCGCCGGCGGCCACCGCATAGAACTTCGCCAGAAAACCGGCCGTCAGCGGGATGCCGCCCAACGAGAGCAGCATCGCGGTGAGCACCCCTGCCGCCAGCGGGCGGCGCCAGAACATGCCGCGGTAGTCGGCGATCCGCTCCGGTTCCTCCTCGCCCGAGAGCGCCCCCACGATGCCGAACGCACCCAGGATCGTGACGAAGTAGGCGGTAAGGTAGAACGCTGCCGCCGTGGCCCCCATCTCCCCGCCCGCCTGCAAAGCCACCAGCGCGTAGCCCAGGTGCGCGATCGAGGAGTAGGCCAGCAGGCGTTTCAGGTTCGTCTGGAGCAGCGCCAGCAGGTTGCCGGCCACCATCGAGGCGATGGCCAGCACGCTTACCACGACGCTCGCCGCCTCGAAGCCGCTGGCACCCGTGGCGTAGAGGAAGCGCATCACCACGGCGAAGACCGCACCCTTCGAGACCGTGGCGATGAAGCCGGTCACCGGCGCGGGCGCGCCCTGGTAGACGTCCGGCGTCCACATGTGGAACGGCGCCACCGCCAGCTTGAAGCCCGCGCCCACGGCAATCAGCGCCAGCGCCGGTCCCAGAATGCCGAACTCGCCCGCCGTGAATCCCACCAGTGTCTGCGCCATGCGGTCGAAGGAAAGGGTACCCAGCCGCGCATAGACCAGCGCGATACCGAAGAGCAGAAAGGCCGATGCCGCGCCCGCCAGGATGAGGTATTTCAACCCCGCCTCGACCGCTTCCCGGCGCGTGTGCCGGTAGGCCACCATGGCATAGAGCGGCACGCTCAGCAGTTCCAGCCCCAGGAAGAACGCGGCGAAGTGGCTGGCGGCGGCCAACACCACCGCGCCCAGCGCGGCCACCAGAAGCAGGATGTACATCTCGTCCTGCTCGCCCGTTTGCCTCGCCAGGTACGGCCACATCAGCGCCGCAACCACGAAGGAGGAGGCGATCAGCAGCCCCATGAAGAAGAGCGCGTAGCTGTCGATGGTGAGCAGCGGGGTTACCTGGCGCGGCGCCGCCGCGGCGGCGGGCAGCAGGCTCAGGAAGGCCGCCGCCAGCCCCACCATGGTGGTCAAGGCACTCGCCGCGTGGCTCCGGCGAACGGCCACCCCGATCATCACCGCGATAGAAGTGGCGGCCACCACGATAATCGGCAACAGGGCGATGAAATCGATGGCGGTCATGCAATCATCTCCGGACGTAAATGGGCGCCGTCTGGCGCAGCCGCTCGGAAGCCGGCGCGAAGGTATCCAGCACCGGGCGCGGGTACAGCCCCAGCCACAGCAGCACTACGATCATGCTCCCCACCACCGCGGCTTCCCGCACCCGCAGGTCGCGTAATCGCCAGCCGTGCACGTTGGGGCCATGGAAGCCGCGCTGCACGAACCGCAGGGCGTAGAAGGTGGCCCCCAGCACCCCCAGGGCGGCGAAGACCGCCATCCAGCGGTTCGCCTCCCAGGTGCCCAGCATGACCAGGAACTCGCCCACGAAATCGCCCAGCCCCGGCAGTCCCAGGGAAGCCAGCGCCAGCACCATGGCGGTGCCCGAAAGCCGCGGCACCGTCTCCCACAGCCCGCCCATGCGCGCCATTTCGCGCGTGTGGATGCGCTCCTGCAACGCGCCGACCAGCACGAACAGCCCGCCCGTGCTTACCCCATGGCAGATGATCGTCACCACCGCGCCTTGCAGCGCCAGTTCGTTCCAGGCGAAGATCCCGAGCAGCACGAAGCCCAGGTGGCTCACGCTGGTGTAGGCCACCAGGCGCTTCAGGTCCGTCTGGCCGAAGGCCAGGATGGCGCCGTAGAGAATCCCCACCACCCCAAGCAGCATGGCCGCGGGAGCGAAGCGGTTGGCCGCTTCCGGGAAGAGCGGCACCACGAAGCGGATCAGCCCGTAGGCGCCGGTCTTGAGCATCAAACCCGCCAGAATCACGCTGCCCGCCGTGGGCGCCTCCGTGTGGGCGTCCGGCAGCCAGGTATGGAAGGGGAAGACCGGCATCTTCACCGCAAAAGCGATAAAAAATCCCAGCATTAAGAGCGCGCCCATGCCCGGAGGCATGGCGGTCCCCAGCAACTGCTCATACTGGAAGGTGTAGACACCCGTCTGGGCGTAGTGCAGGAAATAGACCCCCAGGATGGCGATCAGCATCAGCAGGCCGCTGATTTGGGTGAAGAGGAAAAACTTCAGCGCGGCGTAGGTGCGGTTCTCGTGGCCCCAGATGGCAATCAGGAAGTACATGGGAACCAGCATGAGTTCCCAGGCGAAGTAGAACAGGAACAGGTCCATGGCCACGAACACGCTGGTGATGCCGGCCAGGATCCACATCAGGTTCCAGTGAAAGAAGCCCACCCGCTCGGTGATCTCGCTCCAGGAGGCCAGCACCGAGAGCACTCCCAGGAAGAAGGTGAGCAACAAGAGCAGCAGCCCGAGGCCGTCCACAGCCAGGTGGAAGTGAATGCCGAACTGCGGCACCCAGGGGACGTCGAGTTCTTCGATCCAGGCGCCGCCCGCGGTGCGCGAGCGGGCCCAGAGCCACACCCCGAGCACGAGGTTGAGCAGCACGGC
Organism: Bryobacteraceae bacterium; assembly: GCA_041685075.1. Lineage (GTDB taxonomy): Bacteria > Acidobacteriota > Terriglobia > Bryobacterales > Bryobacteraceae > JAMCRM01. The sequence goes on from JAWLGN010000120.1 coordinate 9,624, forward strand.
CACGAGCGAGATGACCCGCGCGGCCGTGGCGCTCCAGCGCGCGGCAACCCACGCGGCCACGCCGCCCGCCAGCAGAATGACGATGAACCAGAGCAGGATCATAACAGCAACGTAATCGCCACGAGCACCGCGGCGCCCCCCGCCAGGCCGGCCGCGTACCAGCGCACGCGGCCCGTCTGGGTGCCTCCCAGAAGGCGCCACGCCTGCGTCGCCAGCCAAGCCAGCCCGTTGTAGATGGCATCGACGAAGTCGCCCTTGTTCACCCGCGCGGCCCACATGACGGGCCGCACGAAGAGGCGGTCGTAGAGCCAGTCCATGCCCCAATCCGTGTACCACCAGCGGTGCAGCACGCGTCCCAGTCCTCCGGCGGCCGCGGCTTCGGCCCAACTCCGCTTCCAGATATAGAAGAGATAGGCCACGAGCACCCCGACGACAAAGGCGCCTATGGCCACCGCGCCCGAAGCGCCCTCCGTGATGGGAAGCGGCTCCGCCTCTTCAAACGCCGGCAGCGCCGTGCTCAGGAAGGAGAGAAACGGCCCGCTCCAGAATCCGCCCACCAGCGAGAGCACCGCCAGAACGTAAAGCGGCAGCGCCGCCGCCGCGCCGGGGCGCCTGGTAATTTCACCCTGCGGCGGGCCGAAGAAGACCAGAAAGATCAGCCGGAAGGTGTAGAGGGAGGTCAGCAACACTCCCGCCACCGCTCCCACCCACAGCGCCTGCCCGCCCACCGGAGACGCCCAGGTGCTCCAGATGATCAGCTCCTTGCTGTAGTAGCCCGAGGTGAGGGGCAGCCCGGAAAGCGCCGCGCCGCCGATCAGAAACACCCAGAAGGCCACCGGCAGCCGCCGCCACAGCCCACCCATGCGGAAGATGTTCTGCTCGTGGTGCAGGGATTGGATCACCACCCCCGCGGCAAGGAAGAGCAGCGCCTTGAAGAACGCGTGGGTCATGAAGTGGAACAGGGCGGCCGACCACGCAGCCACCCCAAGCCCCAGGAACATGTAGCCGATCTGGCTGATGGTGGAGTAGGCCAGGGTGCGCTTGATGTCGTCCTGGGTGAGGGCGCTGAAACCGGCCATCAGCAGGGTCAACAGGCCCACCACCGCCACGGCGAAGAGCACCGGCGGCGCCAGCTCGAAGACCGTGTGCATGCGGGCAATCAGGTAGACCCCGGCGGTCACCATGGTGGCGGCGTGAATGAGAGCGCTGGTAGGGGTGGGGCCGGCCATGGCGTCCGGCAACCAGGTTTGGAGGGGAAGCTGCGCGGACTTGCCCACCGCGCCGCCCAACAGCAGCGCCGCCGCCGCAATGGCCGCGCCCGAACCCATGCCCCACTCCGCCGGTGCGCGGCTCAGGATCTCCTGGATGTGCAGGGTGCCGAAGCCCGTGAAGAGCACGAACAGCCCCACAGTCATGGCGGTATCGCCCACGCGCGTGACGATGAAGGCCTTCTGCGCCGCGGTGCCGTTGGCCGGATCGGTGTACCAGAATCCGATCAGCAGGTAGCTGCACAACCCCACCCCTTCCCATCCCAGGAAGAGCAGCAGCAGGTTGTTCCCCAGCACCAGGGTCAGCATCGAGCCGACGAACAGGTTCATGTAGCCGAAAAAGCGGCTGAACCCTTCATCGCCGGCCATGTACTCGACCGAGTAGAGATGGATGAGGAACCCGACCCAGGTCACCACCAGGGTCATCACCAGCGCCAGCGCGTCGAGGTGGAACCCGATCTGGGGGTTGAAGTTCCCTACCCCGATCCAGGTCCACAGCACCTGCTCATAGGCGTTGCCCGGCGGCGGCGCGGTGATGAAGCCGTAGGCCGCGAGCGTCGCGACGACGGCCGAAGCCGCTATCGAGCCGCAGCCCACCAACAACACCGGCACGCGCCCCAACCGCGGGCCGAACAGCAGCAGAAATGCCGCACCTGCGAACGGCAGCGCCGGGATGAGCCAGATCCAATCCAGCATGTCAGCCTTTCATGATGCTGGCCCGGTCCGTATCGAGCGAGCCGAAGCGCTGGAACAGCCGCAGCACCACCGCCAGCCCCACCGAAACCTCCGCCGCCGCCATGCTCAGGATGAACAGGAACATCACCTGCCCGTCGGCCTGCTGCCAGCGCGCGCCGGCCACGATGAACGCCAACCCCGCCGCGTTAAGCATGATCTCGATGGAGATCAACTGGAACAGCACGTTCCGGCGCACCAGCAGCCCCACGGTCCCCAGCGCGAATAGCATCCCCGCTAAAATAAGCCCGTCTCTCACCGGTATTAATGTCATCCCCAACCTCCACTCTGGGCTCCTTGCGCGTGCCCAGACGATAGGCGCCCACCAATCCCCCGAGCAGCAGCATGGACGCCAGCTCTACGCCCAGGAGGTAGGTTCCGAAGAGCGACAGTCCCACCTCCTTGGGCCCCACCATCCTGCCGGTGCGCAGGTCGCCCGCGCCCCAGGCCAGGTAAGCCACCTCGGCAATCAGCACGGCGGCCAGAATCGCCGGGACCGTCCAGATGCCCGGGGCAATGCGGCGCCGCTCCGTTTCGGTGGCCTGCTCCCCCACGTTCAGGAGCATGACCACGAAGATGAACAGCACCACGATGGCGCCGGCGTAGATAATCACCTCCAGCGCGGCCACCAGCGGCGCACCCAGGGTGAAGAAGGCCACCGCCGTAGCCAGCAGCGAAACCACCAGGTAGAGCAGCGCGTGCACCGCGTTCAGCCGCGTGATGGTCATGACGGTGGAGAACAGCGCCACACCCGCCGCAATGTAGAAAGCAATCTGCATAACTCAGGGCAGCAGGTCGCGCACGTCGACGGGCGGCGCTTCCCGCTCGGCCTCTCCCTTGTCCTTCCCCCCAATGGCCACACCGGCTACCCGCCAGTAGTTGTAGCCGGGGTACTTCCCCACCCCGTCAATTAACAGGTGTTCCTTTTCGTAGACCATGTTCTGGCGCTCGTACTCGCTCATCTCGAACTCCGGGATGAGCTGGATGGCGTAGGTGGGGCAGGCCTCCTCGCAGTAGCCGCAGAAGATACAGCGCGAGAAATTGATACGGAAAAACTCCGGATAGCGCCGCCCGGTGTCGTCTTCAGTAGCCTGGAGCGCGATGCAGTCCACCGGGCAGGCCACGGCGCACAGGTAGCAGGCCACGCAGCGCTCCCCTCCGTCCGGATCGCGCGACAGGATGATGCGGCCCCGCCAGCGCGGGGGCAGCGGCACTTTCTCCTCCGGATACTGCACCGTGAAGCGCTTCTGAAATGCGTGCAGGAAAACTTCCCAGATTGTGCGAATGATGCTAAACACGTCCCCCCCAAAGCAGCATGAACGCACCCGTCGCCAGCACGTTCAACAACGCCAGCGGCAGCATCAGCTTCCATCCCCAACCCAGCAACTGGTCGAAGCGCGGGCGCGGCAGCGCCGCCCGCAGCAGGATGAAGAAGGCGATGAAGGCGAACACCTTCAGCAGAAACCAGACGATGGGCGGCAGCACCGGCCCCTGCCAGCCGCCGAAGAACAGCACCGTAATCAACGAAGAAACCAGCACCACCCCCAGGTACTCCCCCACGAAGAACATGCCGAACTTCATGCCGGAGTACTCGGAGTGATAGCCGGCGATGAGTTCGCTCTCAGCCTCCGGGATATCGAAGGGCAGGCGCCGCATCTCCGCCGTCCCGGCCACCAGGAAAAGCAGGAAAGCCAGGAACTGCGGCACCACGAACCACATGCCGCGCTGCGCCTCCACGATATCCACCAGGCTGAAGGATCCCGCCAGCATCACCGGACCCATCAGGGCCAGTCCCATGAAGACCTCGTAACTCAACATCTGGGAGGCGGCCCGCACCGATCCCAGCAGCGCGTACTTGTTGTTCGACGCCCATCCGGCCAGGATCACGCTGTAGACCCCCAGGGACGACATTCCCAGGAAGTAGAGCAGCCCGATGTTCAGGTCCGCAATGACCACGTTGGGCACGACCGGCACCACCGCGAAACTCAGCAGCACCGTCGCGATGATGATCCCGGGAGCGATGATGAACACCCAGCGGTCGGCGAACGGCGGGATCCAGTCTTCCTTGAAGAAGATCTTGATCATGTCCGCGAGCACCTGGAAGATGCCGAACGGCCCCACCCGGTTGGGACCGTAGCGATCCTGCCACAGGGCAAGCAGCCGCCGCTCCAGCCAGATGAGGCCCGCCGCCATGGTCAGGGCTCCGATCAGCACCCCGAGAACAATCAGGACTGGATAGAGGATATTCATGGCGTGATGCGGCTCCATGCGGGCAGAGGCGAAACCAGCGGCCCTATACCCGAGGGCAGGCCCGCCACGCCGCGCGGCAACTCCGGCAACAGCTTCACCGGCAGCCGGGCGTCCGCCACCGAAACGGAATCACCGGCCCGCACCCCGAGTTGCGCCGCATCTTCGGGGTGCAGCGCCACGTACGGAGCGGGCGCCATGCCGGAGAGCGCCAGCGCCTGCGCGCTCAACTCCTCCGAGCCGAAGATATGGTAGAGCGGCACGATGCGCCACTCGCCCGCGCGCGGCGCGAAGGGCGCGGGCGGCTTACCCTGGCCGTTGCGGTCCGTGCCCGGCTCGATCATCCGCACTCCCGGGACCCCGCCCTTCAATACACCCGCCACCTCCTCCTGGAAGCGGTTCATGGCCTGCTGATGGGAGTTCCACCCGGGCGACCAGAAGAAGGGGATGAGCGGCGGAGGCAGCTCGACCGCCGCGCCCTCCATGGTGAAGCTGAGCGGCGAATCGGGGTCTGCGGGCGGACGCGGCTCGTTCACCGAAATGTTGGCCGTCTCTGCCGTGCGCCCGCTGTAACGGAACGGCGCGCGCGCGATCTTCGCCTGGGCGATGCGATAGTCCGCTCCCGGCGCGGCGTCCCGGATGGGCGCAAAGTGCGGCATGGCGTCGATGAGTTCTTCGATAGCCTGGTCCAGGGTCTCGATGCCCAGCCAGCGCCAGCTTTCTTTCAGTTCGCCCGCCGGCGGCATTACCTGGAAGTAGCGCTGCGCGCGTCCCTCACTCGAAATGTAGGTTCCGTCGGACTCGGCGAAGGAACCGGCGGGCAGCACCAGTTCGGCCTTTCGGGTGGTGCCGTTATTCAGGTAATCGAGCGCCACCACGTGTTTTGCCGCCCCCAGGAAGGCGTCCACGGCGGGCGCGGGCGCGCGCCGGTAGAGGTCGTTCTCCAGCACGATGACGGTTGCGGCGCCGGCTTCGAAAGCTTTTGTAAGCGACGGCGCCGACATCATGGCAAGCCCCAGGGTGTTGCACTCGGGCGCCGTAAAGGCCAAGAGCGGCGCCTTGCCCGCGGCGGCGAGAGCATGGGCCACCGCCGCGGCGGCACGCACCACCGATTCGCTGCCGAGACTCGGCCCGGCGATAATGACCGGCCGCTCGGCCTCGCGCAGCGCCTCCGCGATGAAGCCCGCCAGGAAAGCCGTGGATTCGGAAAGTTCGGGCACGTCCGGGGCCGAGGGATCGAGCGCGCGCGCCACCCCGTAGCCCAAGCGCGCGATCTCCTCCGGCGCGCCGCGGAACAGGCGCGCCGCCACATCGTCCAAACGCGTCGCCGCGGGGGTGGCGACGAACAACGGGCTGCGCGCCCCCTGCGAGGCCTCCCGCACGCTGTTGTCCAGCCACGACGGAATGCGGAGTTTGGCGGCGATGCGAAACTCCTCCTGCCGCACCATCAGCCGCAGCGACAGGGCCATGCGGGGCGCCGTGTTGGTGAGGTCCTCCCCGAGCACCAGCGCGGCGTCGGCGCCTTCGATCTCCGCCAGCGACGGCGTCCGCGCCGGGCCGGCCCGCAGGATCTCCAGCATGGCCGCCACCACACGTTCCTGCCGTTCCTCCATCCCGGAAAAGAAGCGTTCCGCCCCCACCATCCGGCGCAGCGCGAAGTTGGCTTCGAGCGACGCGCGCGGCGAGCCGATCCCGATCGCGCCGCCCGCGGCAACAAACGACGCCAGCACATTTGAGGCCGTTTGTGTCGGCACCTCCGTCTTGTTGAGCAACGGATTCTGAAGCCGCTGC
>JAWLGN010000121.1:0-15647 GCA_041685075.1 Bryobacteraceae bacterium
CATCTCGTGGAAGTAGCGATGGGGGATCCTGTAGCGCCGCACGGTGTCGTGGAAGGCGGGCCAGCAGGGGTGCCCGTCGTAGCGGCCCTGGAGGGCGCCCTCCAGCGCATCGCGCCAGGCGGCGATGGCCCTGGCGTTGGCGCCGGGCTCGTCGCTCAGATCGTCGCAGTAGCGCATGAAGGCGTAGACCGCGCACATGGCGTTGCGGCCGGCGGGCGGCAGCAGCACGAAGGAGTAGTAGAAATTACGGGCGCGGGTGCGGGCCACCTCCCGGCAGTAGCGGTAGGATGCCTCGAGTGTTGTGCTCACGCGGCCCCCCGGAGGGCGCGGCGCGCCAGCGCGCCTAGCAGCAGCACGGCCCGCTCCCCCTTGGAGATGGCCGGGCGGCGCGACAGCACGTCGTAGTCTTGGGCGGCGATCTTGTCCAGCACCCGCATGCCGCCGCGGCTGAACAGTTCGATATCCACGGCCAGCCGGCCCCGCACCTTACGGGCGAGCGGCAGGCCCTGGTCGAACAGTTCCCGCGCCCAGGCCACCAGGTCCCGCAGGGCGGCGCGGAAACCGGGGGTCGCGCGGCGGGCCAGCACGTCTTCGAAGGTGCAGCCGTGCCGCTGGAGATCTTCCAGGGGCAGGTAGATGCGCCCCTTTTCGAGGTCCACCGCCACGTCCTGCCAGAAGTTGGCCAGTTGCAGGGCCGTGCAGGTGGCGTCGGAAAGGCCCTGGCGTTCCGGGTCGGAGTAGCCGCACAGGTAGAGCACCAGGCGGCCCACGGGATTGGCGGAGCGGCGGCAGTAGTCGAGCAGTTCGGCGCGGGTGGCGTAGCGGGTGACGCGCTGGTCCTGGATGAAGGCGTCGAGCAGGTCGGCGAAGGGTTGGCGGGGAATGGCGTGGCGCTCGACGGTGCCCTGCAGGGCCACGAAGACGGGATGCGCAGCGCGACCCGTGTACAGGGCGTCCAGCTCCTGGCCCCACCAGCGGAGCAGGCGCAGGCTTTCCTCCGGGTCGCCGATTTCATCGCCCAGGTCGTCGGCCCAGCGGCAATAGGCGTAGACGTTGTAGAAATCCTGGTGCAGGCTGCGCGGCAGCAGGAAGCTGGCTACGTGGAAGTTCTCGTAGTGGTGCGTGGCCAGCCAGCGGGTGTAGCGCTCAGCCTCCCCGGGTGTGCTCGCGGCGGCCATGGCGGCCGGAGAACGCACATAATCCTTGGGGGCCAGGTACACGGTTAAGGTATGATCGCCGTCTTCAGGTGCCCGTTATGGCTCATCAGGTGCCGCATCACCTCGAGCAGGTTGGAAAGCGGCTCCTGGCGGTTGACGAAGTCCTCGGCGGTGATGTGGTCGTCGCTCACCAGGTCCAGGGCCTTCTGGATGTAGAAGGGGGTATGGTGGAAGCTGGCTTTGCAGGTGATTTCGGAATAATGCAACAGGTTGGTGTCCAGGCTCACGCGGCTGGCCGTGGGACACCCGCCGAAGAAGTTCACCGTACCGCCGCGGCGCACCATGTCCACGGCCCAGTGCCAGGTTTCGGGTTTGCCTACGGCCTCGATGGCGATATCGGCGCCGCGGCCGCGGGTGAGGGCCTTGACGGCCTCCACCGGACGCTTGTGAATTTCGGTGGATACCAGGTCGTCGGCGCCCATGGCGACGGCGCGATCGAGCTGCGTCTTCCTCCGGCCCACCGCGATCACGCGCAGGCCGTACAGCTTGGCCAGCCGCACGAACATCAGCCCGATGGGACCCAGCCCGATCACCGCGATGGTATCGCCGGCGTGCGGATCGGTCTCGTCCAGGCCGCGCACCACACAGGCCAGCGGCTCCACCAGGGCCGCATTCTGATAGCTGACGTGGTCCGGAATAACGTAGGTGTTGCGTTCGACAATGCGGGCGGGAATACGGATGTACTGGGCGTAGGCGCCGTTGTTGAACAGCAGGTCTTCGCAGAGGTTCTCCTGGGAGCGGCGGCAGAAGAAGCACTGGCCGCAGGGGGCGGAATTGGCCGCCACGACGCGATCCCCGATGGAGAATTTCGTAACCCCCGGACCCAGGGCCACCACATCTCCGGCGAGTTCGTGGCCGAAGACCGCCGGAGGCACGATCATGCGCGCGTGATACCCGCGGCGAAACACTTTTACATCGGTCCCGCAGGTCAACGCGACTTTGACGCCGACGAGAATGTCTCCCGTATCGAGTTGCGGAATGGATACCGGCTCCACCTGCAAGTGCTCCTTGCCGTAGAGCACGGCAGCCATCATTCTGCTATTCACTGTGACCACCTCTGTGGCTGAACGATAATTTTCAACGATTTAGGTCCAGGATGCAATGCCCAATCAATACCGGTGCGGATCTCATCGAGGGGCAGCCGGTGGGAGATCAAGTCCTCGATCGGCAGCTCGCCGTTGAAGACCAGGTCCGCGGACTGCTTCTGCAGATCCACGGAGGCGCTATAGCAGCCGAACAGGGTACGCTCTCCCACGCAGATGGCGGCCCCGGAGGCTTCGATGCGTTCGGTATCGGAAGTTTGGGCGAATAAAAGCAGCCGGGCTCCCGGCCGCGAGTACCGGATAGCCTTTTCGACGATGCCCGGGGCGGAGGCGGCCAGCACCACCAGATCCGCGCCGCGGCCTTCGGTAAGGCCGCGAATTTCGGTTTCGATCTCGGTAGCGGCGGGGTCCCAGGCATATTGCGCCCCGCAGCGACGGGCCAACTCCAAACGCGCGCCGATGGTATCGGTCACCGCTACGGTGGCGCCGGTACGCCGGAGCAGCATGGTGAACATCAGGCCGATGGGGCCCTGGCCCATCACCAGCACCAGGTCGCCGGCGGCGGGGGCGCATTGCACCACGGCCTTCAGGCAGGTGTTGATGGGCTCCACGAAGCTGGCGCGCTCGAAGGAGACGCCGCCGGGAATTTTTTCCACGCCGCGCTCGACGATCCAGTCCATCACCCGGACGTACTGAGCGAAGCCGCCGCCGGCCGGTTCGAATCCCGCGCCCGCGCCCACGCGCTTGTAGGTGGGGCACTGGGCGTAGAGGCGCCGGCAGCAGTAGAAGCAGTTCATGCAGGGGATGTGGTGGAAGACCACCACGCGGTCGCCCGGCCGGAACTTCTGTACGTTTTCGCCCACTCGCGCCACGACCCCGGCGGTCTCGTGACCGAAGATGCGGGGGGGCGGCAGCAGGTTGTGGGCGATTTTCTTGAGGTCGGTGTTACAGATGCCGCAGGCCTCCACCCGCACCAGGATCTCGCCGGGACCGATGGACGGGACGGGTACTTCTTCCACCTCGACCACGCTGTTGCCCTTGTAAACAGCAGCGCGCATCGTGGGCGGGATGTCCCTGTCAGAAACGGCAATCGGCAATGAAATCTCCTAGCGTCATGGAGGCCAAACGGGATCGTTTCCACAGCCCCGCCACCTCAGGCAGGGCAGCGGCCGGCTTCCGGAAAATGCCCCGTAAAAGAAGCATTGTATCGAAGTGGCCGTCCACCCGGAGAATCTGGTTGTAATCGAGCGTGAAACTTTCGACTGCGCGGTCGGTTACGGATCGCACACAGTAGAAGGGCAGACCGGCATCCGCGGCGGCGGCGGCCACGCCGGCGGCCTCCATCTCGACGGCGGCGGCGCCGGTGGAGCGGCGCAGGCGTTCCTTTTCCGCGGCCGTGCGGGCCACGCGGTCGAGGCTGAGCAGCAGGCCGGAGGAGTGAGGGGCGCCTGCCCCGGGGTCGCGGGTGGAGAAGCGGTGATCGCCCGAGGCCACGCAGGTGGCGACGAAGACGTCGCCGGGTTCGAGACCGGGGTCGAGCGCGCCGCAGTAGCCCGTGCTGACCACGGCGCCGGGTCGCTCGCGGGCGATGGCGCAGGCGGCGGCCGCGGCGGCGCGCGCGGCTCCGGCGCCGTTGGCCACCAGCAGCAGGCGGCGGCCGCGGCAGGTGGCGGCGCGGGCCCAGTCCACCGGCCAGTCGAGCCGTGAAATGCCGCTCGAGCGGCGCAGCAGGCCGCGGAACTCTCTCGGCTCGGCAGCCACCAGCAGGACGGTCACGGCCGGATGTACCCGTTGGCCTGGAACCACTCGACGGCGTGACTGAGCGCGGCATCGGCCGGTCCGGGGGAGAAGCCCAGCTCGCGCGCCGCCTTGGCGTGGGTGACCCACATCTTCTTACGGGCCATTCGCACCGCGTCCCAGGGCACGCGCGGCGGCGAGCCCGAGAGCCGCGCCCAACCGGTGGAAGCGGCGCCCGCGGCGCAGGCCACCGCGTAGGGCATGCGCCAGCGCGGCGCGGGCCGCCCCGTGATGGCCGCCAGTTTTTCCAGAATGGCGGCCAGCGTGAGATTCTCGCTGCCCAGGATGTAGCGCTCTCCGGGGCGCCCCCGCTCGCAGGCCAGCAGGTGGCCGCGGGCGGTGTCGCGCGCGTCCACCACGTTGAGGCCCGTATCGATGTACGCGGGCATCCCGCCGTTCAGGAAATCCAACACGATCTTTCCGGTGGGGGTGGGCTTGAAGTCGTGATCCCCGACCGGGGCGGTGGGGTTCACGATCACCACGGGGAAACCGCCGGCGGCGAACTCCAGGGCCACCCGCTCCGCGAGAAATTTCGAGCGCTTATACGCGCCGCTCATCTCCTCGAGGCGGACTGGCGTGGTCTCGTCCCCGAGGCCGCCGGGCGGGATGCCGATGCAGCCTACCGTGCTGGTATAGACCACGCGCTCGACGCCGGCGGCGCGCGCGGCGGTGAGCAGGTTGCGGGTGCCGTCCACGTTCGAGCGGTAGAGTTCGCCGGGGTCGCGCGCCCACAACCGGTAGTCGGCGGCCACGTGGAAGACGAGGCCGCAGCCGGCGGCGGCGCGGGCGAGCGAATCCGGGTCGCGCAGGTCGCCGGTGACGGCTTCGGCATCCAGCTCGCGCAGCCGCGAGGTGGGGCGCACCAGCGCCCGCACCGGGTGGCCGCATTCGACGAGCAGCCGCGCCACGTGCCAGCCGAGGAAGCCCGAGGCTCCGGTCACCAGCGTGGGTTTCATGGTTGCCGCGTTATCGCAGCATCCAGCTCAACAGCCGGATGCCGTCGCCCGCACGGGCGTTGATGCCCAGCGCGGCGGAGGGCTCGAAGCCGCAGTGCACCATGCAGTGCTCGCAACGCGGGTCGTTGCCGGGGCCGTAGCTCTCCCACGGGGTGCGGGTCATGAGTTCCTCGAAGGTCCGGTAGTGCGCGTCGGTAATGAGATAACAGGGCCCTTTCCATCCCTTGACATTGTAGGTCGGGTTGCCCCAGGCGGTGCAGGGCAGCTCGCGGGAGCCCTGGAGGAAACTCATGTAGGTGGGGGTCTGGTTGATGGGGTAGCGCTTCATCAGGCGGTCGATGTCGCGGAACTTCTCGTGGATGTCCTCGCGGGTGAGGAAGATCTCGCGGTTGTCGATGGCGCTGTAGCCGTAGGCGGGGGAGATCTGGTGGGCATCCACGTTGAACTGCCGCAGGTACTCGAACAGCTCCTCCACTTCGCGCATGTCGGTTTCGCGGTAGACGGTGGTATTGGTGCAGACCTGGAAGCCGGCGGCCTTGGCCACCCGGATGGCTTCGATGGCCTGGCGGAAGACGCCTTCGCGCTCCACGCACAGGTCGTGGGTCTTCTCCATCCCGTCCAGGTGGATGTTGAAGAAGAAGCGGCGGGAGGGGCGGAATTCGTGGAGGCGGCGCGGGACGAACATGCCGTTGGTGCAGAGATAGATGTGGCGGTTGCGCTCGAGAATCGCTGCGGTGAGTTCCCCGATGGGCGGATACATGAGGGGCTCTCCGCCGCAGATCGAGACGATGGGGGCGCCGCACTCGTCCACCGCGGCCAGACACTGCTCCACCGTGAGCCGCTCGGCGATGGAGGACTCGTACTCCCGGATGCGGCCGCAGCCGGTGCAGGTGAGATTGCAGGCGTGCAGCGGCTCCAGCATCAGGACGATGGGGAAGCGCTTCCGGATCATGGGGTGCGGGCGGCGGGGCGCCTCGCCCGCGCGCGGCGGCAGGATGTGGAACGGGTTGGCCGTGGTGGAGCCGTTGGCGGATTTCTGCCACTCCGGCCGCGGCCGCAGCTTGCTGCGCAGTATGTAGCCGGCCATGCCGGCGGTGAGCGAAAGCGGAAAGCGCATAGCGATCGATTCCTTGCGGCCGCTCTCAGGGCCGCTGCCCGCGCGGGGCTCCCCGGCTGTGTTTCACGTAGGCGGAGAGCGCCAGCAGCGGAAAGTACTGGGGATACAGCCCGTAGTGCAGATAGAACACCCCTGGGAATCCCGTGCCGGTGAACTGTTCTTCGCTCCAGGCGCCGTCGCGGCAGGTCTCGAGTAGATATTGGATGCCCTGGAGGACGCTGGAGCTGCTGGTGTCGCCGCCGGCTATCAGGCCGAGCAGCGCCCAGGCGGTCTGCGACGGCGTGCTGGGCGCGGGGGTGTAGGCGCCGTCGGGGTAGGAGGCGCAGCTCTCGCCCCATCCGCCGTCGGCGTTCTGGATGGAGCGCAGCCACTCGCCGGCGCGCAGGATGTGGGCCTCGCGGTCGCTCTCGCCGGAGGCGGCCAGGCCGCGCAGTGCGAAGCAGGTGCCGTAGATGTACGCCACGCCCCAGCGCCCGTACCAGCTTCCGTCGGGACACTGGGTGCGCTCGAGATAGCGCACGGCGCGCCGCACCGCCGGATGCTCGCGGGAGATGCCCTGCGCCGCCAGCGCCTCCAGCGCCCTCCCGGTGATATCCGGGCAGGTGAGATCCAGCATGGCGTTGTGATCCGCGAAGGGGACGTGGCTGAGAAAGTTCCAGTTGTTGTCGGCGTCGAAGGCGGCCCAGCCGCCGTCGCGGGACTGCATGTCGAGCAGCCAGGCGCGCGCCCGCTCGTGCTGCGCCGCGCCGAACGGTGCGCGGCCCCCCAGTGCCAGCAGCACGATGGCGGTGTCGTCCATGTCGGGGTAGAAACCGTTGCGGTACTCGAAGGCCCAGCCGGAGGGTTCCGTGCGGGGGCGCATGACGCTCCAGTCGCCGCGGCGGCGGATCTCGCGCCCGGAGAGCCAGCGGGCAGCGCGCTCCAGCGGCTCCGGCGGGCAAGCGCCGGACTCGGCCAGGGCATAGAGGGCGTGCGCCGTGTCCCACACCGGCGAAAAGCACGGCTGGAAGTAGAAGCGCGCGCCGTCGTCCGTCATGAGGGCTTCGAACTGCTCGAGGGCGCGGCGGCGCAGCGGACTGTCGGGCGTGTAGCCGAGCACATCGAGCGCCATGACCGCGTACATCATGGGCGGATAGATGGCGCCCAGCCCGTCGGAGTCTTCGAAGCGCTCGAGGATCCAGGCTTCGGCGGCGCGGAGCGCGCGGCGCCGCACGGCGCTCCACCCGCGGCGCTCCCACCATTTCGCCAGCGCGTCCAGCCGCAGAAACAGGTTGCGCCAGGTGAAGAAGCCCTCGGCGGGGGCAAAGCTCGTGGGGAGGTCCGGGTGGAAAAGTTCCTCCAGGGTGAAGCCCGCGGGCACGGGGCGGGGCGCGCCGGCCGACTGCACGATGGCGAGCGCGATCGCGATAGCCCGCGACCAGGACGACATGCGGTAGATGGCCTTACCCGGCAGCAGCAGAATTTCGGGCGGAATGGAAGGGCAGTGCTCCCGCGGATACAGGCCGAACAGGCTGAGGTTGATCTTGACGTAGCTGTTGGCGGACTGGATGCCGCCCAAATCGAGAATGGTGCGGCGCGCGCGCTCGAGCCGCGGATCGTCCGCCGGGATGCCTGCCAGCTTGAGCGCGAAGTAGGCCTTCACGGTGGCGCTGATTTCGGCCGGGCCGCCGGGGTAGATATGGAAACCGCCGCCGGGAAGCTGGCGCTCGAGGATGGCCTGCGCGGCACGCTCTACCAGCGGGCGCGTGGGCGGGTTCCACGTGCCGCCCTGGGGCGGGTGGAGCCAGAGCTGCAGCAGGATGTAGTCGGCTTCCAGGGTGACGTCGGCGGTGAGGGGCGCGCACCAGTGGCCGTCGGGACGTTGTTCGGAGAGCAGCCGTCCGGCCGCGGCCTGCGCCACCTGGCCGGCGCGCGCAACGGTTGCCTGTTGTACGGCCAGGACCGGGCTGGTCATGGGGCAGTCTTGCCGCTCTGGATCGAGGTAAGCCCTAGTTCCGGCGGCAGGGAGAAGCGGACGTCTTCCTCCACCAGCCCCACCTCCTCGAGCCGCGTGAAGCCGTGGCTGCGCAGGAAACTTACCAGTTCTTCCACCAGGTGCTCCGGAGCGGAGGCCCCGGCCGTTACGGCCACGCTGCGGACACCTTCCAGCCACGCCGTCACCACGCCGGCGGCATCGTTCACCAGATAGGCGCGCATGCCGCAATTTTCGGCCACTTCGACCAGGCGCTTGGAGTTGGAGCTGTTGCGCGAGCCCACTACCAGCATGAGTTCCGCCGCGACGGCCACCTGCTTCACGGCCATCTGGCGGTTCTGGGTGGCGTAGCAGATATCCTGCGCGGGAGGCCCCTGGATGAGCGGAAAACGCGCCCGCAGCCGCTCGATCAGGTGGGAGGTCTCGTCCAGGCTCAGGGTGGTCTGGGTCAGGTAGCGCACGCGCGCGGGGTCGGGAAGCTCCAGCCGCTCGACGTCCTCTTCGGTTTCCACCAGGAAGCTGCAATCGGGCACTTCGCCGAGCGTGCCGATAACTTCGTCGTGATCCTTGTGCCCGATGAGCACGATGCTGTAACCTTCACGGGCGAAGCGCTGGGCCTCGAGGTGCACCTTGGTGACCAGCGGGCAGGTGGCGTCGATGACGTTGAGCCTGCGCTCCCGCGCCTCTTCGCGCACCGATGGCGCCACGCCGTGCGCGCTGAAGATGGCGCGCGCGCCCACCGGCACTTCATCGAGTTCCTCGACGAAGATGGCGCCGGCCAGGCGCAGCTCATCCACCACGTGCTTATTGTGAACGATCTCCTTGCGGACGTACACCGGCGGACCATAGAGGTCGAGCGCGATGCGGACAATGTCGATGGCGCGCACGACGCCGGCGCAGAAGCCGCGCGGTTTTAGCAGAAGAAGGCGTTTCTCGGCGCCTCCAGCGGAGGCCGACGGTATCTGGGGCATAAGGCAAGGAGACCCGTAAGAAAGCCCTTTAATTATATCAGGCAGTCTCGAAGACCAAGCCAGCGGGCGTTCCCCGGATGTGAATATTCGGGGCTTGCGGCACAGATCAGCGGTTAACGCTTGTACATTCGCGTCTTGACAGCCGCGCCGCGCTCGCCGCTTTATGCGACACTTCTTGACATGACTGAGTGGACGCAGTTGGAGGTGGCGGAGGGCGTGGTGCTGCGCGTGACCGCGGGTCCCGCGGGCATCCGTTCCATCGAGATTAATCCGCGAAGAGAAGCGTCCGGCACGCGAAACGACGAGAACGAAATGCTGGTCGAGGCGGCCACGCAGTTGCGGGAGTATTTCGCGGGCCGCAGGCGCGGGTTTGAACTGCCTCTGGATCCGCAGGGCACGGAGTTTCAGCGCCGTGTATGGAGGGCATTGGGAGAGATCCCGTACGGCGAGACGCGCTCGTACAGGGATATAGCGGTGGCGGTGAGCCTGCCGCGCGCGGTGAGGGCCGTGGGCGCAGCCAACGGCCGCAATCCGCTGCCGGTGGTGGTTCCCTGCCATCGGGTCATCGGGGTGGATGGCAAGCTGGTGGGTTACGCGGGCGGCCTGCGCATCAAGAAGATGTTGCTGGAGCTCGAAAAGCAGCAGGTGGAAACGCGCGAAGCCGCGGCGGGCTAGTTTGCCATAGGGGCATCGAGGCGAAGTGGGGCGGGACGTCGCCCCGCGGCGGCCGTGCGGACCGCCCGGAGCGGGGGAAGATCTACGCGCCCGCAGGACAGCCCCACGCGGGGAGGCTGTCTGTTCATGCTTCGAAGGTTCGGTTGAAGTACGCCCGGGTGCCGCGGCGGATCTCGGCGAGTTGGGCATCCAGACGGGTGTTCCGCATGTGCTCGGGAATCCAGCGGCGAACCAGGGCGGTAAGGCTTTCAAACTGCGACGGCGCGGTGGGCAGGCTGCCGGCGGCGTGGCCTGTGGAGACGCGCAGACCGTGGTCCACGGCGCGGTAGAAGGTGGCCGCGTCGCGGAGGAAGTCGGCGTCGTCGCGGTCCAGGTGTCCCATTTTCTCGATGACGTCGATGCGCTGCGGGGTGTTCAGCACTTTGAAGAAGATGCCGGCGCCCTTGAGCCGCAGGTACATCAGGGCGAAGTCGATGTCGTAGTAGCCGCCGGGGCCGGCCTTCAGGGGGTTGCGGGGGCCCTGCTCTTTTTCCAGCCGCGCGCGCATGCCGGCAAGCTGGCGGCGTGAGCGGCCGCTCTGGCCGTAGCGGCGCCAGTCCACTTCCTGCAACTCGTTGAGGAACCGGGTGGCGCGTTCGATGTCGCCGGCCACGGCCCGCGCCTTCATATAGGCGATGCCTTCCCAGGCTTCGGCCTTCTGCTCGAAGTAGGATTTGTAGGCGGCCTCGGTCTGTACCAGGTCGCCCTCGCGGCCGGTGGGGCGCAGGCGCGTATCGACGCTGAAGATGACGCCCTCGCCGGTGTAGGCGCTGATGGTCTGGATGAGGCGTTCGGCCACGCCGGTCCAGAAGGCCATCTCGGGCGCGTCGTCGTCGGGGAGGACAAAGACCAGGTCGGCGTCGGAGGCCAGGTCGAACTCCCGCATGCCCAGGCGGCCGAGCGCGATCACCATCATCTGATTGCGGGGTTCATACTGGGGGGACTCCGGGCGCGGCGCCTGCCGGAGCGCGATCCGGTAAGCGGCGGAGATTACGGTATCGGCCAGGTCCGAGGTCTGCTCCAGGGTGGTGAAGATGGGGACCGCGCCGAAGATGCTGTCGGCCTGGATGCGCATCATCTCACGGCGGAAGTAGCGGCGCAGGGCGGGGCCGTCTTCAAGCGGCTGCGGCTGGGGAGACGCCTCGCCGCCCACCTGGTGGAGCAGTTCCGGGAAGCGCAGCAACTGGTCGCCGAAGTAGGCGCTGTGCTCGAAGATCTCCACCACGCGCTCCACCAGTTCGGGATCGGTGTTGAGGCGATCGAGCAGCTCGGGGTGGTCCAGCGCGAGGTCCAGGAAATGATCCAGGCGCTGGCGGCCGCGGTGGATCTTCGCGCCGGCCAGCGAGACGGCCAGCTTGGGGGCGCAATGGTCCAGGTAGCGGGTGAGGTTCACGGCCGGGTGCGGGGTGCGCTGCTCCTCGGGTTCGGGCTCCTCGGGACGGGCCTCCGGGAGCGTGTAGTAGATGGGCTGCTGGGCGTAGATGACGCGCTCGTAGATCTCCCGCACATCGGAGAGGTGCTCGGCGAGGCACCGCTTCAGCCAGGCGGCATCGCGCGTGGCGCCGGTGGCGTCGGGAGGCATCTTCCGGGCCAGGATGTCGAGCGCTTCCGGATCCTCCGGCAGGGTGTGGACCTGGCGGTCTTCATCGAACTGGAGGCGGTGCTCGAGGTGGCGCAGGAAGTAGTAGGCGGAGGCCAGCCGCGCGTACTCCTGGTTGGAGAGCAGCTCCTTGTCGCGCAGGCGGAACAGGGCCAGCAGGGTGCCGCCGTGGCGAACCCAGGGTTCGCGGCCGCCGTGCAGCCGCTGGAGGCACTGTACCAGGAACTCGATATCGCGAATGCCGCCGGGGGCGAGTTTCACGTCCAGGCCGTGGCGGCCGCGGCGTTCGGCAAGTTTCTCGCCGATGCGCGCGCGGGTTTCCGAGACCGCCTCGACGGCGCTGAAATCGAGCGAGCTGCTGTAGATGAGCGGTTCGACCGCTTCCAGCAGCTCGCGGCCCAGCGCCTTGTCGCCGGCCGCCGGGCGCGCTTTGATCAACATCTGCTTTTCCCAGTCCCGGGCGCGCTCGCGGTAGTAGGTTTTGGCGCCGGCCAGCGAGATGCAGACCTCGCCCAGGCGCCCGTCGGGGCGCAGCCGCAGGTCCACCCGGTAGCAGACCCCCAGGCTGGTGTAGGTGGAGAGCAGCTCGGTGAGCTGGTTGGCGAGCTTCTTGAAAAACTCCTTGTTGGTGATGCTCTCCGGCCCGGCGGTCTGGCCGTTGGCGGTGTAGAGAAACATCAGGTCGATGTCGGAGCTGTAGTTCAACTCGCGCCCGCCCAGCTTACCGAGCGCCAGCACGGCGAAGCCGCAGGGTCGCGCGGGAGCGCCGCTTTCACCCGCATCGGCGATGAGCGGCTCGCCGTGGCGCCTCACCAGCTCCTCGCGGATGCGCTCGCAGGAGAGTTCCAGGATGGCGTCGGCCAGGTTCGAGAGTTCCTCGACGATTTCGGCGAGGCTGGCCAGGCCCAGCACGTCCCGCACTACCAGGCGCAGCAATTCGCGGCGACGAAAGCGCGCCAGCGCCAGCGCCGGCGGCACCCCGCGGCACTCCGGGGCGAGCCAGGCCAGCAGCCGCTCGCGGTACTCTTCGGCCGAAAGCACGCGATACAGATGGCCGGACGCGGCAAGCTGGAGGACGTTCTCCGGGAAGTTCAGGACGGATTCGGAGAGGAAGCGGCTGTAGGCGAAGACCACGATGAAATACTGCAGCACCGCGGGGGAAGCGGCCGCGCGCTCGAAGGCGCCGGGCGACTGTCGCCGCAGGCGCTCCAGGTTGGCCAGCGCGAGATCGGGGTCGGGGACCGAAGCCAGCAGGTGCTCGATGCGCCCCAGCACGCGCTCCGGCAAGCCGGCGCCCAGCCGCCCGAGATCCTCACCCGCGCGCTTGGGGTCGCGAAAATCGATGCTTTTCAGCGGGGTCGCCATCGCTCTAGGCCGGCATAGCCACTAGAGCGATTATATCGTCCGCCTGCACCATGCCGGGCGTAAGCACCCGGGCGTAGAAGCCGCTTTTAGCCCAGCGCGGCGAGGCGATGTCGCCGGCCTTGACGCGCGCGTCGTAGATCTCCTGCTTGAGTTGCGGCCCGTAGACGTCGAGCGAGCGGCAGGGCGTGCGCACCTTCGTGAGTTCAATCATGGCCGCGCCGGCGCGGTACTGCTGGCCGGGCCGGAGCCAGCGCGGGTCGAGACCCCGGACGGTGAGGTTTTCGCCCAGCGCGCCGGGATAGACCGGGTAGCCCAGGGCGGCGAGTTCGTCGATGGTTTCGGCGGCCACGATCAGGACCGCCTTGTCGGGCCCGCCGTGGACGGCGGGGTGGGCGTGGCCGTCTCCCTCGAACCCCAGGGGGGTGAGGAAGGCTCCCGCCACGGCGCGCTTGGGAAGCCCGCCGGGCGAGAGGCTCACCTGAACGATGGTGCCTTGCATAGGCTTCGGCTCACTAGATGTCGTAGTAGAGCGCGAACTCGTAGGGGTGCGGGCGCAGCCGCACGGCCTCGGCTTCGTTCTTGCGCTTGTAGCTGATGTAGGTGTCGATCATCTCCGGGGTGAAGACGTCGCCCTTGAGCAGGAACTCGTGATCGTCGGCCAGGCAGTCGAGTGCCGCGTCGAGCGTGCCGGGCATGGAGGGCACCTGCTTCATCTCTTCGGGGGAGAGATCGTAGATGTCCTTGTCGAGCGGTTCGCCGGGATCGATCTTGTTGGCGATGCCGTCCAGCCCCGCCATCAGCATGGCCGCGAAGGCCAGGTAGGGGTTGGCCGAGGGATCCGGCGGGCGGAACTCGACGCGCTTGGTTTTGGGGCTGGCCGAGTACATGGGGATGCGGATGGCCGCCGAACGGTTGCGCCGCGAGTAGGCCAGGTTGACCGGGGCCTCGTAGCCGGGCACCAGCCGCTTGTAGCTGTTGGTGGTGGGGGCGATGATGGCCGAAAGCGCGCGCGCGTGCGCCAGCAGGCCGCCGATGTACCAGAGCGCCATCTGGCTCAACCCGGCGTAACAGTCGCCCGCGAACAGCGGCTGGCCTTCGCGCCACAAACTCTGGTGCACGTGCATGCCGCTGCCGCTGTCGGCGAAGATCGGCTTGGGCATGAAGGTGACGGTCTTGCCGCACCGGTTGGCCACGTTGCGCACGCAGTACTTGTACAGCATCATGTTGTCGGCGGAGGTCAGCAGGGTGTCGTAGCGCAGGTCGATTTCGGCCTGGCCGCCGGTGGCCGACTCGTGGTGGTGGCACTCGACCTGGAGGCCGCAGTGGAGCATCACTTCCACCATCTCGCTGCGCAGGTCCTGGTAGTGGTCGGTCGGGGGGACGGGGAAGTAGCCTTCCTTGTAGCGCGGGCGGTAGCCCAGGTTGCGCTCCGCGCGGCCGGAGTTCCAGCGGCCCTCCTCGGAGTCGATGAAATAGAAGCCGGAGTGCTGGTTCTGGTCGAAGCGGATGTTGTCGAAGATAAAGAACTCGGCTTCCGGTCCGACGTAGATGGTGTCGGCGATGCCGCTATGGGCGAGGTAGAGTTCGGCTTTGCGGGCGATCCAGCGGGGATCGCGCTCGTAGTGCTGCTTGGTGATGGGATCGATGACGTCGGCGGTCATCATGAGGGTGGGGATTTCGGCGAAGGGGTCCATCAGGGCGGTGTTGGGGTCGGGGATGAGGAGCATGTCGCTCTCATTGATGGCCGCCCAGCCGCGGATGCTGGAACCATCCATGCCGAAGCCTTCCTCGAAGCAGTCGAGGGTGAGCTGCGAGATGGGGTAGGAGACGTGATGCTGCAGGCTGGGAATATCGGTGAACCGGATATCAATCTGCCTGGCTCCTTCTTTCTTCGCAAAATCCAGTACTTCTTGCGGACTCATAAATTCTCCGTGGTGGGTTGACGGTGCTCGCGCGGGAATGGCCGTAGCAGCAGGTGCTCTCAGGATAGCCGATGGGAACGTTAAAAAGCAAATATACTGTTATGGATAGCAATGCTTGAGATCGAACATCGGAATGCCGGCGAAGGGACCGTGATCGTGACGCTGGCCGGGAAGCTGATGCTGGGCCCCGAAAGCCAGCGGGTGGAAACGCTGGTGGAGTCGCTGCTGGCGGAGGGATATCGCAACTTCGTGTTCGATCTCGCGGGCGTGAACCGCATCGACAGCACGGGCATCGGCCGGTTCATCTATTGCTATAACAAGATCGCGCAAGCCGGGGGCCGGCTCATGATGGCCGGCGCGCAGGGCTACCTGCGGGAAAGTTTCCGGGTGTCGCGGCTGGATACGGTCTTCCGCTTCTACCCGGACGTCGAGAGCGCCTTGGAGCCGCTGCGGCAGTAAGCGCCTCAGAGGGCGAACAGGAGGGCTGAAGCCGCCAGCATCGCCATCGCGGTGGCGAAGTGAACGCCGAAGGCCACGGTCCGGGTTCCGCCGTGGCGCAGCACGATGAGGGTATCGCCCAGCGGGACGATGGCGGCGATGGCGATGAACCAGCCCACCAGGTGAGCGCCCCCCACCACCAGCAGGACGAGTCCCAGCACGCCATAGGTCACATCGCGCAGGCCCTTGGCGGCCAGGTAGGCGCGGCCGCCTCCGTCGAACGGAACGCCGTAACCGGCGGAGGACGCCTGCGGCGCCAGAATGAACCGGATCCCGATGGCGATGATGCCGAGCGCCAGCAGAATCGTCAGGCCGTAAGCGATGGGAGCAATCATGGAAGACCTCGGGTAGCGTTCATAGCGCGGGCAGCCGTGTTAGTAGAAATCGAAGGAGCGCTGCTCGGCGCATAGGGCGCGGCGTTTTTCGCGCAGCGCCTGGGCCTCGTCGGCGCGTCCCCAATCCTCCAGGATCCAGG
>JAWLGN010000458.1:0-2832 GCA_041685075.1 Bryobacteraceae bacterium
GTCACCAGAAGCAGCCCCGGCGAGTAGTCCGCGAGCAGCAGGCCCGCCAGCACTGCTTCCGACTACATCGGGAGGATGGCCGAAGCGGCAAGTACAGTGAGGAAGGGGCCAGCGTAGGCGGCAACGTCGGTCATTGCGTGACGTCATCCGAGTGGGACCTTACGGGTCTGCATTGGCGAATAGCGAGGCCGAGCGCACCAGAGTGGCAGCAGAAGTGAGTAGCTTGGGAGAATATCAGGCCGACCCGAGGCTCATGCCTAGCTTGAGCTTGTTCATTAGAGCACGGTGCCCCGGCCGCTGGCCTCAATGCCTGATCAGACGCTGATACGTTGACGACTTACACGTCTTTGACGCATGTGGAATGCAGATTAACTGCTCCCCCAGCTCCGATTGGCACTACCTTCATACGCCCCCATTGTTGCCGCAAGGCGCGAGTGCTTCCTATCTGTTGACCAAGGCCCCAGGCCAGTGGGCCGATAGCCCCGCTGACCGCTGAACGGCTCGCGGCGTAGGGGAGCAAATCACTTGCAATACGACGACAGGAATCGGACGGCTCGATGACGGCCTTGAAGAAACAAAAGCGGGCGACCTCATCCGAGGTTGCGGGCGGGGCAGGCTTCACCTACGCGGACACGGTTGCCGCCTATTATCTTGCGGCCCTTCTCCGGGAGGAGCGAGCGGCCGGGCTCGGCGGGATTGTGAGATCAGTCGCAGTGGAGCAGGCCAGTCAAGGCAATCCCATGGACGATATCGTCGTCGAGTTTGACGATGGCGGATCCCTATGCACGCTCGGCCTACAGGCTAAACGGAACATCCAGATCGGCGGCAGCGGGAGCAACAAGAACTTCGGAGATGTTGTGAAGCGCGCGGTGGCGACGCGGGCATCCAACGGCTTCAAGCCCGGCGACGCGTATGGCTTCGTGGCGGAGTACCTTGCCCAGGGGCGCTTACGTTCGCTGCAGCGCCTAATCGAATGGGCACGCAGCAGCCCCTCGGTCGAGGATTTCGAGCGGCGCTTTGCTGCAGGCGGATCGGCGGCAACGCCGGAACGGACGCTGCGCGAGCAACTGGCACCGCTGATTGGATGCAAGTCCCCGGAAGAGGAGTGGAGTTTCTACGCCCACTTCGTGGTCCTTCATCTCGACGGGCTGACTGAAGGGGGACTGTTGCGGACGGAGGTAGTCAATCGGCTGCAGGAGCTTGTCGACGGAAACGAGGATGGTCAGGACCTTCTGCTTTTTGACCGGCTGTGCCGGCTGGTACGCGATGGTGCGGGAACCGCGCGCAAGTGGACGCGGGAGGCGTTGCTGACGGCTCTTCGCGGCGCAGTTCGCCTGAAAGTCGCGCCCAACTACCGGGATGACGTGGAGATCCTCCGATCGTACTCGCTTGCAGGGTTGGACGACATATCGGAGGAGGTAGCCGGGTTTCGCGTCGAACGGCCGGCGTTGGAGCAGAGCATCCAGAAAGGACTGGATCAGCGGCGGCTTGTGAACCTGAGCGGCCTTCCGGGATGCGGCAAATCGGCAATGCTTCGGCGCATTGCGATCGTTGCGGCCGCGAACGGGCCGATCCTGCTCCTGAAGTCCGATCGCCTTGCAGGAAACTCGTGGGCAACCTTCGCCGCGGCGTTGGGGCTGCGCCACCGGCGTGCCGCGGATCTCCTGGCAGAGATTGGCAGCACTGGAACGGCCGTGCTCTTTATCGACGGCATCGACCGTATCAGGCCCGACCAAAAGGCGATCGTAGTCGATCTGCTAAGGGCCATTGAGGAAAACGAGCATCTGGCCCATTGGAAGGTGCTGGCAAGTTCCCGCGACCAGGGACTTGAGGCGTATCGCGCATGGTTCCCGGCCAGCTTTTACCGGAGCACCGGCGTCGAGGATGTGTCGGTTGAGGCATTTTCCGATGACGAAGCTGAGGCGCTCGCGACAAGACACCCGAACCTGCGGAGGGTGCTGTTCGGGCCGAAGGGCGTTCAGGAAATAGCACGGCGGCCCTTTTTTGCGGCCGTACTGGCGCACAGCTTTCCGGACGGGTCGGAAACCCCGCAAACGGAGGTTGATCTGATCGCCGCCTGGTGGGATCGCGCGGGCCACGACACGCCGAAGCAGGTGGTACCCGAGCGTCAGCGCGCGCTTCTGGACCTAGCCGAGAAGGGCGTGCGGAATCTGGGTAAGAACATTCCGGCGCGGTCGCTCAATAATGCGACCTTCGGGCAGGTGGCTGGATTGAAGGCGGACTGCGTAATTCGGGACCACGACGGGGGCGCCCGATACTCCTTTACACACGATATCTTCTTCGAGTGGGTGTTCTTCCGGTACCTGATCGAGCTCGGTGACGACTGGACGCGGGCACTGAGCGACGCGGGCGAGCCACCATTACTGGGCCGTGTGGTCGGATTGCTGGCGCAGTGCAAGTTTGCCACACCGGGGAGGTGGTCGGCGGGCTACCAGGATCTGGAGAAGCAGAACCTCCGAGCGCAGTGGCGGCGGGAGTGGCTGACGGCGCCGCCCTTCACCTCCGCGTTCGGACAAGGGCAGCAGGAATTCGAAGCGCTGATGGTGGAGAACAACTACGCGCTTCTGGAGAAGCTGCTGGTGTGGTTCCAGGCACAGCATACAGTTCCGAGCCCGATAGTGCTACGGGCGCCGATCGAGGTCGGGGAAGGTGTGGACCGGGTGCGCATGGCGGACCTGTTGGGCTGGCCGTCCGACTTCCAAGCGTGGGGGCGTCTGCTGGACTGGCTGTTGCCGCTCGCCCGCAGCCTGCCCGCGCGTCTGCTTCCTCATGTGCATGAGGTCCTGGCAGTCTGGCAGAACGCATGCACGC
>JAWLGN010000122.1:0-15605 GCA_041685075.1 Bryobacteraceae bacterium
CGATGCAGTTCTGAGCGAGTTCCTCGCTGCTGCTGATGGCGCGGTTACCCGCGTTGCGGAATTGCACGCTGAACGGGCCGGTGGACGTCCCGGCGATGGCCACCAGCACGAAATCGGAGTCCTTGTCCACGAACTGGGAAAGGTCCGGGATGCTCTCATTCGGCTGGAGCGTTCGCCGGAACACGTAATCGCCCGGTTCCTCGTAAGGCTGGCCGGCGGCCGGCTGCGCCTCCGGCTGAATGGGGGCTTCGCCCAGATAGGGCTTGCGTCTTTGCAGCATGGCTTTTCCTTGGGGCGCGGGCGGAGGCCTCCGGCCCGCGCCGGTTTATTGGCGTCGTTGGGCGCCGCCTCAGTTGACGGGTACCGAGTGCAGCCCGTCCAGCATGGCCCGCAGGAACAGGCCGGTGCCATCGGGGTCGGCGGCGAGCGTTACGCCCTGGCGCGCGACCAACTGGAGGCTGAAGCGCTGCCCCGCCTCGATGTCGATCTGGTAGCCCTCGGGGAACATAACGCCGGCTTCCTTGCTGGGCAGGCCGTTCTGCACCGCGGTCCCCGCGTACAGGCCGCCGCCCGCGGCGCAGTACTCGATGGGCGCCGTGAACTTCGCCTTGCCCGAAACCACCAGGCGCACGCAGTAGCCGCGGATGATGGCGTCCACGTCCGCTTCCACGGTGTTAAAGAACGCCATCCGGATGCCGTACACGCTCATGCGCTCGGGGCTCGGCAGCTCGCCGTTGGCGGTCATATTGGTGAGTTCGGGGCCCTTGGTATCGTTCTGGCCCACGGTGAACATGTTGATGGTGCTGGGCAGGACCGCTCCGGCATCCGCTGTGATAGTGTCGAACAGCGGCTCGCGGAGCTCGTCGACCAATCCACTCTGCATTTCGTTTCTCTCCTTCGCTCTCCTTCGCTCTTCTTGCTGCTTGCCCGGGCCGGTCAGAACCGGCCCTGAATCCGCGACGATCCTGCGAGCCGGCCCGCGGCGGGCGACTTCGTCACCGCCGCGGCGGCCACCGCGGCGCGCGCGTCGATCTCCGGCGGGATGATGACGTTGCCGGCCTTGTCGCGGACCACCGGGTACGGGAAGTACGCCTGTTTGATCCGCCCCAGGCTGGCCGCCTGCGCATCACCGACGCCGGAGAGCGAGAGCACCCGCCCGACAGGGCTGAGGTACTCCGACAAAACGCGGTTCATGATGTAGACGGCGCCGCCGATCAACACCATGTTGCCAGCGGGCGGCCCGGCCATCTTGTTGGCCAAGGCCGCGGCCGCGGCCGCGGTAGCCGCATTGGCCAGGTAACCAACAGGCCCGGTATTCTTGGCCTGGAGAACCATCTGCGGCAACTGCCGCGTGGCCACCAGGCCCACCAAGGCGAGTCCTCCTGCCTTGGCCAGTTCGATGGGCTTCGTCACGCTCAGATCGGGGTTGGACCGCCGACGCAGCCGGCCCCGCTTCACTTTGGCCGCCGGAACGACAAACAGCGGATTCCGCTTCTTTTGGGCGCCCGCGGCCTTTTTCTTCTTCGTCTTCTTCACGGTTCCTCCTTTGCAGGGGTTGATGAACCCCAAAGTGATCAGCTCACCGGGGTTCGTGTGAGCCGGCCGCTTTGGCTTGCGCCCGCTCCCAACTCGTTTGAGCGGCGTCTTCGCTTGGTGCGGGTTGATTAGACGCCGTTTGATGATCTTTACCGCCATGCTCGTATCCCTCAGTTCACGATCCCGGCAGCGAGCACACGATAGCTGCCGCCGTCCAGATAGAGCCGCTTGTTGCGCGTGTCGTAGCCCAGGATGGGCAGTTCCCCGCCTTCTTCGCCGAACTCGTGTTCGTATTCCACCGGCTCAAAGTCGTGGAACGCCTTGGAGGTGTGGTACACGATCTTCTCCACGGCCCCGATGGTGACGCGGTCCTTTGGCAGATAGTCCGCGCGTCCGAGCCGCTCGAGGTTCAAACGCTGGTCTCCACCAACGAAATAGAGGCTGCCGCCATCCCCTGTACAGGCCACGCGGACGTTGCCGCTGAACCGCAGCTCGACGGGGTGGTCTTCGTCCAGCCACACCAGCAACTGAACCAGGCGGCCGAGGTCGGCCAACTGGGTGGGGGTATCATAGGTCTCCTCCACCTCCCGCGTGCGGCGCGCCGGGCGGCCGTGGAACTCTTCGGTCAAGGCGCGCGCCTGCGCGGCCTCGTCGGCTTCGGAGTTCTTGCGGCGAACTGGTTTCCTTGCGGCCATGGTTACTCCGCGCGGATTCTTGCGCGCCGCGCCTTGTAGTCTGCGCGGGCCTTGGCCAGAGCGCGCCGGCGCGCGGTGGCCTTCTCGCCGAACAGGTACTGGTAAAGCAGGATCGCGGCGAGGGCCACCATGGCCCACATCTTCCAGTCCATCTGGGGCATGCTGAAGCCCAGCCCGCGGACGGCCGGCTTGGCCAGGGCGCAACCGGAGCACCGAGGGGTGCCGGCGGACGGGCAGCCGAGACAGCCGAGAGTCGCGGCCGGCGGCCGTTGCGAAGTTCGAATCATGGTTTATCTCCTCACAAAGAGCAGCAAGCCGGAGACTGCCGCGACGCCAAGGGCAATCCAGAGCCATGTAGCATTCGGCTCCTCCGGACGGTTTTTGTCATCGACCGCCGCAAAGAAATCCCGCCAGAGCCTTTGGGTCTGTTCCCAGCCCGCCCCTAAGGCATCCTCGGGCGTCCAGTCGCCATACCGGATCGCCCTGTTCAGCGGCGGCGCGCCCGGCGATGCCGGCGCGGGCGGCCTGGGATATGCCTGCTCCAAGGGCGTCTTCAGGTCTTTCACGCCCGGATAGGCGCCCCACTTCAAGGCCGACTCGGCCGGCGTGTCGATCCAGTAAGGCAGCCAGGCCGGCCGCGCCGGGTCGAAGTAAGCATCCGAGGGATAGGCGCCCAGCCTCACTTTCGGATGCCTCCCAGCCGATCTTGCAGAAACTGCTCTACATGCGGCGCGAACACGGGCCACTCGTTAGGGCACACCCGCGGCACAACGATGCGCTCTATCAGGCGCAAGATCAGCAACGGCACGTTGCCGGCGGGGTCCTGTGCTGTGAGCGGGGGCCGCATCAGTCCCGGACTCCCTTCAGCAGCGCAAACGCGGCCAGCCCCGCGGCGATGGCGAAGACCGCCGTCTGGTGTTCCTGCAGCCACGCGGTGATGCCGCCGCTCGGAAGCTGCATATACTGCGGCCAGTCCTCCGGCTTGATCCAAGTGTCGGCGCCCACCGGGATCATGCCGTAATTGGCGTACACCCACTCCGGGCTCCCGGGCACTGGCGTGGTGCGGGGCAAGTTGAACAACTGGTCCAGGTAGTCGGGCATATCAGTATCCCCACGCCAGCGCGGCCCAGCTCCGCGGGACGCCGCTGAGGCCGTGCTGGCTCACGCCGGCCCACCATTCTTCGACCGTCATCAGGCGTTCGCGCGCCTGGCCGGGGAACACGTCTTCGATGGCCGGGCCGGGCACTCCGCGGACCTGCGAGTACATCCAGTTCCACTGATCGAAATTCAACAGCGTATGGCCGTTCGCCGCGGCGTAATCGCGGACGAGCTGGAGCGTCGTTTGAGCCGGCGTCGGCTCGGTGCCTGGTCCGGCCGGCTCGGAGGGCCCGGCGGGTTCGGACGGCCCGGCGGGCGTCGCCGGAGAGTCGATTACTCCCAGGACCTGGTCTTTCAGCAGCCAAGCGGCGCCACCCAGGATCAGCAGCCATTTCAGGGCGTTGTTCATCTGCGTCTCCGTCTCGGTTTCCTTGGGCGGCTCACCAGGTAGTAGGCCGCGGCGATGGCGGCCAGCCACGTCCACCAGGGCAGAGCACCGGCGGCCTGGCGAAATCTTTGTGCCAGGTCCTGCAGCTCGGGCGGCAGCGTGCTGATGACTTCGTCCACCAGGGCCCCGCCGATCACCTGACGGCCGTCCGCCGGCGCGTCGCCGTCCGCCGGCGGCGTGGCGCCGGGGGTGGTGACTTCGACCGTTGGCTCCGGATCCGGCGGGCCGCTCTCGGCGGCCGGCGGATTACTGCTGCCGGCCGCCGGAGCGGTGCTTTGCGGGGGTGATGGCGGGTTCCAGGCAGCCGATCCCTGATAGACGGGCAGCTCGGTTATCTGCTGCGTGGTCTGAGCCGGCGTATCCGGATTCATCGGAATCGGGATGTGTTGCCCGCTGGCGACGTTCGTCGACGCAGCAATCTCCTCATAGGCGGTGTAGTAGGGATTGGATCCCTGGTCGACGAAGAGCGTGGGGAGCAAGCCGGCGGCCTGGCGGATATCTACGCCCGCGGCATCACAGGACGCGATCATCGAGTCCCGATGGGATTGGGTCGGCGGCACGTACGAAAAGCGGGCGCTGAGCAATGCCTCGCAGAACGACTTGTCCACAGCTCCGAGGCCTGGCCGATAGGCGGGTCGGATCATCGGCGCCCCCCTATGAGGTACAGCAGCATGGCAGCAGCGGCCGCCCATACGTACCAGGGCACGCCGTCCACGGCTGGCTGCGGCGGCTCCTCCGCCGGCGGCTGTTGCTCTGGCGGCTGCTGCTGTGCTGGCGGCTGTTGCTGTGCTGGCGGCTGCTGCGCCGGCGGCTGCTGCTGTGCTGGCGTCTGCTGCGCCGGCGGCTGCCAGTCCGGCGGCGGCTCTATAGGGGCGCCGGGCGGGGCGTAGGGTAGGGCTTGGTCGTACTCGCGGCGCCGTCGCAAGTATTCTTCTTTGGCCGCCATGAAGGCTTCCTGTGCGGCGACTACGGCATCTACGCGGCGCTGCACACAGGCTTGATCGAAGAAGCCGCACTCCGGCAGGTCCTTGGGGAAGAAGTCTTCCCACCTGGGCGAGTCGGGCGGTACAGTGCCGAGCATCCGTATCACAGCAGCACCCCCAGCAGAATGAGCGCGGCCCCGGGCAGCCATCTGCCCAGGCTGTCGGAGTCCTCCGCGGCCAGGCCCGGCAGGACCTGGCGCACGGCATTACCAGCCGAGTTCTCGAGCACCTCCGGGTCCTGTGCGATCGGATCGCGGTAGTAAGCGAACCAATCCCAACGGCCGCCACGCTGGCGGTCTGCGATGCACGCGCGGCCCGGATTCCCCATGGCCGGATTGCCGCATGCCTGCTCGCTGGACAGGTAAGCCCAGGCGCTATCGAAATTGGCCAGGGCGGCGGCCTGGCTGGCGCGCGTTCGCGGGCCGGCGCGGTAGCCCTCGAGGTTGGCCTTCAGCAGCGGCTCGAGCTCGTTGACGATCTCGGTAGTGATCCGCCGTTGCTCGGGGCCCTTACGGCTGAACAGCGCCGTCAAGGCCAGGGCCACGCCGGCCACGGCCAGGCCGATGCCGGTCGCAGCGCCCGCGGTGAGCCATCCGGCCGTAGTGGCGGCCGTGACGCCGGCGCCGGCGCCCTGCGCGGCCCATTGGGTGTACTGGACCTGCTGCGCGTTTCCGAGTTGGGCCATGCGGATCATCTCACCTGGTCTTGCCGGGCGCGCGGTATTCCAGCACGCGCCGCCGGCCCTGCCTCCGGAGGCGAACCGATCCGGCGCCCCCGGGCAGCCGGACCCACTTGCCGAGCTTCAGCGCCGGCGGGTTCTTCTCGCGGCCGGCGTTGAACCGCGGGCAGGTGCACTGCTTACAACGGCCGGCGCCGAACGCGCCATGATCGACGTGCTGCGCCTTGGTGTGGCCGCAGCGCTGGCATTTCCTTGAGCGGTTCAACGTCTCCCCCGGGTGGCCAGCAGAATGGCCACAAGCGCGGCGCCGCCGAGTAGCAGCCATCCGGTGGTTGATCCGCCGACGCCGACGCCCGGGAAGGCCAGCGGGCCGGATCCGGGCTGCTGCTGGTAGTACACGGCGGACCCTTGCTGCAGATACTGGCCAGGCGCGAGCTGCGGCACGCTGTAGCGCGCCTGCATGATGGAGCCGGTTACGTCCAGTCCCTTGGTGGCCAGGTTGGTGAGGGCATCCCAGTTGATGCCCAAGCCTGATAGTCGGTGCATGGTCTCCTCGATCGGCCAGAGCCGGCTCTTGCCGGCGGCCGGCACCTCGCGGCCTGGCCGCGGATCGACGCCGGCCTGCGTCGAGCAGTCCAGCGGCAAAGGCCCATCCGGCAGCAAAGCGACGGGGTAGACGTGGCTGTACACGTCGGGTTCGAGCGGATTGGCCGCGACGGTCTTGTAAACGGCCGGAATGCCGGCGGCCCGCAGCATCGCGGCGCAAAGCATGCTGCTGTCGTCGCAGTCTCCCTGCGGATCGGGCATCGCCACCAGGTCGGCGGGCCGGATCAATACCTCGGCCTCTGCCGGCGATGGCCGGAAGCCGGCCAGGCTGCTGTCGTCGACGAAACGCACGCGCCGGCGAATCCACCGGTGAATCGCCTCGGCCGCCCAGTAGGCGTTAGGCGCGCGCCGCGGCATGGCCCCGATGGCCTCGCGCGTGGCCGCCTGGATCAGCGGGTGGACCGCATCCTCACGGGCGTACTGCGCCATGCGGCGGATAGTCTGTGCGGTGGCGCTTTCGTCGTGCTCGGGCTGCGGACGGGGTTCCGCCGTGTAGCGGACGGGCGCTTGAAAGGCGTGATGGAAGTGGAGCGAGACGGCCTGTCCGCCGGCCTGAGCCTGAGCCTGCGCTGGGCTGTGTGATCTCGCTCCCTGCACAAGGGCGATTTTCAGGTCAAATCGCCGCGAAACAAAGCGCCTTTCTATTGTATTCTATAGTACCGTAAAGGCTGGCTCGCTCCCTGCACAAAAACGCGGAAAATCCGCCGGTTAGGAGCGCGAGCATGCCCAGAAAATCGGCCCAGCCTGAAGTCCTGGACTTCTCGAAGAGCCTGCAGAAGCTGACTCCCGAACGCTTTTTTCAGTTCATCCGGGAGTATCCCAGTTCCGATGGAACCTCCACTTACATCTACCGCTTGCAGCCGGTAATCAACCGGCGCCAGGCCGGGATCGAGACCAGTTATATCGAGGTCACCAGCAGCCCAATTGACGAGGAATACCTTCTCCGGACCCATGGCAGCGGGTCGTATCACCTGAAGTTCAGCGACGCCAACAAACCCAAGGGTTTGACCGAAGTGGCGAAAACCACGGTGGAAATTTGGGATCCGCACGTGGACCCGTGCATCAACCCGGCCGAGTTGGTGGTCTCCGCGCCGGCAAACGACAAGTGGCTGCAGAAGTACCTGGCAATGGGGTGGATCGTGGAAGACGGCAAACTGAAACAGCCGGCCTCGGCGTCGTCCGAAGCCGGCGTGCTCGCGCAGACGGTTTCCGACCTGGCGGACCGGCTCTCGAAGCCCGCTGCCGATTCGGGCAATGAGGTGGTTAAGCGCGCTTTGGACGTGCTCACCGCGCCGCGGCAAGATGACAGCCTCGAGCGCGCCTTCAAGATCGCGGAGCGGCTCCGGCCCCAAACGGACCCGGTGCAAGTCGAGCTGGTCCGAACGCTCGTGGAGCTCGTCGGCGAACGGCGCCAGGCCACGGCGCCGGCGGCGGTCAATCCGATCACCCAACTGAAGGAAACGGCCGCGCTGCTCAAGGAGTTCGGCTGGGGCGCGCGTGAGGGCGGCGGATCGTCGTCGTGGATGGATCTGGTTACGGCCCTGCCGGGAATCCTGCAGTATGGCGCCGAGTTCCTGGGGAATTTGGTGGCGGTGCGGGCCATGGCGCCGTTGGGGATGCCGGCCGCGGTGCCGGGCCCTTCGGTGCCGCCGCCGATCATGAGTGAGGGCGCCGCGGCGCCCGGAGGTCAAATGCCCAATCTGAACGAGCTGATCGAAGTAGGCCGGGATGCCATGGACGCTTTCGAGCGGGGCATCGACGGAGACGATTTCGCGCACGCCCTGATCTGCCGGCGCGGCGGGGAAGAGTTGTACGCCGCTCTGAGCGCCATGGGCAAAGAGCGCGTCCTGAGCGCCATCTCGATGGTGCCTGGCCTGGGCCAGCAACTAGCCGAGCGGCGCACCGAAATGGAAATCTGGCTGGATGCCTTCATCCGGTACGGCCTGGAACCGGCCGATAGCCCGGAAACGGCCGCCGGGGCCGGGGTAGCGTAGTCTACCCCCTGGTTTGCCCCGGCGGACGCCAGGAAGGGCCCTTTGCGCGTCAAATTCGGCCCTTCCTTGCGCCGAAGCGGACGGCCTGAATCTCCGTTCCGGGGTTCAGGCCGCTCGCCTGCCGTTCCGCAAGTTCGGCGGTATAGTCCTCGATCCGCCGGCTGAGGCTGCGAGCGCGGTTGACATCGCCCCGGGCGGCCGCCGCCGACAGTGACGCCTGAAGGCCGTAGATCCGCGCACGTATCTGGCAGTTTGTAAGCTTGCTCATCTCCGCTTCCTCTTCGTTGGCTGGTTCTCGACCTGCGCCTGGCGGGCTATCATCTTCCAGCCGAGTTCATAGACGGTCCTGAAGTCCACCGACACGCCGGCGCGCCGGCCCTTCTCCCGGAGGTGGATAAATCCGGCGTGCAGCTCGGCGATCAGGGGACGGCCGCGGTACTGAACGGCCGTCTCGCGGCGGACGGGCTTTGCGAGCGTGGTCATGGAGCCACCTTTCCGGCAGGCCTGGAAAGCCGGCGCCATCTCTTGGTTGTCTGGCGGTTCGTGCGCTGGATTACCGGGCCTGGTCCAAACCTCGCGTTGGATACGAAACCGCGGGCGCACTCCCAGCCCCACTTCGATATCGGCCGGATTCCGGTTGCGGGGTCGATATTCGGATCATTGCGGCTTTGGCTTCGCATGACTGCATCTCCTTGCCTCGGCCGCTTCAGTGGCGACTCTCAAACCCACCATCACGCCTTCGGAAAACAGTTGTTCACCGAATTGCGACAGGCCCGCAGGTAGATCGGCGCGGCCGCCGTTGAATGCCTGTTCGAGCGCTTCGGCCGCCTGGTCGGTGGCGGCTCGAATAGCCGGGGAGTGTTCCTCGATGATTTCATCCAGGCGGCCCAACAGATCACGGGAACTGGCCAGGCCACGGTTGATTTGGCATCTGGCCAGGTTGGCCAGGTCCTCCGCGTCGGATGTTTCGATCACGTCTTGAAGTTTCGAGATTGAGAGCAAAGCGGCTAGGGCGCACGCTTCGAGGGGCGGAATGGTGTCTCCGGGCGCATATTCGGACGGCATCCGGAGCGGCGCAGGCGAGAATTTGACGGTTACGTGGAC
The DNA here is from genome assembly GCA_041685075.1 of Bryobacteraceae bacterium. Classification (GTDB taxonomy): domain Bacteria; phylum Acidobacteriota; class Terriglobia; order Bryobacterales; family Bryobacteraceae; genus JAMCRM01. Next base: position 9,144 of record JAWLGN010000122.1, read on the forward strand.
GGCTTCCGGCATGGAGTCGTCGGTTTCGATGGTGATAATCGCTGTGCGCTTCATCGGTCCTCCTCCCAGCTCGCCAGGACCTGGCGGGCCAGTTCGCGGTCGCAATCATCGGCCTTCGGATCGGCCAGGACGTTTCGCCAGAAACGGATCGATTCTTCGCGTCCCTGCACTTCCTGGGCGCGTTCGCAGGCCTCTCCCGCTTCCTTGGCCTGGCGCCATGCTTCTACGTGCGCGCAGAATTCCTCTGCCAGGCCGTTCTTTGCGAACACCAAGCCGGCGCGGATACGGCTTTTCTGCCGGCGCCTGGCCACCAGGTCTATGAAGGCTTGGCGGTCGTAATCAGCGCCGATCCTGGTGGCGATGCGGCCGTCCAGCTCTTCGAGCGCTTCGGTCGACAGGAACTCCGTTGGAAAGCAAAGCCGAAGTCCGGACAGGGCAGGCAGGCAGGCAGGTTCCTCGGGCTCTCGTTGCTCGGGTGCCTGCCTGCAAATACTGGAAATACTGGTTTCCTTTAGAGATTCCGAGGCTTTGTTGTCGGTTGCGACCACCGAAACCAGCTTTTTGTAGGCATCCCCGACCACTTTCAAGGCCGGCTGAAGCTCTTTTTCGATGATGTCTTTGTTGTCTGGATTGACCACAATTGCGCCGGTCTCCGAGAGCTTGCGAAGCGACCGAAAAATGGTCTTGACAAGCGTTCCGCAGATGTGCGAAAGTTGGGCATCTAGTAAGTGGCTGTCTTTTGAGTCACTTGCGGACCCATTGTGGTCAGGTGAGACCACAATTTCGGGTTCTTCCACGGTCCGGACCGGGATCGGACGGGCGTAGAAGAACATCTGGACGCCGTTTTTGACTCGGCGCCCCGTTATCCTCGCAATGCCAAGCCGCTCCAATTGTCGCAAGGCCCTCCTGACCCTGTGTCGGTCTATGCGGCCGAGCGCGTCTTGTGCATTGAGCTCGTCGACGATATCTCCGGGCGCCAACGGGACGGGTCGCCCGAACTTATCCAGGACCGCGTTTCCGCGGTCGTCGGTCTTCACGGCCAAGCGGCTGCGCTGCCCGATGGCGTGACGCATACCGACGGCCCAAACGCGGATCATCTCCACGGTCATTGGCTTGTCAGGTTTGGTGAGAACCTCTAACTGCGGCGCGGTGATGAACTGCCACTCTCCCGCGCGGATCCCCATCCGTAGCAGAAACTGAGGACTCTGGTCCTGGCGGTAGCCGCGGCATTCGCAGAGGGTGCAGGCGGAGCCGATGCTACCAGCCGTATGAACCGAACTCGGGTGCCTGCACAAGCACACCTTCACCTGGGGCACGGCGGCCAGGCGCGGCGCGGCGGATCTCCTGCTCGCCTTACTCACCGTTCTTGCCTCCTGGTACCGGTCAGGATCGCGATTAACCCGGCGAGGTCCGCGAACTCGGCGAAGCGCTCTTCCGAACACCCGTGTGTGTCGCGCCAGGAATAGAGCAAGCCGGCGCCATCGGTCCGAATCTCGATTTCGAGCTGATGGCCTTCCCGGATCTCGTACGCTCTGAACAGCTCCAGCAAGCTTGACAACGTGAGGTTTCCCCAGTTTGCGCTCTGTATGTGTGAATTGGTACTCATTTGCTGAATCCTCCATGGGCGCACCTGCGCCCGAGCTGTCTTTTCCTTGGGTTCAGCGCTGGGGGTGTGGCAAAATGGAGATGCAGCCGACAGCCTTCCAGCGCTCTCTGTATGCATGACTCGCCGCAGAAAGTTGGGCTCAAACAATCTTGCTGCTGCGAGTCAAAAAGACGAAGTCATGGGAGGTGACCTTCCACGGCTGAGCCTGGATCCTGGTCGGGATCGTGCCGCTGTGGCATAATCCCTTCTACGGCACCATCACCAATCCCGGCGCGCTCAGCCAGCGACAGGTCCGGCTGGCCCAACTCCTCCGCCCCTACCCGCACTTCCTCGGCATGACGGTTTTCAATCCCAGCTCCAGCAGTTCGACCTACCACGCCCTGACGCTCAAGTTCGAGCGCCGCTACGCCAGCGGCATCGGCTTTCTCGGCTCCTACACCTGGTCCAAGAACATCTCGGATTCCGATGCCACGGTGGGCCCCGCGGCCGGCCACCAGAACACCTACGACCGCAGGGCCGACCGCTCCGTCATCGCCGAGGATGTCACCCATCGCTTGATCCTCAGCGCCAGCGCGGAACTGCCCTTTGGCCGCAATAAGTTCATCGGTGCCGGCTGGCATCCGGTGCTGAATGGCATGCTCGGCGGCTGGCAGGTCAATACCATCCTTTCCATGCAGTCCGGCCTGCCCCTGGCTTTCACCGCCTCCCCGAACAACCTGAACGCCCAGGGTGGCACCCAGCGGCCCAACTCCAACGGCTTCAGCGCGGCCAAAGACGGACGCATTCAGGACCGCCTGGAAAACTACCTGAATCCCGAAGCCTTCTCCCACCCCGGCCCGTTCCGCTACGGCAATGTCGGCCGCGTGACCTCGAATGTGCGCGGCCCTCGTCTCAGCAACCTCGACCTGTCGCTGTTCAAGACCTTCTTCATCCGGGAAGGCCTGCGGCTCCAGGCGCGCGGCGAGTTCTTCAACGCCTTCAACTCGCCCATGTTCGGCCTCCCGAATACCGCTTTCGGCGGCGGGAACTTCGGCCGCATCACCAGCCAGGCCAACGACCCGCGCCAGGTGCAACTGGCCCTGAAGTTGGTTTTCTGAACAACCGGCCGGCGGGGAGGCCTTCGCGCTCCCCGCCGCGCCCGCAGCCTCCGCCGGCTGAACTCTTATACAATCGCCTTTGGAACAGAGGGGCACGCCCTCCCCGAAGACAGGCAAACCTATGGCTCACCGATCGCTCGCCGCGATGGCCCTGCTGCTGGCCGCCGCGGCCTATCCCGCAACCTATCCCGCCGTTCCCGAAGGGCACCCGCGCGTCTATGTGCGCCCGGCGGACCTGCCGGCGCTTCGCGCCAAGATCGACCATCCCGAGTTCCAGCATTCCTGGCGCCTGGTCCGCGGCGCCCAGTCGGATCCCCGTCACGGCTATTTCTACAGCGCCTTCGTCTACCTGGCGACCGGCGATCGAACGGCCGGACGGCGGGCCGTCGAGGGCGGTCTGGCCGCGGTCAAAGCATCGAGCGACGCGCGAACCTTCGGCATGCCCTTTCACCTCACCGCCATCGTCTACGACTGGTGCTACGACCTCCTCACCGCCGAGGAGAAGCGGCAGTTCATCGCGGAGTTCGAGCGTATCGCCGCTTCCCACTCTCCCGGCTATCCCGCCCAACCCCGCTCCCATGGCTTTGTGGGCCACAACATGGAAGGTTGGGTCCTCACCGGACAGTTGCCCGCCGGCGTCGCCATCTATGACGAAAGCAAAACCATGTACGACGCCGCCGTGGCCCTCTTCTTCAACAGCTACGTGCCCGCCAGAAACTTCCATTACCGCGGCCACGCCCACCACCAGGGCGATTCCTACTTCTCCCGCTTCATGTACGACCAGGCCGCGAGCTGGCTTTTTCGCCGCATGGGCGCCGGGGACGTCCTGAGCCGCGAACAGCAGTTCGTTCCCTACCAGGTCATCTACAACCTCCGCCCCGACGGCCAGCAGATGCGCCGCGGCGATACCTTCGACGACTCCGGCCGCTCCCACGCCCGCAAAATCGAAGATTCCAAGCGCTTCTGCGTTCAGCTTGCCGGCTACTACTACGAAGATCCCTACCTCCTCTGGCTGGGCGATTCGGACCTCTTCAACGACCTCGGCGCCTTCGAGCACGTCTTCCGCCTGCTCTTCCGCAAGCCCGGTCTCCGCACCCGCCCCATCTCTGAGCTGCCCCTGGCCAAATACTTTCCCGAGCCCATCGGCGACATGACCCTGCGCACCGGCTGGACGCTGGGTCCCGAAAGCCGCGACGCCGTCATCGACATGCGCATCGGCCAGTACTTCTTCGGCAATCACCAGCGCAAGGACTTCGGCATCTTCCAGATCTACTACCGCGGCGCCCTCGCCATCAGCAGCGGCCTCTACCGCGGTTACGGCACGGACCACTGGAAGTACTACTACCACCCCACCATCTCCCACAACGGCCTCTTGATTCTCGACCCCGACGAAGGCGGCAATGTTCCCGACGGCGGCCAGCGCTGGCCCAACAACGGGCGCGATCATCCCATGGACTTAGAGATGTTACTAAGTCGCGGCTACCAGATGGGAGAAGTTACAGCTCACGAAATCGGCCCCAATGAGCACGCTCCGGACTACGGTTACCTCGCTGGCGATATCACCCGGGCTTACTCGAACAAGGTCCGCAAAGTTACCCGCTCTATGGTGGCCATCAACACGCGCAACGCCGCCGCTCCCGCAGCCTTCGTGGTCTTCGACCGCGTCCACGCCTCCAATCCCGCCTTCAAGAAGACCTGGCTGCTCCATACGATCCAGGAGCCGCGGTTGGACGGCCGTGCGTTCACCGTTGTCCGCGACGAGCCCCCCTACTCGGGCCGCCTCTCGGTCGACACCCTGCTGCCCACCGAAGCCCGCATTACCAAAATCGGCGGCCCCGGTAAGGAGTTCTGGGTCGAGCCCCTCGGCAGGAACTTCCCCCCTACCACCCGCTCGAGGCCTCCCCAGCCCGGAGAAGAGCCCGGCGCCTGGCGCGTCGAGGTGTCGCCGGCCGCCCCGGCAGCCGAGGACCGTTTCCTCCATGCCATGATCGTGGGCCATGCCGGTGCGCCCCAGCATCTTCCTGCCCAACTGGTCTCCTCCGGCGAAGCCACCGGCGCCCGCATACTCGATTGGACTATCCTCTTCAGCGACACCGGCCGGCCCCTCCGACAGCTCGATCTCACTCTCCCAGCCGCCGGCAAAGTCCTGGTCTGCGACGCCGTCCCCGGAGCGTGGCAGCTCCACTCCCCGGGCGCCCAACCCGCGCGCCTCACCGCCTCGGCCACCGGCCAGTGCCTCTTCTTCCATGCCGCCGCGGGCACCCACCGGCTCCAGCGCGCCGCCGCAGGGGATTGATAGTGGCCCTGTCAGTTCGTCTCGTCGACGACTTCGATGGCGTTCACGCAGGCGTAGTTGACTACCGGCACAAACGATAGCTCTATCTTGCCGGAAGAAGTCGGCTGGATTCCTCGGAACGTTTTCTGAATGGCACGCTGGGGTCCCCCCGCCTCGCGGGCGATATCGAATTTGTCCAGGAGCGTCTTGCCGTTGCACCAGACATCGAAGGCGCGCTTGCCGGCGCCGGTCTTATGCCAGGTTTCCGCGAAGTGGAGCGTCAAGCGATAGGTGCCCCGCGCCACAGGGATGGTATAGGAGAATCGCCCGTATCGTTCGCCGAGGTAGAGGTCCGGATCCGGCGTCCCGGCTACCGTCGCCTTGCGCAGCACCAGTCTGCCGCCGCTCGAGTAGTTGTCCGGGTGCCAGACGCGTCCGGCGCTGTCGGTAACGGCGGTGTCGCGCGCGACGATCCGGACCGGCCGGATCTGTCCGGGAGTGCTCGGGAGCACCTCGATGGCGTTCAGAAAGGGACGGTCCCAGTTTGCCGAGAAATCAAGGTGCAGGAAGCCGTCCTCCGCCGGTTGAATGTCGCGAAAGACGCGTACCACCGCGGTATGACTGCCGCCGGCCTCTGCATATACGTCGAAACTATAAAGGAGGATGCGCCCGTTAGCCCGGATGATCATCAGCCGGCTGGTCTCCCCGCCGCCGTCGACCAGCATTTCTCCGAACACCGTCTCGGCGAAGTGCAGCCGCAGTTCGTAGTGTCCCGGCGCCAGGGGAATTCGGTAGGAGAACTCCGGACCGGTACGCATGTGCTTGTAGATCGTGGAATCGAAGGTGCGTGCGATCATCGGCGGCGGGTCCACCGGTAGCGCGTGGCCGCCGCTGAAGTAACGATCTCCGAGCCAGACATTGCCGGCGCGGTCCACGTGCTTCTCGCGCTCGTAGCCCGCCAGGATGCGCACCTCGGTGGGACGGTTGGGTGTCGCGGCTGGTGAACCGGCGAGGGCGGGGGCATCCTCGGCGGCCGGCGCGGCCGGAGATGACATCTGCCGCAGAGCCGCCACCACCCCGAGCACCAGCAGCAGCATTCCCAGAATAATCCAGCGGAGCCGGCCGAACGAAAGCAGCGAGTGCCGCGCCACGTCTCCGCCCTCGCCGACCTCCGGGGGGGCGGAAAACTGCGGCACGTACTGGCCTGGCGGAATCGAGATACGCAGCGGCCTGCTCCGGCCCGCCCCGCCGTAGTATTCATCCAGGCGCTTCCGCAACCGGGAGGCCTCTACCCGAACCGCCGAGTTCCGGCGGCTATCGAATCCAGGGGGCCGCCCGAAGACGTCCACCGCGATGTTGTACTCTTTGATGTCCTCTTCGCACCCGGCAAAGCGCTTCTCGCATAGATAGCGCAGCAGTCTTCCCGGATTCGAGTTCGGATCCAGCACTCCCAAGGAAAGGAAGGCTTCAAGCTCACCGGCAAG
>JAWLGN010000459.1:0-2824 GCA_041685075.1 Bryobacteraceae bacterium
GGGAAAAGGGGGAGGAAACGCTGCACCGGGAGTATTTCAGCCTCGCGCCGCTTGCGTTTCGCCCCCGAACCCGGGTTGCCGCCGGGAGTGCGGGGGTGAGGTGATGCCGATCCGCATCCTGCATTTCGTGGACACGCTCGGGAAAGGCGGGCTGGAGAACGGGCTGGTGAATATCGTGGAGCGCTCGGACCCCGGCCGCTTCGAGCACGTCGTCTGCGCCGTGCGCGGGCTGGGCGCGAATCGGGACCGGTTGGCCGAACGGGCGCGGGTGATGCTGCTGAACGGCAAACAGCCGCGCGTTCCCGTCCGGATTCCGGCCATGGCGCGGGCTATTCGCGAAGTCCGGCCGGACGTGGTGCACTCCCGCAACTGGGCAGCGATTGAAGCCGTGGCGGCGGGCCGTTGGGCGGGCTCCTGTGCCGTGGTGCACAGCGAGCACGGCCTGGATTCCGGGACGGGCGCGAGGGAGCCGCGCCGGCGGGTCTGGTTCCGCAGGCTGGCGTACCAGATGGCGGACCGCGTCCTGTCGGTCTCGTGCCAGTTGCGGGACCTGCATGCCCGGCGTACAGGCTTTCCCGCGGAGAAGATCGCGGTGATTCACAACGGAGTGGACAGCAACCGGTTCTTCCCCGACCCGGCGGCGCGCGCCCGCGTCCGCGGCGAGTTGGGTCTTTCCGATGAGGAGTTCTGCATCGGGTGTGTCGCCAACCTGAATCCGGTGAAGGACCACCCGACGCTGCTTAAGGCGGTGGCGGAGTTCTCGCGGGAGTGCGGCGACTGGCGCCTGTTGCTGGTCGGGACGGGGCCCCAACGGCCGGCGCTCGAGCGGTTCCTCGCGGAGCATCCGAACGCAAGGGACCGGGTCGTCTTCCTGGGGCTGAGCGACCGCGTGCCGGCGCTGCTCAATGCCATGGATGTGTGGGTGCTGCCGTCTTTGGCGGAAGGGATCTCGAACGCCCTGCTGGAGGCCATGGCGACCGGGCTGCCGGTGGTGGCAACAGATGTGGGGGGGAATCCGGAGGTCGTGATCGACGGGCGGTCCGGGCTGTTGTTTCCCGCGGGCGATCGCGGGAAGCTGGCCTCGCATTTGTCGACGCTGCGAGCGCGGGCGGATCTCCGGGTGCAACTGGGGAAGCAAGCGCTGCGGCGGGTGCGGGAGGAGTTTTCAATCGGCTCAATGATCCGGAAGTACGAGCGCGTCTATGAAAGCCTGGCGACGGCGGCTGTTCCGGCGCGGGCAGGGGTGGGGGGGTAGTCTGTGTGCGGTATCTGCGGAATTTTCGAACCCGGAAGGGAAACGCCGATAGATCCGGCCGTCTTGAAGAGTATGGCCGGCACGGTGCGGCACCGCGGCCCGGACGACGAGGGTGTTTATAGTGCGGCCGGCATCGGGCTGGCTCACCGGCGCCTCTCGATTATCGATCTGAGTGGCGGGCGTCAGCCTCTTTCGAATGAGGACGGCAGCGTCTGGGTGGTCTTCAACGGCGAGATCTATAACTTCGAGGATCTGAACCGGCAGTATCTGGGAGGGCACTGCTTCCGCACGCGCTCGGATTCCGAGACCATCGTTCATCTGTACGAAGAATTGGGTGAGGCATGCTTCGCCGAGTTCCGCGGCATGTTCGCCATCGCCCTTTGGGACGGGCGGCGGAAACGGCTGCTGCTGGCGCGGGACCGCATCGGCAAGAAGCCGTTGTACTACTCCTGGGACGGGCGCCGGCTGGTCTTCGGCTCCGAAATCAAGGCGCTGTGGCCCGCCGGCGGGATCTCCCGGGAGATGGACCTCGAGGCGCTCTCGGATTACTTCTCGCTCCAGTACGTGCCGGCGCCGAAATCCATCTACCGCGCTATTCGGAAGCTGCGTCCGGCGCACTACCTGGTGGCGGAAGGTTCGGGCATTCGAGAAACCGCTTACTGGGACATCCGGTTCGACCAGACCGAGGAGTTCGGCGAGGACGAATGGCGGGAGCGCTTCCTGGACGAATACCGGCAGGCCGTGAAGCTGCGGCTGGTGAGCGATGTGCCGCTGGGTGCGTTCCTGAGCGGCGGCGTGGACTCCTCTTCGGTTGTGGCGGTGATGAACGAGCTTCAGCCGCCGGTGACCACCTGCTCGATCGGCTTCACCGAGCAGAGCCACGACGAGGCCGCCGACGCGCGGCAATTCGCCGGCACCCTGGGGGCGAACCACTTCGAGCATACCGTGCGGCCCGAAGCCGTGGGCCTGCTGCCGAAGCTGGCCTGGCACTATGACGAGCCGTTCGGCGACTCGTCGGCCGTCCCCACCTACTACGTCTCGCAGGTAGCCCGCCAACACGTGACGGTGGCGCTCTCCGGAGATGGCGGCGACGAGAACTTCGCCGGATACCGCCGCTACCGTCTCAACCAGTGGGAGAACCGGCTGCGGTCGGTCTTCCCCGCGGCCGCGCGGCGGGCGGTCTTCGGCCCCCTGGGGCGGTTGTACCCCAAGCTGGACTGGGCGCCGCGGATCTTCCGCGCCAAGTCCACGTTTCAAAGCCTGGCGCGCGACCCGCTGGAAGGATACTTCCACGGCGTCGCCTGCAGTTGCCCCCCGGGTGTCAAGAGCCGGCTGCTGGCGCCCGAGGTCTCAAAACAGCTCGATGGATATGACACCGTCGAAGTGCTGCGCGAGCACTACGACAGGGCCGGCACACCCGATCTGCTCTCGCGCATTCAGTACGTCGATATGAAGACGTACCTGGTGGGCGACATTCTGGTGAAAGTGGACCGCGCCAGCATGGCGAACTCGCTCGAAGTGCGCTGCCCGCTTCTCGATCACAAGCTGATGGAACTGATTGCGCGGATC
>JAWLGN010000123.1:0-15596 GCA_041685075.1 Bryobacteraceae bacterium
GGGCTTCGTGCGCGCCCGCATCGACGGCGTACTGCGTTCGCTGGATGAAGAGATCCAGCTCGACCGGCGCAAGAACCATACCATCGAGGTCGTGGTGGACCGGCTGCTCGTCAAGCCTGGCATAGAAAAGCGCCTGGAAGCCTCCATCGAAACCGCCACCAAGCTGGCCGGCGGGCTGGTTCTCGTCAACGTGGTGAACGGTGCGGAGCGGCTCTACTCCCGGGAGTTGGCCTGCACCGAGTGCGGCACCAGCATCCCGCAGCTCGAACCGCGATCCTTCTCCTTCAACAGCCCCTTCGGCGCCTGCGAGGCGTGCACCGGAATGGGCAGCCAGTGGGCCTTCGACCCCGCCAAGCTGGTGGCCGACGACAGCAAGCCGCTTCTTCGCGGCGGGCTCGCCCAGCAGGCTCTCTCCCACTACGCACAGCACCGGCTCCAGGAGACCGCGGCACAGCACGGCATCGAACTCCGCACCCCGTACGAGAAGCTGTCGCGGAAGCAGCAGACGCTGTTGATGGAGGCGGTCATCCGCGCCCTCCAGGACGTCTACGAGGACGGCACCGAGGAGTACCGCGACTGGCTCACCGAGTTCATGTCGCCGGTGCCGTGTCCCGCCTGCCAGGGCCGCCGTTTGAAGCCCGCCAGCCTGGCGGTGCGGGTGCGCAACTTTTCGATCGCGGAATTCACGGCGTTGCCCATCTCCCGAGCCCTCACCACCGTGCGCAACTGGGAGTTCGGCACGAGAGAGATGCAGATCGCCGGCCGCGTGCTGGACGAGATTCGCCGCCGGCTGGAGTTCCTGGCGGCCGTGGGGCTCGAGTACCTGAGCCTGGACCGCTCCGCCGCCACGCTTTCCGGCGGCGAGGCCCAGCGCATCCGCCTGGCCACCCAGATCGGCTCCAAGCTGCGGGGCGTGCTCTACGTGCTGGACGAACCCTCCATCGGGCTGCACCCGCGCGACAACCAGCGCCTGCTCGACACCCTGGCGGAGCTGCGCGACATGGGAAATACGGTGGTTGTGGTGGAGCACGATGCCGAAACCATCCACCGCGCCGATTACGTAATCGACCTGGGCCCCGGCGCCGGGCGCCTGGGCGGCGGTGTGGTGGCCTGCGGCTCGCCGGAGCAGATCGCCGCCAATCCGGCCTCCCTCACCGGCCGCTATCTTTCGGGCGAGCTGAAGATTGCGGTTCCGCCCGCGCGGCGCGCCCCCAACGGTAAGTTCCTGCGGGTGCTCGGTGCGGCGGAGCACAACCTGAGAAACCTCGACGTGGAGATTCCCCTGGGCCTCCTCACCCTGGTCACGGGAGTCTCCGGAAGCGGCAAGTCCACCCTGGTGAACGAGATCCTCTACCGCGCCCTGGCGCGCGAGATCTACGGCGCGCGGGAGGAGCCCGGCCGCCATCGCGCCATCGAGGGCCTGGAGCATATCGACAAGGTGGTCCGCATCGACCAGTCGCCCATCGGCCGCAGCCCGCGCTCCAACCCCGCCACCTACACCACCCTGTTCACCCCCATCCGCGATCTCTTCGCTATGCTGCCCGAATCGCGCGAGCGCGGCTACAAGCCCGGGCGGTTCAGCTTCAACGTCAAGGGCGGTCGCTGCGAGGCCTGCCAGGGCGACGGATTGAAGCGCATCGAGATGAGCTTCCTGCCGGACGTCTACGTCACCTGCGACGTCTGCCGCGGCCGCCGCTACAATCACGAGACCTTGCAGGTGAAGTACAAGGGCCGCTCCATCGCGGACATTCTGGACTCCACGGTCGAAGAGGCCCTGGCGCTGCTCGAAAACATCCCGCAGATCCGGCCCAAGCTCCAGACCTTGAGCGATGTCGGGCTGGGCTACATCCGGCTGGGGCAATCCTCCACGACGCTCTCCGGGGGCGAGGCCCAGCGCATCAAGCTGGCCCGGGAACTCAGCCGCCGGCAGACCGGCCGAACCCTGTACGTGCTCGACGAGCCCACCACCGGGCTGCATTTCGACGACATCCGCAAGCTGCTGGATGTGCTCCAGCGCCTGGTGGGCCTGGGGAACACCGTGATCGTCATCGAGCACAACCTGGATGTCATCAAAACCGCCGACTGGATCATCGACCTGGGGCCGGATGGCGGCGAATACGGCGGGCGCGTGGTGGCCGCCGGCCCGCCCGAACAGGTCTGCCGATCGAGAAAGAGCTACACCGCCGAGGCGCTGCGAAAGGTGCTCTCGAACGGCTGCGCGGCCTGATTTCGCGGGGCGGAGCCGCTCCCGCGCGGCGTGAAATCCCGCCCCCTATCTCCTACACTGAGGTTATGGGCTTCCATCTCACGGTGAATTACCAGCCCCGTGGCGACCAGGGCGCGGCCATTGAAGAACTCGTGCGCGGCGTCCGCGTCGGCGAACAGCACCAGGTGCTGCTCGGCGTGACCGGCTCGGGCAAGACGTTCACCATGGCCAAGGTCATCGAGCAAGCCGGGCGTCCGGCCCTCATTCTGGCCCATAATAAGACTCTGGCCGCCCAGCTTTACCACGAGTTTAAAAGCTTCTTCCCGGGAAATGCCGTCGAGTACTTCGTAAGTTATTACGACTACTATCAACCGGAAGCCTATATTCCATCGAGCGACGTATACATCGAGAAAGAAGCCACCATCAACGACGAACTCGATAAACTCCGCCTGGCGGCCACCCGGTCGCTGTTCGAGCGCCGCGACTGCATCATCGTAGCCAGCGTAAGCTGCATCTACGGCCTGGGCTCCCCGGAAGCCTACTACGGCATGCTCCTGATGCTCGAAAGAGGCGCCCGGATGAGCCGCAACGAGATCACCTCGCGGCTGGTGGACATCCTGTACGAGCGCAACGACACGGATTTCCGCCGCGGCACTTTCCGCGTTCGCGGCGACGTCATCGAGATCTACCCCACCTACGACGACTACGCCTACCGCATCGAACTCTGGGGCGACGAAATCGAAAGCCTCTCCCAGATCGATCCCCTGCTCGGCCAGGTGCGCCAGACCTATCTGCGGCTCCCCATCTATCCCAAGACCCACTACGTGATGTCGGAAGAGACGCGCCTGGCGGCCGTGGAGAGCATCCGGGCCGAGCTGGAGTGGTGGCGCCCGGAACTGGAAAAGCAGGGCAAGCTGGTGGAGGCGCAGCGCTTGTGGCAGCGGACCATGTTCGACCTGGAGATGATCAAGGAGATCGGCTACTGCCACGGCGTCGAGAACTACAGCCGTCACTTTTCCGGCCGCCTGCCCGGCCAGGCGCCCCCCACCCTGCTCGATTACCTGCCGCACGACGCCCTCCTCTTCATCGACGAGAGCCACCAGACCATCCCGCAGCTCCACGGCATGTACCACGGCGACCGCTCCCGCAAGGAGACGCTTGTGGCCCACGGCTTCCGCCTGCCTTCGGCGCTGGACAACCGGCCCCTCACCTTCGAGGAGTTCGAGCACCGGGTCAACCAGGTGGTCTACGTCTCCGCCACGCCCGGCCCGTACGAACTCACCAAGTCCGCCGGAGTGGTGGTAGAGCAGATCATCCGGCCTACAGGCCTGCTGGACCCCGAAGTCGAGGTCCGCCCCATCAAGGGGCAGGTGGACAACCTGTTGGGGGAGATCCGCGCGCGGGTGGAGCAGGGCCAGCGGGTGCTCGTCACCACCCTCACCAAGCGCATGGCCGAAGACCTGGCCGAGTACTACTCGGAAGTGGGAGTGCGCTGCCGCTACCTGCACTCGGAGGTCTCCACGCTGGATCGCATCAAGATTCTGCGCGACCTCCGGCGCGGCGAATTCGACGTGCTGATCGGCATCAACCTGCTGCGCGAGGGCCTGGACCTGCCGGAAGTCTCGCTGGTGGCCATTCTGGACGCCGATAAGGAGGGCTTCCTGCGCTCCAGCGGGTCGCTGATCCAGACCATCGGGCGCGCCGCGCGCCACGTGGAAGGCCGCGCCATTCTCTACGCCGACGTCATGACCGACAGCATGCGCCGCGCCATCGACGAGACCAATCGCCGCCGTCGTACCCAGATGAACTACAATCTGGAGCACGGCATTACGCCTCAAAGTATCGTCAAACCGATCGATATGAGTCTTGTGGCGATTGCCGAAGCCGACTACGTGACGGTTCCGCTCGAAGCCGGGGAGGAGTCCGAGCAGCTTACCCCGGAGGAGCGCAACCGGCTGATCGCCGAGCTGGAGGAGCGCATGAGGGAAGCTGCCCGCAAATTCGAATTCGAACAGGCCGCGCAGTTGCGCGACCGCGTGAAGGCGTTGCGGGAACAGAGCGTAGCGGGCGTGACGGCGCCATGACGCCGCATTTCGGACTGTACGGAGGCGGCGCGGTGAGCGCGTCGTTCATCGCCCGGCTCCCGCACCTGGCCACCCGCCTGGGACCTGTGGCCGCCTCTTCCTACAGGGTGGCCAGCCGGATTGTCAACAGCCTGCGTGCCGGCTACCCGGTAAAGCACTGCCGCGACTTGAAAAGCTGCCGCGCGCTGCTGGTTTTCGTGCCCCCGGCGGCGCTGCCCCAGGCGGTGGCGCAGCTTGCCGCGGCGGAAATCGGCTGGTCCGGAAAAGTGGTGCTGCTCTGCGAAGGCGCCCCCGGCAGCCGCGCGCTGGACCCGCTCGATCAGCGGGGCGCCGCTACCGGATCGCTCAGCCGGGTGGAAGGTTCACCCGGCCGTTACGTAGCCGAGGGAGACCCCGCCGCATTGCGTGAGGCGCGCCGCATAGCCGGCGACCTCGGAGGCCGCCTTATCGAGACGCATCGCCACGGCGGCGCGCTCTACAGCGCCGGGCTGGCCTTTGCCACCAGCCTCTTCACACCCTTGATCGCTGTTTCCGTCGATACGTTGAGAAAGGCCGGCTGCGATGGACCCGCCGCCGCCCAGGTGGCCGCCAACCTCTTCGAGCGCACCTTGCGCGGCTGGGTGCACTCCGGCAGAAAAAGCTGGACCGGGCCGCTGGCCGATGGCAACCAGGCCGAGTTGCGCCGTCACATCGAGGCGCTGGCCGCTCACGACCCGCGCGCCGCCCGCTACTACCGTGATGCCGCCGCTTTCGCGCTGGCCTGGTTCCGCCGCCACCCCGAGCTGCTCCGGAGACTCGAAAACCAGGCGGCCGTCAGCCCTCCAGAATGACGTGCGCCAGGGCCATGCCGCTGGTGTGGGTGAGGGAGAGCGCGATGGAACGCACCCCCAGCCGCTCGGCAAAATCCGCCGCCTTCCCGTGCAGCCGCAGGGTAGGCTTGCCGGTGGGCAGGTTGGCCACTTCGAAATCGCGCCACCGCACGCCGCGCCTCCACCCCGTTCCGATGGCCTTCATGCCCGCCTCCTTGGCGGCAAACCGCGCCGCGTAGCGCTCGTAGCGGTTGGCCTTGCGCTCCACGTAGGCGATCTCTCCTTCCGTGTAGATGCGCTCGATAAATCGGCCGCCGTAGCGCTCGATGGCCGCCCGGATACGGTCCACCTCCGCCAGGTCCACCCCCGTCCCGACGATCATTTCAGCTCCGCTCCGCTGGTGGTGATGGTGAGGCGGCCATGCTTGACGCCCTTGGTGGCGATCAGCGCATCGGCAATCTGCTGCACCTCCCCAGCCCGCCCCTTCACCACCAGCACCTCCAGGCAGTTGTCATGGTCCAGGTGCACGTGGAGGGTGGAGAGGATCGAGCGGTGATAGTCGTGCTGAAGGTCCGTAAGCTTCTCGTTCAGCAGCCGTACGTGGTGGTTGTAAACCAGGGTAACAGTTCCTACGACCTGGCTGTCCGGCGAGGCCCAGGCGCGCTCCACCAGCTCGTCGCGAATCAGGTCGCGAAAGGCCTCCGAGCGGTTGGTATACCCGCGCTGCGCGATCAGCCGGTCGAATTTCTCCAGCAGTTCCGAATCGATAGCTACGCCGATGCGGCTAAGTTCACCCACAGAACCATATTACCCGGGCTGGAGCGCCCTGGCGGCGCGCCGGCGGACGGTATAATCGCTCGCATGGAGCGCAGGCGCTTTCTCGGAATCTCCCTCGGGGCGTTCGCTGGCCGAGCCGCGGCTGAGGAGCGTAACCGCCAGCCCGGTATGGCCTACCGGCGCCTGGGGCGGACCGGTTTCCTAGTCTCCCGCGTGGTAATGGGTGGCAATCACGTCAACCCGGACAACCTGGACCACATCCGGCTGGCTATCGACATGGGGCTGAACTATCTCGATACGGCACCGGCTTACGGCCGTGGCTTGAGCGAGCGGGGCTGCGGCGCCGTTATCCGGTCCACCGGCCGCGACAAGGTCTTTCTGAACTCCAAGGTCAGCCTCTGGGACATCCACCGCAACAGACTCTTCGCCGATATTTTCGCCTCCCTGGACGCATCCGAACAGAAGCGCCTGCGCGCCGCCGCGCAGGATGAGATCGCCCGCCGGCAGGTCGACGCCCCGGATTACTTCGTGGACTACTTCAACGGCCAGCGCAAGGAACTCGAGGACGCCGCCCTGGCGAATGTCATGGAGCGGCAGTACGGCCGGCGCATCGACCGGGGCAAAAACTACCGGCAGTTGATTCTCGATTCGGTGGACGAGAGCCTTGCGCGCCTGGGCACGGATTACCTGGATCTCTTGATGTGCCCGCACGGCGCCAGCACGCCCTACGAACTGCTGAACTATCCGGAGATCTTCGAAGCCTTCGAGACGCTCCAGCGGGCAGGTAAGGTGCGCTATCTGGGAGTTTCGGCACATACGGATCCGGCGGGCATCCTGGAAGCGGCGGTGAAGGCCAAGGTCTACTCGGCCGCCATGGTGGCCTACAACTTCGTCAACGGAGCGCGCGTGGAAAAAGCCCTGGCCGCCGCCGCGCGCGCGGACCTCGGGGTGATTGCCATGAAAGTGGCGCGCCCGGCAACCCCGCGAGGCAGCCAGCCTCCGCCGCCCGAGCGCATCGCGCACCTCAACCAGGCGGTGCCCGGAGAAGCAAATCCCGCGCAAAAGGCTTATACCTGGGCGCTGCGCAATCCCCACCTCACCGCCTGCATCGCGGAGATGACCCGCAGAGAGCACGTGGAAGGCGACCTGCCGCTGGCGAAGGACGGCTGACCGCCGCCCGTACCGGTGGCACGTATTTTTCAATCGTGATACCGTGAAAACGGCCCATGCACATCCCGGACGGTTTTCTCAGCACGCCTGTCTGGACGGCGATGAACATTGCGGCGGCCCCCGCCGTGGGGGTGATGGCGCGGCGCGCTCAGCGCGGCTTCGATCACGAGCGCATTCCCCTGCTCGGCGTGATGGGCGCCTTCGTCTTCGCCGCCCAGATGATCAACTTTCCCGTGGCGGTGGGGGCCAGCGGCCACCTGCTAGGCGGCGCCCTGCTGGCCTACACCCTGGGGCCTGCGGCCGCGGCCGTCACCATGACCGCCATCCTGGCCATTCAGGCGCTGGTCTTCCAGGACGGCGGCATCCTCGCGCTCGGCGCCAACGTGGTGAACATGGCGCTTCTCGGGGTCCTGGTTGCTTGGCTGCCCTACCGCTGGTGGGGAGCGGGGCGATGGCGGCGCCCGGCCATCTTCCTGGGGGCGGCGCTTTCGGTGATGGTTTCAGCCGCCGCCGCCATCTCGCAACTGCTGCTCTCCGGCATCCCCATGCCTGAAGCGATACTCGGCGTTTCGCTGGGCGTCTTCGCAGTCTCCGCGCTGCTCGAGGGCGCCATCACGGTAGCGGTGGCGGGAGCGCTGGAGACCATGCAGCCGGATTTACTCCGCAAACCCGCGGGCGGCTCCTTCGCCGTGGGCGCGCTGGCCGGCGGCGCCGTTCTGCTGGCCGTGGTGGGGGTGCTGTTCGCCTCCGCCCGCCCCGACGGTCTGGAGCGCCTGGCCGAGGACATAGGGATCTCCGAACAGGCCAGCGCGTTGGTAGCCACTCCGCTGGCCGATTACGAGGCCGCCTTCTTCGAAGGGGAGTGGCTGCGCAAAGCCGCCGCCGGCATCACGGGGCTGCTGCTCATCTTCGGCGCCTGCGTCGCTTGGGGCCGGTTCGCGGCGCGGAAGCGGAGCGCCTGAGTGCGCCACGCGGTGCTGGACGAGTGGAGCCGCCGCTCCAGCCCCCTGCACCGCCGCGACGCCCGCGTCAAGATCGCCGCCCTGCTGGTCTTCCTGGTGACGGTGGCCATTACCCAGGCGAACTTCGCGCTGCTGGGGCCGCTCTACCTCGCGCTCGTGGCGGCAGGCTTCCTGTGGGCCCGCCTGCCGCTCGGCGGAGCACTGGGACGCGCCACCGTGGTGCTGCCCTTTTCCGCCGTGTTCGCGGGCGCCGCGGCGCTGGCGGGAGATCCGCATCGCGCCGTCCTGCTGGCGGCCAAGAGTTATCTCTCCGCTGCGGCTGTTTTATTGCTGGTGGCCACCACTCCACTACCCTCGCTGCTGCGCGGCTTCGAGGGACTGGGCGCCCCGCGCTTTCTCCTGACCGTGGCGCAGTTCCTCTACCGCTACCTGTTCGTAATTTGGGAGGAAGCTCTCGAGATGCGCCTGGCGGCCGCTTCGCGGGGCGGCGCCGGGCGGAATCGCGGCGCGCGTTTCCAGGCCGCCGCGGGATTGCTGGCGGTGCTGTTCGCGCGCTCCCACGCACGCGCCACCGACATTCACCGTGCCATGCTCGCGCGGGGATTCAACGGCCGCTTCGAACTGTTGGAAGAGCCTTGCCTGCGGGCAGCCGACGCGCTGTTCCTGCTGCCTGCCGCGGCCCTGCCCCTGGCATTGCGGCTGGCGCTGGGAGGCGCCGCGTGAGCGAACCGCTCATCGAAGTCCGGAACCTGCGCTACCGCTATCCCGACGGCACCCCGGCGCTCGAGGGCGTCGATTTCCGCCTCCACGCCGGTGAAACCGTGGCCCTGCTGGGGCCCAACGGCTCCGGCAAGACCACCTTCGTACTGCATCTCAATGGATTGCTCAGGGGCGAGGGCAGCATCCGGGTCTGCGGCCTCCCACTCGGCCCCGACACCCTCTCCCACGCGCGCCGAAAGATCGGCCTGGTGTTTCAGGATGCAGACAGCCAGCTTTTCATGCCCACCGTGCTGGAGGACGTGGCCTTCGGACCGCTCAACCTGGGCGCCGGACGCACCGAGGCTCGCGCGCGCGCACTGGACGCCCTCGAACGCGTGGGCATGGCGGCGGCGGCGCATCGCCCTCCCTGGCACCTCAGCGCCGGCGAGAAGCAGCGCGCCGCCATCGCGGGCATTCTGGCGATGAACCCGGAGATCCTGATCCTGGACGAGCCGACTACCTTCCTCGACCCGCCCGGCGCCGCGGCGCTGGTATCGCTTCTGCGCTGCCTGCCGCAGGCCAAGATCGTCGTGACACACGACATCGGCTTCGCTCAAGCCGTGGCGCAGCGAGCCGTCTTCTTCAAAAAGGGAACCGTGGCGGGCGAAGGGATGGTTCCGGAGATCGTCAACCGTTTCGGCTGGAACGGCCCGCCGCCGGAACGGCGGGGCCGCCCTTGAGCCTCACTCCGCGGCTTTCGCCTCGCCCTTAGCCGACGACTTTCTTGTCGCGGACTTGGCTTGCGCCGTCTTCTTGCGGTGCTCGGCCCACCTGCGCTTCTGCGCGTCGGCGATGCGCTTGCGGGCCGCCGGACTCAGGTTCCGCTTACGCGGCTGCGGAGCGGCCGCTCCGGCCGGCAACGCGGACGGAAGCGGAGTCCTTCGTCCCCCCAAGAGCGCGCGTATCTCCTTGATTCTGTCCTCTATCTTCTGCCGCTCGAGCTCGTACCCCACCAATGCCATCTGCAGGGTCGCAAGATCGTCGGCTTTGGTTGCTTTGCCTCTGGCCATGGTTTCTCCCACGGCCACTATAACACATACGTTTGTTATCCGGGCAAAGAAAAGAGTTAGCGTCCGCGGTTCCTTATAACTGTACGGTTCCATCCGTGGAGCCATTCCGGCGCAAGTCTCGCCGGAACCGCCTCCTGTTGTAAGCTCAGAGTACGGGTTCTTTCCACCCGCGCGCCATGAGATCTCTTATTCAACGCGTCACTGAGGCCCGCGTGCTGGTCGGCGGCCAAGTTACCGGGAGCATCGGAACCGGGCTCCTGATTTTCATCGGCATCGCCGCCGCGGACCGGAACGCGGACGCGGATTACCTGGTGGACCGAATCACCGGCATGCGTATTTTTGCCGACTATAACGGGAAAATGAATCTGAATATCCGGCAGGCCGGCGGCGCCCTCCTGCTGGTCCCGCAGTTTACACTTTATGCCGATTGCCGGCGGGGCCGCCGCCCCGGCTTCGATGCCGCCGCGCCCCGCGATCATGCCGAGGCCCTCTACAACTACTTTGTCGAGGCCGCGCGCGCTACCGGTGTACCGGTTGCCACAGGTGTCTTCCAGGCCACCATGCAGGTCCACCTCGTCAACGACGGTCCGGTTACAATAATGGTGGATTCGGCGGAATAATGCGGAACATCATCGAAACCTGCGCCAGCGCCCGCGCCGGGCTGCTGGGTAACCCCAGCGACGGCTACTACGGGAAAACCATCTCGTTTTCGTTCTCCAATTTCCGTGCCCGGGTGTTGCTTTATCCCAGCGCGCGCCTGGAAATCCGCCTCTCCAAAGCCGACCTGCCGGTATTCGAGAACCTGGACGACCTCTACCAGACCACCCGCTGGCGAGGCTACTACGGGGGCATCCGCATCATCCAGGCCCTGATCGTGCGTTTCATGGATTACTGCCGCGAGCGCGGGATCGAGCTGCCGGACCGCAACTTTACCATCGAGTACGAGTCCAGCATTCCCCAACGCCTGGGCCTGGGCGGATCGAGCGCCATCATCGTCGCCGCCCTGCGCGCCCTCTGCGAATACTACGAAATCGAGATCGACCTGCCCACCCAGGCCAACCTGGCGCTGCAAACCGAAACCCGCGAACTGGGCGTTCCCGCCGGCCTCCAGGACCGCGTCATCCAGGTCTACGAAGGCCTGGTCTACATGGATTTCAACCGGGAACAGATGGAGCGCTTCGGCTACGGCACTTACGAACGGCTGGATGCTTCACTGCTGCCCAACGTGTATGTCGCCTACCGAACCAGCCTGGGGGAAGGGACGGAAGTTTTCCACAACAACGTGCGGGAACGCTGGCGCCGCGGCGACCCCGACGTCGTCGAGGCCATGCACACCTGGGCCGGCTACGCCGAACAGGGGCGCCGCGCGCTTTTGGAGCGCGATTACGCCGCCCTGGATCGCTTAATCGACGCCAATTTCGACCTGCGTGCCACCATCTACCAGATCAGTCCCGGAAACATGGAGATGGTGCGAACCGCTCGCGCGACCGGCGCCACAGCCAAGTTCGCCGGCTCCGGAGGCGCCATCGTAGGCACCTACCGCGATCAGGCCATGTACCGGACGCTGGTCGAGCAGTTGCACCGCATCGGGGTGGCCGTCATCAAACCCAAAATCGCCGGCGCCGTGCAATCCCGCACCGCGGCGCCGCGCTAACCCGCACGGGCATCGCGATAACCCCGCACGCGGCGCCGCGATAACCGGCACCGCGTTCACCCGCTTCCCCGCTATGGCCGGTTCATGTACTTCTCGTACAACCGCTTGTGCTTGTTATCGAGGTCCACCGCGCGTCCCCGGATAAACATCCGCCGGACTTGGGTGCGTACTTCCAGCGGGTCGCCGTCGGTAACGATCAAGTCCGCCAGCTTACCTTTCTCGATCGAACCGATGCGATCGGCCACTCCCCAGATGCGCGCGGCTCCCAGGGTAACGGCCTTCAGCGCCTCTTCCCGTGGCAGCCCGAAAGGTACCGCGGCAGCCGCCTGGTAGGGCAGGTTGAACGGGTTAGTCGAAGCCCCACCCGGACTGTAAGTGGCGAAACAGAACTGCACTCCCGCCTTGAACAGTTCCCCCGGCGTGGTGAAGGGGCGGTCGTAAGGCTCGTCTTCCTCCTCCGGCAATGACAGCGTTTCAGCGAGCACTACGGGAATGTCCCGCGCCTTCAACTCCGCCGCCAGCTTCCACGCTTGCGGCGCGCGCTGGAGAATCATCCGCACTTTCTGCTTCTCCGCGAACGCCAGGGCTTCCCGGATGGTCTTCTCCCGGTCCGCCTGGATGAGCAGCGGCAAGCGGCCTTCGAGCACCGGAAGCATGGCTTCCAACCTGAGGTCGGGGCGGAAATCCGGTCCGCCGGCCGCCTTCGCGCGCTGGTATCTGCGGGCCGATTCGAAAAACTCCTCCAACTCCCGCACCTGAGCCTGGTAGCGCTTCTTTCTTTCCGCGTAAGATCCCCGGCCGCCCGTGTGCGGGAACTCCATCCGCATGGCAACCGACGGCTCGATGAGCATCTCCTCGTTAGTCCAGCCGTCCAGGTGAATCAGCGCCGCCTGTCCCGCGACGATTCCGCCCGCGGGCTGCACCACCGCCGCGGTGATACCGTTGGCGCGGGTTACCGCAATGTGCTCGCTCTCGGGGTTGATGGCCACCGCGATGCGCAACTGCGGTTTGAACGTTCCCAGGTCCGTGAAGTCGTTGGTCTCCCGCAGGGAGCCGATCTCGAAGACCCCCAACCGCGTGGCCGAATCGATCAACCCGGGGTAGACTTCGAGCCCCTTCACGTCGATCACCGGCACGCCCCGGGGCGCCCGGACCCTGGTTCCCACCTCGGCGATGCGCCCATCGATGACCAGCACGCTTCCGCCCGCAATCTCGGGTCCGGAGACCGGGTGCACGGTGCCGCCCCGCAAAAGAAAGCTGTCCCCGGCGGCAGCGGCTGCCACCGCCGCGCCCGCCATCAGCAACCAGACCAGTCGTGCGCCTCTCATTGCGGCCTCCTATTTTTGCTCTGCGCCTCCTTGCTCCGCGCCGCGGCTCGCTCGAGCAACTCGCGGCGGCGCTTCTCCCGGGCTTCTCGCCCGCTGAGATCCACGTCCCGATCGAAGTAGATCCGGCCGTCGATCACGACTTTCTGCACTTTGGCGTAACTGGAGAGCGGGTGCCGGTCGTAGATCACCAGATCGGCGTCCTTGCCGGGTTCTATGGAGCCCACGCGGCCGTCGATGCCGAGCTGTTTAGCCGGGTTGATGGTAATCATAGCCAGGGCTTCGTCTTCGCTCAGCCCGCCGTATTTCATGACCTTGGCGGCTTCCAGGTTCATGCGCCGCATCAACTCCGCGTTATCGGAGTTGAGCGAGACCAGCACGCCTTTCCTGGCCATCACGGCCGCGTTGTAAGGGATGGCGTCAGAGGCTTCCACCTTGTACGCCCACCAGTCGCTGAAGGTGGTGGCGCCGGCGCCGTGCGCGGCGATCTCCTTGGCCACCTTGTAACCCTCCAGGACGTGCACCAGCACGTGGATTTTGAAGCCGAACTCCTCGGCCACCCGCAGGATCATGAGGATTTCATCGCCCCGGTAGGCGTGGGTATGGACCCGCCGCTTGCCCTCCAGCACCTCGACCAGCGGCTCCAGCTTCAGGTCGCGCCGCGGCGCCACGGCCGGTTCGCCGCGCCCGCGCCGTTCTTTGTAGTCGCGCCAGGCGCGCTGGTAGGCGCGCGCCTCGGTGAAGGCCTGGCGGAAGACGTCCTCCACGCCCATGCGACTGGCCGGGTAGCGCAGGTTGGGCGGCCCTCCGCCTCGCGGCGTCCAGCCGGGGCGCGTGACGTTCTCCCCCAGGGCGAACTTGATGTAGGGCGGCGCGCCCTCGAACAGCAGCCCGCGCGCGTCCTGGCCCCAGCGCGTCTTGATGATGGCGCACTGCCCGCCGATGGAGTCCGCGCTGCCGTGCAGCAGCGCCACCGTGGTCACGCCGCCCGCCAGCGCCCTGTAGATGGCGACCGATTCCGGGTCGAGCACGTCCTCCACCCGGGTCATCGAGGCCACCGACACGGCGCCCTCATTGATGCTCTCCAGTGCAATGTGGGAGTGGGGGTCGATGATGCCCGGCATGACGTACTGCCCGCCCGCGTCGAGCACCTGCGCGTTGGGCGGAATCAGCACCTTCTCCCCAACCGCCGCGATGCGGCCGTCCCGAATCGCCACTTCGCCGCGGAAGCTTCCCTTGGTCACCGTGATGACCTGGGCGTTCCGGATCACCAGCGGCGGCGCCGCCGGCAACAGACAGGCCGCCACAAACAACCACCCTACCCGCTTCATCGCGCACCTCCCGTGGCCGCGCGGCGCCCTTCCGGCGGAGCCTCGCGCGGCGGCTCGAATTTCACACCATCGATGAACACGTACCGGATGCCGGTTTTCTCCGCGAACAGCGGCCCATCGGTCACCACCAGGTTGGCGATCTTGCCCTTCGCGATGCTGCCCATGCGCCGCTCCAGGCCGTAGATCTCGGCCGGCGCCAGCGTGAGAGCGCGCACCGCCGCCTCTTCCGGAAGTCCGGCGTCGATGGCCCGCTTCACCGCCTTGCGGACCTCGCGCGGCGGGATGCCGCCGGAGTAGAAGGCAAAACGCACCCCGGCCTTGGCCAGCGCCGCGGGAGTGGAGGAGGCCCGCTCGCGGGCTTCGAGCACCCGCAGGCTCTCCCGCTCCTCCGGGTCCTGGTCGCGCGCCCGCTCCGGCCATTTCAAACTCACCAGCACCGGAACCCCGGCTTCGGCCAGCCGCGGGGCCGCGGCGTAGGCGCCCTCGGCGCCGTAGAGCACCGCGGCCACCCCCAGTTCTTTGGCGAAAGCGGCCATGCGCTCCACCTCCACGCGGCTGCGCGCGGGCAGCAGCACGCGCGGAGATTCCAGCAGGCCCTCGAGGGCGCGGTCGTAGTCCGGGCGCGCCACTCCCGCCACGCCCTGCTCCCATGCCGCCCGGCGCTCGCGGTAGTGCGCCGCGTCCAGGTAGATCTGCCGGATGTAGGCCATCACCCCCAGCAGCGAAGCCGGAAAACCCGGGGTGCTGCCCGGCCCACGAAAGGCCCGCGTGACATACTGCCCTGCGGGCGATTGCACCACCATGCGCCGCTTGTCGCCCGCCAGGTTCACTACCGCGCCCTGCCCGGCGAAGATCCCGCTTCCCGGGTAGAGCACCGCGCTGGTGAAGCCGGCATTGCGGGCCTCCTCGATGCGCCGGTCCTCGGGCGCCAGCATATCGGCCGCGCGCCGCCAGCTATGGGTGGACGGCCGGTCCTCCGGCCCGCGCGATACCGCCTGCCGGCCCGCCGGCGCGGGCGCCGCGCGCGCTCCTCCCCCGCCCGGCGCAGCGGGCGCGTCCATCACCACCAATCCATCGGTCAGTCCCGGGTAGACCGTCAGGCCCTGCCCTTCGATCACCCAGGCATCGGCCGGCAGCTCGAGTTCCTGCCCCACGGCTTCAATCGTCCCGTCGCGCAGCAGCACCGTGCCGCGTTCCAACACCGGCCCTTCGCCCGTCACCACGCGCGCGTGGCGCAGTGCGATGGCCGTGGGGGTCTCCGCCGCCAGTGCGCCGCACAGCGCCAGCACTCCGATCAGGTAACGCATCAGTCTGTCTCCAGAAGGCGCCGCTCGAACCAGCCGCCCGCGGCGCACGTTCGCATCCAATGTTACCAACGTGGCGGCGGATCGGCGGATGCCGCGCTATAGTAATACTTCCCATGCCCGTTCGAAAACCGATCCGCTACCAGGATGCCGGAGTGAGCATCGATGAAGCCGACCGCTCCGTCTCCTCCATCAAGAAACTCGC
>JAWLGN010000460.1:0-2781 GCA_041685075.1 Bryobacteraceae bacterium
TCGGGAGTATCCCAGGCCTCGGCGGCGCGGGTGAGTGCGGCGTGGGTGTCGGGCTCGTAGCGCCGCACGCAATCCAGCAGCGTCGACGCCCGCCAGACAAACATCCCGGAGTTCCACAAGTAGCGCTCCGGACCGGCGGTGAAGTACTCCCGCGCCACCTCCTTGGCGGGCTTCTCGTGAAACTTCTTCACGCGCCGCGCGCCGCACTCCACCTCTTCGGCCAGTTCCAGGTAACCGTACGCCGTGGAGGGACCGTCGGGAGCGATTCCGAAGGTGGCCAGGGTTTCGGGGTGCCGCTCCACCAGTTCGTATCCCTGAAGCACGATACGCCGGAACTCCTCCACCGGCTCGATCAGGTGGTCCGCGGTAAAGACCGCGATCACGGCTTCGGGATCCCGCCGCGCGATCACCGCCGCGCCGAGTGTTACCGCGGCCAGGGTGTCGCGCCCGTTCGGTTCTCCCAGGTACCGCTCCTTCGGCCAGCCTTCCAGCGCCCCGAGGATGGCGTCGCGGTGGACTTCTCCGGCGCAGATGTACTGCCGGCTCGCCGGTACCAGGTCCACCAGCCGCTCCGTGGCAAGCTGCATCAGGTTGCGGCCCTTGATGAACGGGATCAACTGCTTGGGTTGAGTCCTGCGGCTCATGGGCCAGAGGCGCACGCCGGAGCCGCCGGCCATGATTAAAGCATGTCGCATAGTGGTACCTGACGGCCCATAGGGGCCACATTCAATAGTAGCTGAACCGGCGGCGGAACTCTTCTTCGCGACCCCGGCCGCCGCTTTTTGCGTTAGGATCGGATAACACGGGCAGTGCTATGAACGAAGAACCGCGCGAACTCTACGCCCAGCGGCTGGGCCGATATGTCGCTGCCATGCGCAATGGAACGCCCGACCGCGTCCCCATCCGTCCCCTGGCCGCGGAATTCACCGCCACTTACACCGGGTTCACCTGCCAGGAAGTAACCCACGACTACCGCAAGGCCTTCGAGGCCGTCCTCCGCTGCGCAGCGGATTTCGACTGGGACGCCATGGTCCCCAACATGGTCTACGTGTGGACCGGCCTCACCCAGGCCATGGGGCTGCGCTACTACGCCATTCCCGGTATCGACATTCCCGCCGACGTAGGCTTCCAATACCGCGAGCCCAGCGAGCAGGACGCCTTCATGCGCCGCGAGGAGTACGACGCGCTGATTGCGGATCCCACCCGCTTCCTTTATGAAGTATGGTTCCCGCGCGTCGCCGCGGAAGCCGCCCCCGCGGGCGCGCCGGCCGGCTACCGCAACAACCTGGCCTTCGTGAAGGGCGCGATGGCGATGCTCGACTACGCCCATGCCTTCGGCCCGCAGGTGGCGCGCATGCGCGACGAGTGCGGCATGCCCTGCTCCATCTCCGGCATGCTGAAGGCGCCGCTCGACATCCTGGCCGACAAGCTGCGCGGCTACGTGGGGCTGGTCTACGACCTGATGGAGATGCCGGAAAAGGTGCTGGAGGCCTGCCGCGCGCTCCAGCCGCACCTCGAGTGGATCGCCCTTTCGGGCCTGGACCCCGAGCACAAGCTGCCCATCCCCATCTGGATGCACCGCGGCTGCGTGCCCTTCATCTCGCACCGTCTTTTCGAGGAGATCTACTGGTCCACCCTGCGGCCCATCATCGAAGCCATCTGGGCGCGCGGCAACCAGGTGCTGCTCTATGCCGAGGGCGATTGGGGCGCACACCTGGATCGCTTCGCCGAACTGCCCGCAGGCTCCGTGATCTTCCACATCGACCGCACGGATTACAAAGCCGCCGGGCGCGCACTGGGCGGCCGGTTCTGCCTGAGCGGCGGCGTGCCGAACTTCCTGCTGGCCACCGGCACCCCGGAAGCCGTGAAGGCCCGCTGCAAGGAGTTGATCGACGAACTCGCGCCGCTGGGCGGCTACATCATGGACGCCAGCGCCATCATGCAGAACGACGCCTCGGTGGAGAACGTGCGGGCCATGACCGAGTTCACCCGCGAGTACGGCGTCTACGGCGCCAACGTGCGGACACCGCAGCCCGCCGCGCCCGAGCCTGCCCGGGCGGCGGCTGACGTCGTTCCGCCGGGACCCAAACCGGGCGCCTGCCTGCCCTGGGAGTGCAAGCTCAACGAACTGCCGCCCATCCCCGGGGACCCCGAACTGGCCCGCCGCATTTGGGAGGAAGTGGACTCCTTCGGCTACCAGTTCATCTGGAACGTACTGCTGGCGTACTGAGGCGCAGCACTCCGCGGCCGGTTTCCATACCCCACGGCGCGCGAGTGTGAGCTTCCGCAGAGCCGCGCTCGCGCCCGGTATCGGATCGTGAGAGCAGAGGGGAGTGCTTTCATGATCGGGATACCCGTACTTGCGGTTCTGTGGCTGGGCGCCGGGAGCGCCGCCCCGCAGGCCGCCCAATCCGAACAGGTGAACGTCACGGTGCTGGCATCCGGTGCGCTGGAGCAGGCGCGGCAGGCGCGCGCGTCGCTGGCGGCCGGCAACCGCGATGCCGCATCCCGCAGCGTGGACCAGGGCCTGGCGATGGCGCGCCGCGCCGAGAACCTGCTGCGCCCGTCGACTCCGGCCGGCACGCCGATCCTGGTGCCGCTCGAAACCGAAGTCGAGGTCGAGACCACCTTCAAGCCGCGGCGTGCAGGTGTGGAAACCACGGCACGCGCGGAGCGCACCGTGGGCGCCGTGTCCGGCCGGTCGCTCGACGTGGGGATGGCGCGGCAGCAGTTCGAGGCCGCCCGGGCGGCGCTCGACCGCGGCGATCCCACGGCTGCGGA
>JAWLGN010000461.1:0-2761 GCA_041685075.1 Bryobacteraceae bacterium
TCGCTTCACAGTAGCCGGCGCAGCGGCATCTCCACCGCGACGAGCGCTTCGGCGCGCTCGCCATACGGGCCTTCGGCGGCGATTTTCCCTTCGCCGGTCATGGCCAGCGAGCAGCCGATGCACTTGCGTCCCGCCCAGGGTCCTGCGGCGACCGGGCCGACGTTGCTCACCCCCACCACCGGCAGGCCGAAGCGCCGGGCCAGCGCACTGTAGGAACCGCGCCACAACGCGCCGTAGGGGTCGCGGCGGTTGTCGTGCTTCGCCTCCACCGCCCAGGCGCACGGCGAAAGCAGCATCTGGGCGCCCATGCGGGCCAGGGTTTCTCCGATGGCCAGAGACTCGGGAAAGTTATCCGCGCAGATATCGAGGCCCATAACTGCAGCTCCCACGGAAGTTACACCCAGCCGGTCACCCGTGGAATACAAGGCGTCCTCCACCCCGGTAAGCAGGTTGATTTTCCGATGATGCAGCAGAATGCGGCCTTCGGGCGAGATCAGGACGGCGGCGTTATAGAGCCGGGAACCTGCGCGCTCGGTCAGACCGGCCGCGACATGGATCCGGCCTAATTGTGCAGCTTCGCACAGTTTGTCGCTGAGGGGGCCGGGGATGGGCTGTGCGGCGCCGGCCGCGCCCGGAAAGGTCCATCCAAAATCGAGGCATTCGGGCAGCACCGCCACCTCGCAACCGCGGGCGGCGGCTTCGCAGATCATCGCCCGCGCCCGCGGGAGATTGCGTTCCGGCCGCCCCGGCTCGACGGCCATCTGGCACATGGCGATTCTCATGGTCCGGTGCCGGCATTATCCCGCACTCGCGCCGCATCGCGCATCCCCTGGTTTGGCGCAGCTTCCGCTGTCAAGCGGCAACGTTGGGGACCAACGTCATGACGGGCCAAGGAGCTGGGTGTCGGTCGGCGGTACCATGTGCTGCGCCCCGACCGTCAGCAAGTAAGCCGGAATTTGACTGGCGCTGCTGAAGCCCGGTGTCAAGCGTGGTTCCAGGTTGCGTGGTCTTGTCAGTGGTGACGTTGGCGCTCGGCCGCCGAGCGGACGATCCCGTTTGGGAGACTGCCCTTCTTTCACGACCTGGGCTGACGGCCCAGGGCGTTAATGGGAGGAAGCGTGGCTAGAAAGAGAAAGACCAACGGGCAGGGGCGGATGACGCCTCCACTGATCGAACCGGACGCGGCGGGAATTGATGTCGGGGCAACGGAAATCTACGTGGCCGTGCCGCCGGACCGAGACGCAGAACCAGTCCGTTGCTTTGAATCGTTCACCCCCGATCTCATCGCGCTCGCCGAGTGGTTGCAGGCGTGCCGGATCCGCACCGTCGCGATGGAATCAACAGGCGTATTCTGGATTCCCCTGTTTCAGATCCTGGAAGATCGGGGGCTTGAGGTCTGCCTGGTCAACGCCCGGCACGTGAAGAATGTGCCCGGCAGAAAGACCGACGTCCTGGACTGCCAGTGGCTGCAGTATCTCCACTCGGTCGGCCTGCTGCACGCCTCCTTCCGGCCGCAGCAGGCGGTTTGTGCTTGCGAGCGCTGCTGCGGCACAGAGACAGCCTGGTTCAGATGAGCAGTCAGCACATTCAGCACGTGCACAAGGCGCTGAGCCAGATGAACGTGCAGTTGCACCACGTGATCAGCGACATCACCGGTGCGACCGGACTGGCGATCTTGGACGCGATCCTGGGCGGGGAACGCAACCCGGAAACGCTGGCCAAGCTGAGAGACCGCCGCATCAAGGCCTCCGCCGAAACCGTGGCCAAGTCGCTGGTCGGCGACTACCGGCCCGAGCACCTGTTCACGTTGCGGCAGTCCTTGGCCGGCTACCGCCACTGCCAGCAGCTGATCGGCGAATGCGACCGCGAGATCGAGCGGCAGTTGGGAGACTTCGAGTCCCAGGTGGAGCCCCCGAAGGTCCGGCAGAAATCGACTACACGACGACAGGCGGAAGAGAATCTAACGCGCGAGCACTGGCGCATTTTCGGAGTCGAGCTGACAGCCGTTCCGGGCATCAGTTCGCCCACCGTTCAGGTCCTGCTGGCGGAGGTCGGTCCGGACTGGTCGAAGTTCCGCAGCGCGTCCGCCTTCGCATCTTGGTTGGGACTATGTCCGCATAGCGAGATCAGCGGCGGGCAGGTGCTATCGAGCAAAACGCGCAAGGTGAACAACCGTGCTGCCGTCGCCCTTCGCCTCGGAGCTCAGTCTCTCCATCACAGCCACTCCTACCTGGGTGAGTACTACCGGCGCATGCGCGCCAAACTGGGAGCCCCCAAGGCCATTGTTGCCGCGGCACACAAGCTCGCCAGAATCCTCTATCACCTGATCACCACACGGCAGCCATACCAAGAAAGCGTCTTTGCAGAACTGGAAGCGAAGTTCCGCCGACGCGCCCAAGCCCGACTGGAGGCCCATGCACACGCCCTC
Source organism: Bryobacteraceae bacterium (assembly GCA_041685075.1). Classification (GTDB taxonomy): domain Bacteria; phylum Acidobacteriota; class Terriglobia; order Bryobacterales; family Bryobacteraceae; genus JAMCRM01. The sequence continues at coordinate 2,429 of JAWLGN010000461.1, forward strand.
GGATTCCGCCTTGCCCCGGCCGAGGGATGAAGTTCCTTGGGAGCCTGTCGTTGGTCTGACGCTTACGATCGGTCTACCAACATTGATCGCTCATGGCGCACTATCATGAATCGCGGAAGTGAGCCCCGCAAGCTACCCCACGCTACAGGGTACGGCAGTTAACGGTCGGGTACGCTTGAAGACGACGAGCAGTCCCGTATTGCTAGTTCCTCGATCCACGACCAATCTATTTCAAACCATTGCTGTCCAAGATAGCGCGATAACTGCTGCCGCGTGACGGCTGCGCAGCAGGCCGATCCCCTTGTACTCTGGAATGGGTTCCAGCCAAGAACC
>JAWLGN010000462.1:0-2760 GCA_041685075.1 Bryobacteraceae bacterium
CGGCACGGCGGCCAAGTTCCTCACGGGCAGCCGGGACGGGGTCACCCGCATGCGCGGCAACTGGTATCGCTACCGCGACATTCCCCTGATGGTGACCTATCACCCCTCCTACCTGCTGCGCGCCTACAACGTGCAGGCCAAGCGCGAAGCCTGGGAGGACCTGAAGAAAGTCCTGCACTTCGTCTACGACTGACCGCGCCCGGCCGCTACCACCTCCACCTCGCGCGGCGCCAGCACCAGTTCGCGGCCCTCGAAGGTGAACCTTGCGGTCCTGTAGGAAGCGTTGAAGAGGGTGTAGACCGTCTCGCCTTCCCCGCTGAAGCGGTTGATCAGGACCGCCGGGTGGGGCGAAGCGACCAGCGGCTCGGCGGCGCCGTTGAACGCGGCTGCGTGCTTTCCCAGGATTTCCCGCGCGCGGCGCATGAAGCGCAGCAGGTCTTCGCCGTACCAGGTATCGGAATGGCCCTTCAGCCAGAGGCCGTTGCCGTGCCACAGGGAGAGGCGGAAGTCTTCGGCCGGAAGCACCCGCGGATCGATCCCGATCGACACCATGTCCCACAGCCGGATGTCCGGGAAGACGAAGCGCGAAAGATTCAGTTTGGCGGGAGAAAGCCGCGTGTCCGCGTGGGGGAGGTTGTAGCAGAAGGCCGCGTCGAAGTAAGGGGCGGCGGCATCGGGCGGGGTCTCTTCGATGTAGATCATGGTGTTGCGCCTGCCGGCGCGGTCGAGCGCCCGCCGCACCTCCCTGGCCATCCGGATCTCCCCCGGCAGGGTCTCCACTCCGCTGGGATGCCCGTGAGCGGAGGAATAACAGCGCTTGCGGCCGAAGCCGAACTGGTCCAGGTAGACGGCATCGGCGCCCGTCGTGCGCGCCACCTCGGCCACCCGGCTGGAAAGGTACTGCTGCCACCCCGCGGCATAGGGGCAGACGAACATCTCCCGCGGCTCGCCGCCCTGCCACCAGGCGCCCTGGCCGTCGGCATCGACGAGTTGCCACTGTTTTCCATGCCGGCGCCCGACCCGCGAGTGCCTGTCGACGAGGTAGCCCTCGAAGTAGAGACCCGTGCGGACCCCGGCTTCTCGGCCCAGCGCGATGTTGCGCCGCAGGTCTTCCTCCCCGCCGAGCTCGATGGGATAATCGCCCACGCGCCCCAGCTTCTCCGACAGTGCCCAACCCGAGATATCGACGAAATCGACGCCGCCGAACGCCTTGCCGTCGCGCAGCAGCTCGCCGTAGGTGTAGCGGCCGCGCGCCGCATCGAAGAGCACGCCCGCGCCGCCGATCGGGTATTCCCTGCGCGCCCAGAATGCCGTTCGCAGCCACGCCGGCCGCGGCCCCGCGGGCTTGTACCAACCGGCCACCCAGGCGCGGTAGGCCGCGAGTCCCTGGTGCCAGTCGCCCCCGTGCTGGATAATCTGCGCCTCGGGAGGATGGTAGGTTTCTCCGGGAGCCAGCCGCACCAGGTATTCGACTTCGACTTCCACCGCCGCGCCGTTTTTCCGCAGGCGAAATTGCTTGCTCTGCCCCTGGGTGTCCCGCACCACGACGCACGCGCCGCTATTGGCGTGGGGCGAGAAGACATCCACGAACTGAAGCGGGAATGCCGCGTTGTAACTCGCCTCCAAGGTTCTTTCCGCGCGTGAAATAACGGCGCCCTGGCGGGGGAAGAGGTAATAGACCTGCTCCGCCGCATCGGCCGGCCGGATGGTGAGGGACGGAAACGCGAGGGTGAACTCCTGCACCCGGCCGCTCACGTTGCGCAGCGCAAGCCGCAGCCGCTGGCCATCCGGCCCGGTGCTTTGTTTGAACTCCGCGCGAATAGCATCCGCCGCGCCAATCCGGTACCATCGCGAGCCGGAGAGATCAGGCGCCGCCCTGGGGTGGTCCGGCTGGGGTGCGGGAAGCTGCAGTTCGGCGCTGGCGCGCGGCGCGGCCTCCGGCGAGATGCCCGCGGCGAACAGCACGACCTGGATGTGGGCGCTGCGGTCCACCAGTTCGACATCCGCCAGTTCGCGCCCCGGATCCAGCTCCAGCGCGTAGAGCGCCGCCTTGCGGTTCAGCAGCACGTGGCGCCGCTCGTCGAGCGAAAAGGGAAACTGCTCCTCCTCCCATCCGTCCGCGTACTTCAGCCGTGCGATGAAGTGGGCGGTCTCGCTCGTCTCCTTCACCCGCACCTTCTCCGGCGGCAGGTTGGCAGCGAACATCGAGACGTTGGGGAAATGCGGAAACAGGCTGAGATACAGGGTGCCGCCCTTGCGTCCGTTTCCGGCGATCCGGATGCTCTCTTTGCCCCGCAGAGACGTGGCGGGGAATCCGGCGCAGCGCGAGGCTCCCGCGATAGCGAGCTTCCCGGCGTGAGCGGGCAAGGGCGGCCCGCCGGCCACGCAGGGCAGGATGTCCGGCTCCGCGCGAAACTCCAGCGTCTCGATCTCGAGCCGCGCTCCCGCGGGCAGCGCAAAGCGCAGTTGATCGATCTGCGGGGTGCGCATCCTGCCGCGCAGGTCGACTTCGAAGGTGTGGAGGGCGCCATCGGCCACCAGGTCCCGCGCGGCCACCGCTACCACCGGCATGCCGGCCACAAAAGGGTTTTCCGGGTTGGTGGCGCCCGGCGTCACCGGTCCCACGCTGCCGGGACGCAGCGTAAGCACGGGAGCGTCGCCGCCTGAGAGTCCCCATGCGCGATAGGTCATCCGCAGGGTGGGATAGCTGTAGACCCACACCGGCTCTTCGGACTTCCGCCACTCGCCCGGTCCTTCATA
>JAWLGN010000463.1:0-2749 GCA_041685075.1 Bryobacteraceae bacterium
AAATTCCGGCCTCCGGGGACCCTGCCGCCACGCGCGTGATGAACCGCACAGGAGGTGTTCCGTGCAATGGATCACACATCGCAAGCACGGGGAGAACGTGGCGCCGGTGGAGCGGGTGCTGTCCGTATTCGGGGGCGCCGCGCTGGCCGCCTGGGGCATGCGGCGGCGCTCCCCCGGCGGGTTGATTGCGGCGTCGGCCGCGGGCGGGCTGCTGCTGTACCGCGGGGTGACGGGCCGATCATTCCTCTACAAGGCCCTGGGAGTGCGCACGGCGCCGCTGGGCCAGGGCGCCGAGACCATCAGCGTGCCCTATGAGCTGGGTCTGCGGGTGGACAAGGCCATTACGGTGGACCGGCCGCGCCACGAAGTGTACCGCTTCTGGCGCGACGTAACGAACCTGCCGCGCTTCATGCGTCATCTCAAGTCCGTGACGGTGCTGGACGACAGGCGCAGTCACTGGGTGGCGGCGGCGCCGGCGGGGCGAACCGTGGAGTGGGACGCGGAGCTGTACAACGAGATCGAGAACGAGATGATCGCGTGGCGCTCGCTGCCGGGCGCCGATGTGCAGAACGCCGGCTCGGTCTGGTTCAGAGACGCGCCCGGTGGGCGGGGCACGTACGTGAACGTGGAACTGCAATACAACCCGCCAGGCGGAGCGGTGGGCGCGCTGCTGGCAAGCATCTTCGGGGAGGAGCCGGGGCAGCAGATCCAGGAAGATCTGCACCGCTTCCGGCAGATTATGGAAGCCGGCGAAATCGCCACCACCGAGGGGCAGCCAGCGGGCGCGGGCCGCGCCGTCGAAAGCCCGTACGTGCGCGGGGAGCGCCTGGACGAAGTGGGGGTGGCCAGCGATCAATCCTTCCCCGCCAGCGATTCCCCGGCCTGGAGCCGGTAACCGGAAAGGAGGACGCCATGAGAGCACTGTGCTGGTACGGAAGCGAAGATGTACGCGTCGAAAACGTTCCCGAACCGAGGCTGCTGAATCCGCGGGACGCGGTGGTGCGGATCACCTCGACGGCGATCTGCGGCTCGGACCTGCATCTCTACGACGGCTACATCCCCACCATGCAGAAGGGCGACATCATGGGCCACGAGTTCATGGGGGAAGTAGTGGAGGTGGGCCGCGAGGTGAAAAACCTGCGGCTGGGCGACCGCGTGGTGGTGCCCTTCACCATCTCCTGCGGCAACTGCTTCTATTGCAAGCGCGACCTGTGGTCGCTGTGCGATAACTCGAACCCCAACGCAACCTGGGCGGAGAAGCTCTACGGGCAGTCGCCCGCGGCGCTGTTCGGCTACTCGCACCTGATGGGCGGCTATGCAGGAGGGCAGGCGCAATACGCGCGCGTGCCCTTCGCCGACGTGGGCCCGCTGAAGATCGAGGACGGGCTGCCGGACGAGAAGGTGCTGTTTCTCTCCGACATCTTTCCCACCGGCTACATGGCCGCGGAGAACTGCCAGATCCGGCCGGGCGACACCATCGCGGTGTGGGGCTGCGGGCCGGTGGGGCAGTTCGCCATCCGCAGCGCGTTTCTGCTGGGCGCCGAGCGGGTGATTGCGCTGGACCGCATCCCCATGCGGTTACAGATGGCCAAGGATGGCGGCGCGGAAGCGGTGGACATCAAAGACCTGGACGTGGTGGACACGCTCAAGCAGATGACCGGCGGCCAGGGGCCCGACGCCTGCATCGACTCCGTGGGGATGGAGGCGCACGCCACCGCCAACCTGCCCGCCATGTACGACCGCGCCAAGCAGGCGCTGAAGCTCGAAACCGACCGCCCCAACGTGCTGCGGCAGTGCGTCCAGGCGTGCCGCAAAGGGGGGACGGTCTCGATTCCCGGCGTCTACGGCGGATTCATCGATAAGTTCCCCATGGGGGCGGCCTTCAACAAAGGCCTGACCTTCAAGATGGGGCAGACCCACGTGCAACGCTACATGCGGCCGCTGTTCGACCGCATCCGCAACGGCGAAATCGACCCCAGCTTCATGATTACGCACCGCGCGCCGCTCGAAGAGGCGCCGCGCATGTACAAGACTTTCCGGGACCAGAAGAACGAGTGCATGAAAGTGGTCCTGAATCCCAACTAGGGAGGCACGTCATGGCCGAGAGAGAGACTGCTAAAACAATGGTCAAGCCCATTCAGGGCGAGCACCAGGACGATCTTGCCGAGGGCGAAGAAGAGACCGTGGAAGAATCCATCCGGATCCACGATGAGAAGGACAAGGGCGCCGGTTCCGGGCGCTAGAAGGAGGGGATGAGAATGCGCGCCATCGATAACCGGCAACGGTTGATGCTGCTGGCCGCCGGCGCCGCCGCGGGGGTGGCGGCCCGGGAGCTGTACCGCAGGTGGAGCGCCGCGGACATCGCGGGCGAAGTAGTATTGATCACCGGGGGTTCGCGCGGCCTGGGGCTGGCGATGGCGCGCGCTTTTGCCGAGGAGGGCTGCCCGCTGGCCCTCTGCGCCCGCAACGGCGAAGCGCTGGAGCGCGCCCGCCAGGACCTGGAAGCGCGCGGAGCGCAGGTGTTGACCATCCCCTGCGACGTCACCATCGAAGAACAGGCGCGGCGCGCCGTCGAAACCACCATCGGGCATTACGGCCGTCTCGACATCCTGGTGAACAACGCCGGCATCATACAAGTGGGCCCGGTGGAAACCATGACCCTGACGGATTTCGGCGCCGCCATCAACGTGATGTTCTGGGGCACCGTCCACATGACCCTGGCGGCGCTGCCGCATTTTCTCGAGCGGGG
>JAWLGN010000124.1:0-15024 GCA_041685075.1 Bryobacteraceae bacterium
CGGGCCGCAAGGGTATCATGGGATCAGGCCGGGTGATGGGGCGCCCGGAGCAAGGAAGGCTTTCCGCGATGGCTGTCGATTCCGATCCACAGATGAGTATCAATAGCTGGCTGGAAGAGGAACTGTATCAACAGTATCTGAACGACCGCAGCGCGGTGGACGAGAGCTGGAAGCGGCGCTTCGAGCAACTCGGCGACGGCGGCCCTCCACGCACGTCCGCCGAACCGGTGGAACGCCGCGCCCCGGGGCCGCGGCCGCCGGCGCCCGCCCCGGCGCCGGAAGGGGAACGGGTGGCGCTGCGCGGCGCCGCTGCCCGCATCGCCGAAAACATGGCCGCCAGCAGGGAGATTCCGCTGGCCACCTCCCAGCGCACCGTGGCGGTGAAGGTGATGGACGAAAACCGCCGCATCATCAACCAGCACCGCACGCTGGTCGGCAGGAGCAAGATCTCCTACACTCACCTGCTGGGCTGGGCCATCGTCAAGGCGCTGGAGCGCTTCCCCAACCTGAACAACGCCTACGCGGAAAGCGATGGGCAGCCGGCGCGGCTGGTGCGCAAGCGCGTCAACCTGGGGATCGCGGTGGACGTGGCGGGCCGGGACGGCGCCCGCAACCTGCTGGTGCCCAACATCAAGGACGCCGGCGCCATGGACTTCCAGCGGTATCTGGCGGCCTTCGACGACATCGTCGAGCGGGCCCGCACCGCCAGGCTGACGCCGGACGATTTCCAGGGCACCACCATCTCCCTCACCAACCCCGGAACGGTGGGCACCGTGGCGTCCAACCCGCGGCTGATGCCCGGCCAGGGGGCCATTATCGCGGCCGGCGCCATTGATTATCCGGCCGAGTTTCACGGCTCGGCGCCGGATTTGCGCTCGGCCCTGGGCATCAGCAAGATCATGACCCTGACCTCGACCTACGACCACCGGGTCATCCAGGGCGCCGAGTCGGGGATGTTTCTGGGACGGCTGGAGGAACTGCTGGATGGCGCCGACGGGTTCTACGAGGAGATCTTCGAGAGCCTCCAGATGCCGCACCAGCCGGTGCGCTGGGAGGCCGACCGGCAGGCGGCGCTTCCCGCCCTGGGAGCGCACAGCCAGGAGATTGCCAAGCAGGCCGGGGTCATCCAGCTCATCAACATGTACCGCGTACGCGGGCACCTGATCGCGGACCTCGACCCCATAGGGCACGAACCCGCCTACCATCCCGAGCTGGACCCGGTGACTTACGGCCTCACCATCTGGGACCTGGACCGCGAGTTCTTCACCGGCACCCTGGGGGAGGCCCTGGGCGGCGCCGGCGGGCCCAGGCAGTCCGCCACGCTCCGTGAGATTCTGGAGACGCTGCGGCGCACCTACTGCGGCAAGATCGGGTGCGAGTACATGAATATCCAGCACCCGGAGCAGAAGCGCTGGCTGCAACACTACATGGAGCCGCAGGCCAATAGCTGGCCGCTCGAAGACGAGGTGCGGGTGCGCATCCTGGAGAACCTGGTGCGCGCCGAGCAGTTCGAGCACTTCCTGCACGCGCGCTTCGTAGGGCAGAAGCGCTTCGCCCTGGAGGGCGGGGAGGCCGGGATCGCCATCCTGGACGAGTTGCTGGAGCGGGCCGCCGCCACCGGGGCGCACGAGGTGGTGATCGGGATGGCCCACCGCGGGCGGCTCAACGTGCTCAGCAACGTGGTGGAGAAGCCGCTGGTGCAGATCTTCTCGGAGTTCGAGGGCGACCAGGACCCGGCCAGCACCCAGGGATCCGGCGACGTGAAGTATCACCTGGGCGCCACGGGGGTGCGGCGATCCTCCCAGGGCCGGGAGATCCTGGTCTCGGTGGCGCCCAACCCGAGCCACCTGGAAGCCGTCGACCCGGTGGTGGAAGGCATCGTGCGTCCCAAGCAGGACCGCATCGGCGACACCGACCGCGCGCGCGTCATCCCGGTGCTGATCCACGGCGACGCGGCCTTTGCCGGGCAGGGCGTCGTGGCGGAGACCCTCAACCTCTCGCAACTGGACGGCTATTGGACCGGCGGCACCGTGCACCTGGTGATCAATAACCAGATCGGCTTCACCACCATGCCCGAAGAGGCGCGCTCGACGCCCTACCCCACCGACGTCGCGCGCGGCGTGCAGGCGCCCATCTTTCACGTCAACGGCGACGATCCGGAAGCCTGCATCCGGGTGGCCCAGATCGCCTTCGATTTCCGCCAGCAGTTCAAGAAGGACGTGGTCATCGACATGATCTGCTACCGGCGGCACGGTCACAACGAAGCCGACGACCCCAGTTACACGCAGCCGATCCTCTACCGCAAGATCCGGGAGCATCCCTCGGTGGCGACCCTCTACGCCGAGCGACTGGTGCGGGAAGGCGTCATCGCGCCGGAGCAACCGGCCGAGATGCGCCGGCGCGAGGCGGCGCGGCTGGAGGAGGGCTTCCAGTCCGCCCAGCGGAAGGCCGAGCGTTTCGAGCCGCAGGAGTTGAGCGCGGTTCCCAAGGAAGAAATCGGCAGCTTCTGCCCGCGCACGGCGGTGAATCGCGGCACGCTGGAGCGCGTGGTGCGGGCCCTCACCACCCTGCCAGAAGACTTTCGCCTGCATCCCAAGCTGCGCGGCTTTCTGGAACGGCGGCGGAAGGCGCTCGAGACCGGCGGCCCCATCGATTGGGCCTTCGCCGAGGCGCTTGCCTGGGGGACCCTGGTGCTGGAGGGAACGCCCGTGCGGCTCAGCGGCCAGGACTCCTCGCGCGGCACCTTCACCCAGCGCCACCTGGTGCTTTCCGACTACGAGAGCGGCGCGGAGTACACGCCCCTGCAACACATCTCGCCGGACCAGGCGCGCTTTGAAGTCTTCGACAGCAGCTTGAGCGAGTACGCCGTACTGGGCTTCGAATTCGGCTACAGCGTGGCCGACCCGCTCACCCTGGTGATGTGGGAGGCGCAGTTCGGCGATTTCGCCAACGGCGCCCAAGTCATGATCGACAACTTCATCGTGGCGGCCGAGCAGAAGTGGGGCCAGCCCAGCGGGCTGGTGCTGCTGCTCCCCCACGGCTATGAAGGGCAGGGGCCGGAGCACTCCAGCGCGCGCATCGAGCGCTTCCTGATTCTTTGCGCGGAGAACAACATGCAGGTGGCCAACTGCACCACGCCGGCGCAGTACTTCCACCTGCTGCGCCGCCAGATGTACGGCGGCAGCGACCGGCGCGGCACGCGCAAGCCCCTGGTGATCTTCACCCCCAAGAGCCTGCTGCGGCATCCGCGCGTGGTCTCGACCTTCGACGAGCTGACCGCGGGCGGCTTCCGCGAGGTGCTGGACGATCCCGAGCGCCAGCCCGCCGAAGCCGGGCGCGTGATTCTGTGCTCCGGCAAAATCTACTACGACCTGCTGGCGGCCCGCGAGCAGCAGAAGGCCGGGCACGTGGCCATCCTCCGGGTGGAGCAGCTCTACCCGTTCCCGGAAGAAGAGATTCGCGACGCGCTGCTGCGCTACCCGGTCACCGCCGAACTGGTGTGGGTGCAGGAGGAGCCGCGCAACATGGGAGCGTGGCGCTTCATGGCGGAGCGCGTCCAGCCGCTGGCCGAGGCCACCGGCCGGGAGCTGGCCTACGTGGGCCGGCCCGACAGCGCCAGCCCCGCCACGGGACTGGGGCGCCGGCACCAGCAGGAGCAGGCCGAAATCCTGCGGGACGCCCTGGGCGAGGCGCCGGTCGCCCGCACGCGCACGGTGCGGCTGGTGGCGCGGCGGAAATAAGGACGGCCGGATCTACTCGACTTTGCCGGCCTCCGCCACCTGGAAGTGGCTGAGGCTCTGGGCGTAGCGGGAAATGCCGCGCAGCAGGGCTTCGGCCACGCGCTGGCGGTGCTCGGGGCGTTTCAGCAGGTTCTCCTCCCGGAAGTTGCTCAAGAACCCGATTTCCGCCAGTACGGAGGGCATCTGGGCGCCGATGAGGACGATGAACGGCGCGGCCTTCACGCCGCGGTTGCGGCTGGCCCGGTTGTACTTCACGGTGGCGCTGTGGAGGGAGGCCTGCACGCGTTTGGCGAGTTCCCGGGATTCGTCGATCTTGTCCTGGCGGGCAATCTTCTGTAACAGGCTCTGTAACTCCGAGATATTCTTCTCGGAGCTGGCGTTCTCGCGGGCCGCCACGTCCAGGGCGTCGCGGGAATCGGTGAAGTTCAGGTAGAAAGTCTCGACGCCGGCGATGCCGGCCGAACGCGAGGAGTTGGCGTGCAGGGAGATGAACAGGTCCGCCTTCTTCTCGTTGGCCAGGGCGGTGCGGGCCTCGAGGGGCACGTAGGTGTCGTCGGTGCGGGTATAGATGACCTCGCAGCCGATTTCCTGTTCGAGCAGGCGGCCCAGGCGCTGGGCGATGTCCAGCACCAGGTCCTTCTCCACCAGCCCGCGGGATCCCACGGTGCCCTGGTCGTGGCCGCCGTGGCCGGGGTCGAGGGCGATGCGCTGGAGCTTGAGACCCAGGGCCCGGATGAGCGAACTCTTGCCGTCGCTGGTGCGGGTGGCCGCGGTGGCGGCGGGCGGCGGCGCGGCCGGCCTGGCGGCGGGCGCCGGGGCGGCGGTTGGCTCGGGCGCAGGCGGGGCGGCGGAGCCTGGTGCGGGCACCGCCGGAGCGGGGGATGTTGGAGCCGTGGCGGGCTGCGGCGCAGCCGGGCGCAGTTCCACTACCAGCCGGCTGGGGTTGCTTAGCTTGGTGGCGCTGAACTCCACCGGCGAGGCCAAATCCAGAACCACCCGGGTCACGCCGGGCAGCGTCTCGGCTGCGCGCACGCGGGCGACGAACCGGTCCCCTACTTCCGTGGAGAAGGTGCGGCGGCCGTCGAAGGAGGGCCGCGCGCGGAAGATATCGAAAAAGATCCGGTCCGGGTTGGGCAGCCGGTCGGCGTGGAAGTCGAAATCTCCCGAAACCTGGATCACCACGCGCGTGACGCCTTCAAGCGACCAGGTGCGCACGGCGTTCACCCGCAACGACTGACACCAAGCCGGCTGCAGGAACGCCGTCCCCGCGGCGGCGACGGCGACAGCGGCGATGAGGGTGGCACGCATGCCGTTAGCGCGAGACGTACCGGACCCGCCCGTCAGGGCCCACCACTTCGTAGATTTTGTTGTAGCGCTCGCCCTCTGCCTCCCCGGACTCGTGCCGCGGGGCGACGGCGGCGCTCTCCAGTCCGGCCTTGCGTCGCGACTCCTCGAGCGCGCGCTTCACCTTGACCAGGTACTCCTGCGTCTCGGCGTACGGGGGCACGCCGCCGTAGCGGGCCACCGCGCCCTCCCCGGCGTTATAGGCCGCCAGGGCCAGCGGATAATCGCCATACAGATCCAGCAGGTAGCGCAGGTAGCGCGCGCCGCCACGCAGATTCTCGACGGGGTCGAAGACGTCCTTCACCCCGAAGCGCTTCGCCGTGGCCGGGATCAACTGCATCAGTCCCAGGGCGCCCTTGGGTGAGACCGCGTACGGGTCGTAGTTGCTCTCCACCTTGATGATGGAATGCATCAACTGCACGGGCAGGGCATGCTCGTAGGCGATGCGTTCCACGGTCTGGTTGAAGGAGGCGGGGAGCGGCGCCGTTTTACCAGCGCGAGCCCGGGGGCGTGCGGCGGGCGGGGTCACCACCACCTTGCGCACGAGCCGGCCGGTACGGGGATCGGACCGGACCACGGTGGCGACCTTACCGGCAGGCGCGACCGCGGTGCCCCCCTGAAGCGCCGCGGCGGCGGTAATCGCCGCGATCGCCAGATGGAAACATTTCCCCATCTTCGTGTAGTACGGCTCCATTATACGACAGCTAACGCGGCGCACCAATGACGAAATCAGCCCTAATGTTATCATTTTTGCGTGTCTGGCGATCCCGTAGAGGCCCGCGCAGGATTCGTGCTGGTGGGCGGCCGCAGCCGGCGCATGGGCCGCGATAAAGCGCTGCTCCCCTACCGCGGCGGCGTGCTGGCCGAATACGTGGCCGGCGAGGTGGCGCGGGCCGCCGGCTGGGCGGCGCTGGTGGGCGATCGGGCGCTCTACGGCGGGCTGGGATATCCGGTCATCCGCGACCTGGCCCCCGGCGCGGGGCCGCTGGGCGGAATCTGCTCGGCCCTGCGCAGCTCCACCGCCCGGTGGAACCTGATGGTGGCCTGCGATATGCCGAACGTCACGGCGGCCTTCCTGGCGGAGCTGCTCGAGGCGGCCGAAGGCGGCGGCGCGGACTGCCTGCTGCCCGCCGGATCGAGCGGCCGGCCCGAACCGCTCTGCGCGGTCTACCAGGCGCGTTGCCTCCCGGTGCTGGCGGAGGCCTTCGCCGGCGGCGTCCGCAGCATTACCCGGGCGCTGGCGGGGGCCGGCGTACGCATCCTGCCGGTTGGCGACGACACCCTCCTGGCCAACTGCAATACTCCCGGGCAGTGGATCCCGCATGGGGATAAGACGCGGGGCGAGCGCGTTTAGCCGGAACCGATTGCAGCCGCCGTGCGGCTTTGGCATGCTATGGGGCATGTTTCCCCGCGCCATCGGAGACGGCATCGAGCTGCGGCCGCTCGAGGAGTGTCATGCCGAGGCGCTCTACCGGCTGGTGGAGCGCAACCGGGCGCGGCTGAGGATCTGGCTGCCCTGGGTGGACACGACCCGCGCCGCCGCCGACTGCCTCGAGTTCATCCGGACGGCCCGGGCGCAGCGCGCCGCGGGGGAGGCCCTGCACCTGGGTATCTGGGCCGGCGGGCAACTGGCGGGGGGCACCGGATACCGCGCCATCGACCGCGCCAACCGCAGCGCCTCCATAGGTTACTGGCTGGACGGCGAGGCCGAGGGCCGCGGCATCGTCACCCGCTCGACGGCGGCGCTCACCGATCACCTCATCCGGGAGATGGCGGTGCACCGCGTGGAGATCCGCTGCGCGGTGGGCAATACCCGGAGCTGCGCCGTCCCGGCGCGGCTGGGCTTTACCCGGGAAGGCGTTCTGCGCCAGGCCGAGTGGGTGAACGACCGCTTCCAAGACCTGGTGGTCTGGAGCATGCTGGCGCACGAATGGAAGTGACGCCGCCCGGATTTCAGGCCGCGCGCGCCATCGGCAGCCGCTTCACCTTTGCGAGTCCGAGCCGCTCCAGTAGACGGATGAACGGCCACGCGGGGTCGAACTCGTCCCGCCGGACGGCCAGGTGCGCCGCCGTGGGGTACTCGTGGTGGTTGTTGTGCAGGCCTTCGCCCGCCGTGATCATCGCCAGCCAGCGCAGGTTGGTGGCCTGGTTATCGAAGTTGCGATAGCCGACCATGTGGCCGACGCTGTTGATGGCCGAGTTCAGCAGGATGTAGACCACTGCCTGGAGAAAATAGGCGGCGGTCCCCCACGCTGGGCCGAACATCAGGATGAAGATCGCGAGGCCGCCCAGAAAGGCGTATTCCATGAAGGGCAGGCGGTCGAGCAGATCGTCCTTCCAGTCCGGTGTATACTTCCGGACCACCGCGGGATTCTTGGCCTCCCGGCGGTAGAAGAAGAAGTTGCCGAACAGGACGGTCCAGAGGCCGCGCAACACGGGGCTGTGGGGGTCGCCCTCTTTATCCGAAAAATGGTGGTGCTTGCGGTGCACGGCCGCCCATTCGCGCGGCACGATACCGGTAAACAGGCTCAGTTCCAGGTGCATCAGGAAGCCGGCCAGGGGATGCAGGTCGATACCACGGTGCGTCTTGGCACGGTGGAGGTAAACGGTGGTAAACAGCACGGACGTTTGGAGGATTGCCAGCGTGACAATCCCCATCCACAACAAACTCATCAGTTTCTCCGAGTGCAGGAATCGAGCCTGGACAAGCGCGAAGAGCTTCGGGCCAGACCAGCCGTTAGTTCGATGATAACAGCTTCATGCGGCTATCGGTCACCTGAATGCTCCTATCGAATCGCCGGCTGTAGTAGACCCGCGCACCTCATTCACAGCACAATGAAAACAAAGGGAACTGCATGCGATTCGTCAACTTCCAACGCGCTTCTTACGTAGAAACAGGGGTTGTGCTGGGCGAAGAGGTGATCAGCCTGCGGGATAGCGGGCTGGAGAGTATCCAGGCGGTGATGGCGCGGGGCGCCGACGGGCTGGACTCGGTGCGGCAATGGCTGCTGCGGCCGCCGGGCGGCGCCGTGGCGCAACTGAGCCAAGTGAAGCTCCGGGCGCCCCTGCTGCGGCCGTCCAAAATCATCTGCGTGGGCTTGAACTATCGCGACCACGCGGCCGAGATGAACGTGGATTTGCCCGACGTGCCGACCGTATTTGCCAAGTTCGCCACCGCCATCATCGGGCCGGGCGAGCCCATCGTGCTGCCGCGGGCCTCCAAGGCGCCGGACTACGAGGCCGAGCTGGCGTTCGTGGTGGGCCGCGGCGGCCGCTATATTCCGGCGGAACGCTGGCGCGAGCACGTCTTCGGTTATACCTGTTTGAACGACGTCTCGGCGCGCGACTTCCAGATGGCCACCAGCCAGTGGCTGATGGGGAAATCCTTCGATACCTTCGCGCCCATAGGTCCATGGGTGGTGACGGCCGATGAAATCCCCGAACCGCACGCGCTGGACATCAGCCTGACGCTCAACGGGCAGGTGATGCAGCGCTCCCATACGCGGAACCTGATCTTCGGGATTCCGGAGCTGATCGAGTATCTCTCTTCGGTCTTCACGCTGGAGGCGGGCGACGTGGTGGCCACCGGCACTCCCGCCGGCGTGGGCTACGCGCGCAATCCGCCGCGGCTACTGCGGCCCGGCGACGATGTGGCAATTACCGTCCAGGGTATTGGAGAGCTTCGCAACCCGGTAGTGGCGGAACCCGCCTGACGCGGCTACCATGGTGGATCGAGGAGAATGGCATGCATCAGCCCTGGAAGACCGATAAGTGGTTCACGAGCCCTTGGAACTGGGCCCCCGAAGTACGGGAGTCCTTGCACTTTCCCGAGCAGATCCGCTTTCACGACGTGACGCTGCGCGACGGTGAGCAGCAGACCGGCCTTGCCTTCCGGCGCGAAGAGAAAGTGGCCATTGCCAGGAAGCTGGCCGAAGCCGGCGTCCACCGCATTGAGGCGGGCATGCCCGCGGTCTCGGCCGATGACGAGGCCGCGATCAAAGACATCGTGGCGCTCGAACTGGGGCCGGAGATCTTCTCCTTCGCGCGCTGCATGCCTTCGGACGTGAAGCTGGCCAAGGAGTGCGGCGTTCACGGCGTCATCACCGAGATCCCGTCGAGCGATCACATCATCAAGAACGCCTACGGGAAGGACATGGACTGGGCCATCAAGTCCTCCATCGAAACCACGCTGGCGGCGAAGGAGGCCGGGCTGTACACGGTCTTCTTCACGATCGACTCGACGCGTTCGGAGCTGGAGGGCTACCTGGATCTCATCGAGAAGGTGGCCACCGAGGGACACATGGACGCCCTGACGCTGGCGGACTCCTTCGGCGGGTGCACCCCGGAGGCCATCGGGATGGTGATGCGGCGGCTCAAGGCGCGCTTCAACAAGCCCGTCGAGATCCATTGCCACGAGGACTTCGGGCTGGGGGTGGCCAATACCATCTCGGCGCTGGCCAACGGGGCGTCGGTGGCGCACGTCACGGTTTCGGCCACCGGCGAGCGCGCCGGCAACGTGGCGCTCGAAGACACCGCCATGGCGCTGCGCACGATGTACGGCGTGGACACGGGAATCCGGACCGAGGTGCTCTACGAACTCTCGAAGCTGGTGCAGAAGCTGGCCGGGCTGGAGTTGCCGCCCAACCGTCCCATCGTGGGCGACTGGCTGTACTACATCGAGTCCGGTATCGTCACCATGTTCCACCGGCGGTGCAAGAAGGCGGCGCCGCTGGAGTACATTCCGTTCGCGCCGGAGATGGTGGGGCGTCCCGCTCCCGACGTGGCGTTGGGGAAGGGCAGCGGGATCGCCAATATCGAGGAGCACCTGGAGCGCCGCGGCCTGACTGCCACGGCAGAGCAGTCCAACGAGATCCTGGCGCGCGTCAAGCACATCGCCATAGAAAAGAAGGCGCTGCTCACCGCCGCGGAGTTCGAGGAGATTGCGGGCGCGGTGCTGGGGAAGAAGGCGGGCGCGTAGCCGATGTATCGCAACCTGGACGAGCTGGTGGAGGCCGCGCGGCGGCGCGGCCCCGCACGCATTGCCGTAGCCGCGGGCCAGGACCCGGACGTGCTGGCGGCGCTTCGCCAGGCGCGGGATATGGGGCTGGCGGAGGCTTTCCTGGTGGGCGATAGCGCGAAAATCCGCGCGTTGGCCGATCCCATCGACTACCGCCCCGCGCCGGAGGAGATCATCCACGAGCCGGACCCCGCCGCCGCCGCGCGCCGGGCCATCGCGCTGGTGCGGGAGGGGCGCGCGGACCTGCTCATGAAGGGTAAGCTCCCCACCGCCACGCTGGTGCGCGCCGTGCTCGACCGCGAGGCCGGGCTGCGCGCCGGCCGGCAGTTGAGCCAGGTGATCGTCTTCCAGGTCCCCGGCATCAACCGCCTGATGCTGATGTCGGACGCGGCTATCAACATCGCCCCCACCATCGAGCAGAAGGCGGAGATCTGCCGCAACGCGATCGAAGTGGCCCACGCCATAGGGATCGCCAAACCCAACGTGGCGGCGCTCACGGCGCTGGAGTTCGTCAACTCCGAAATGCCCGCCACGGTGGACGCGGCGGCGCTGGCGGCCATGAACCGGCGCGGCCAGATTACCGGCGCTTACGTGGAGGGTCCCATCGCGCTCGACGTGCCGCTAAGCCGTTTCGCCGCCGAACGCAAGGGCATCGACAGCCCGCTGGTGGAGCGCACCGATATTTTCATCCTGCCGTGCATTGAAGCGGCCAACATCCTCTACCGTTCGATCCTGTATTTCGCCGGAGGCGAGTCGGGCGGGGTAGTGATGGGGGCGCGGGTGCCGCTCATTCTGCTCTCGCGCGCCGAATCGCCCGACACCAAGATCCGCTCCATCGCCATTGGGATGCTGGTGGTGGGGGCGGCGAAGGCCAAAGCGTCAGCGGCATAACAATGGCCGCGCGAATGCCGCTGCCATCGTGTGCCAGTCAGCTTTGCAGGCCGCGCCGCGCTGGCGGTGTCGATCGCCATTCTCCTTTGCGGAGCCGCGCTGGTCTTCTGGAAGACCGCCGATATTTTCCTGCTGGTCTTCGCCGCGGTGCTGCTGGCGGTGTTCCTGCGCACGGTGAGCCGATTCGTCCAGGACCATACCCGTCTGACAGAGGGTTGGGCGCTGGCGACGGTGATTGTCGGCCTTGGCGGCCTGCTGCTGCTGGCGGGGATCACCATGGCGCCCAGCATCATCACGCAACTGGGCATTCTGCGGGAACGGGTGCCGCAGGGGTTTGAAGACCTGCGCGCGCAGTTGGGCGTGGACGCCGCGGTGCTCCCCAGCGTCGAGCAGATTGCGCCGCTGGCGCCGCGTATCTTCAGCACCACGTTCGGTATCGGGGCGAGCGCGGCGGTGATCCTGGCGGTGGGGATCTATCTTTCGATGGCGCCGCAGAAATACAAGAGCGGCGTGGTGGCGCTGTTTCCCAAGGCCCGCCGGCGGCGCGCCGGAGAGGTGATCGACGCCATCGGGGAGACCCTGCGGCTGTGGCTGATGGGCAAGATCGTGGGGATGGCCTTTGTGGGGACGGCCACGACCATCGGGCTATGGGCGCTGGGGCATCCGCTGGCCTTCTCGCTCGGGCTGCTGGCCGGGCTGCTGGATTTCATCCCCAATATCGGGCCCCTGCTGGCCTTCATTCCGGCGATCCTGATCTCCCTAATGGCGAGCCCCACCGAGGCGCTCTACGTGGCCATCCTGTACACCGCCGTGCAGGGCGTCGAGAGCTACCTGGTGGAGCCGTGGATGTACCAGCGCAACGTGGATCTGCCTCCCGCCCTGACCATCTCCGGCCAGGTATTCTTCAGCATTCTGCTGGGCTTTCTGGGGCTGCTCATCGCCACCCCGCTGCTGGCGGTGGGGTTGGCGCTGGTAAAGCAGTTGTACGTGGAGGAAGTGGTGGAGCAGCAGCCCACGCCCCTCGAGCCGGAAGCGCCGCCGAGAGCGGCATAAGCCCATCACGCGCGGCGTGGTTCAAAGGCGCGGCAGGTGACCCGCAGCAGGATGAACGAGGTCACCAGCGGCAGCAGGCCGAAGCCGATGAAAACCGGGGTGTAGGAGAAGCGCGCCACCGCCCAGCCGGTGAGCAGGCTGAACAACATGCCGCCGAAGCCGGATCCCATGCTGGCCAGACCCCAGATGGAGGCGAGCGCGTTCTTGGGGTAGTAGTCCGCCGGAAGCGCCAGCATGTTTGCCAGGCTGCCTGTGTAGCCGAAGGTGGCGAAAGACACCAGCAGGATGGAGAGGCGCGCATCCGGCACCAGCACCGCGGGAATGGCGCTGGTCATCAGGGCGGGGAAGAGGATGAGCACGATCTTTCGGGTGGCCTGCGCGGAGAAGCCCTTGCGCAGCAGCCAGCCGGAGAGCGCGCCGCCGGCGATGTTGCCGACGTCGGCGGTGAGAAACGGAATCCAGCTATACATCCCGATGGTGGCCAGGTCGAAGCCGCGGGCGCTGCTCAGGTACTGCGGGAACCAGAAGATGTAAAAGTACCAGACCGGGTCGAAGAAGACCTTGGCGAGCGTGAGGCTCCAGACGAAGCGCTGGCGAAAAAGTGGTAGCACGGGGGGAGCGGGGGCGCGCGACTCGGCCTGGGCTTCCTTGGGGGTGTGATAGGTGAACAGCCAGACGGCCAGCCAGAGAAAGCCCGTCAGCCCCACGATCCAGAAGGCCTGCTGCCAGCCGTGGCGCAGCACCAACCAGGCCACCAGCGGCGGCGCGACCACGGCGCCTATCGCCGAGCCGCTGTTGAAGATGCCGGAAGCGAGCGCCCGCTCCCGCACCGGGAACCATTCGGAAACTACCTTGACGGCCGCCGGCCAGTTGCCCGCCTCCCCCATGCCTAACAGGAAACGGTAGGCGCCCAATGCCAGGGGCGTGCGCGCGAAGGCGTGCAGGATGCCCGCTCCGGACCACCACGCCATGCATAGCGCGTAGCCGCGCCGGGTGCCCAGGCGGTCGATCAGCGGTCCCGAGATGCCGTTCATGATGGTGTAGGCCAGCATGAAGGCGAAGACGATCCGGGAGTACTCGATATCGCCGAAGCCGAGTTCCTCACGCAGCACCGGGGCGGCCACCGAGAGGGTCTGGCGATCCAGGTAGTTGATAACCGTGGCGAAGAAGGCCAGCGAGATGATAAACCATCGCATGCGCCGTGCCGGCGGCTCCGCGCCGGGGGCGGCGGCTGGTAGGGACATGAACGATCCAGATTCCCAGACGGCCCGGCGCTCTGTCAAGGCAGGACGCGGCGTATACTGGTCGCTTCCGGGAGGCGGCATGGCGAAGAAGATCCAACGATTCCTGATCCTGTTTCTGGCGCTCGCATTGCCAGGCATCGCGCAGACCGGCGGGCGCGTGTTTCGCGCGGGCGCGGCCACCAGCAACATCACCCCGCCGCTGGGGCTGCCGCTGGTAGGCGGCTGGGTCCCCACCCCGTCGAAGTATATTCACGATGAGCTGCACGCCCGCGCCCTGGTGCTCGACGACGGCGCTACGCGGCTGGCCATCGTGGTGAGCGATAACCTGGGGATTCCGCGCTACGTTCTGGACGCGGCCCGGCGCGCCATTCACGAGAAGGCCGGGCTGCCGGTGGAGAACATCCTGCTCTCCGCCACCCATACCCACTCGTCGGCCAGCGCGCGCGGCGCGGGCGGCATTCTCGAGCGCACGCTCGACGATTACCAGCGCTTTCTGGTCGAGCGCATCGCCGACGCGGCGCTGTGCGCCATTCACAATCTCGAGCCGGCCGAAATCGCCTGGGGCGCGGGTCGCGAGCCGACCCAGGTGTTCAACCGCCGCTGGCGCATGAAGCCCGGGCCGGAGCTGCGCAATCCCTTCGGCGGGGTGGACCAGGTGAGAATGAACCCGCCCGCGGGGCATCCCAACCTGCTGGAACCGGCCGGACCCACCGACCCCGAGATCGCTTTCCTGGCGGTGCGATCCATCTCCGGGCGGCCTATAGCGCTGCTGGCCAACTACTCCCTGCACTACGTGGGAGGGAATGAGCCCGCCGCCGTTTCGGCCGACTACTTCGGCATGTTTGCCGAGCGCATCGGCGAACTGCTCGGCGCCGGCGGCCAGGACCCGCCGTTTGTGGGGATCATGTCCAACGGCACCAGCGGCAACATCAACAACATCGATTTCCGCCAGGCCAAACGCCCGCGGTACCCGCCTTACCAGAAGATGCGGATGGTGGCCAACATGGTGGCGGCCGAGGTGTGGAAGGCCTGCCAGACCCTGACCTGGCAGCCGTGGGTGCCGTTGGCCGCGGCGGCGCGCGAGGTTCCCATCGCGGTGCGGGTGCCGGGCGCGGACCAGATCCGGCGCGCGGAGGCCATCTTGAAAGACCCGCCCAAGTTTCACAACCGCGAAGAAGTCTACGCCCGAAGGGTGCTGGCGATGAGGGACTATCCGGCCGAAGTCCCGCTGTTCCTCCAGGCGCTGCGCATCGGGGAGGTGGGGATTGCAACCATTCCGGCCGAGGCTTTCGTGGAGATCGGCTTGGAGATCAAGAAGCGCAGCCCGCTGGACCGCACGTTCGTGATCTCGCTGGCGAACGGATGGTACGGGTATCTGCCGACGCCGGAGCAGCACGCGCTGGGCGGCTACGAGACCTGGCTGGGAACCAACATTCTGGAGATCGAGGCGTCCCGGAAGATCACCTCCGCGCTGCTGGAGTTGCTTTCGAAAACCGCGGGGAAGTGAGCCATAATCTTCGCATGAGATTTCGAACGCTTGCGGTATGTGCCATTGCCGCCGCCGGGTGCCTGGCCCAGGCTGAAGAGACCGTGGTCTACCGCGCGGGAGAGGGCGGCTATCACACCTACCGCATTCCCGCCGTGGTCCACACGCAAAAGGGAACGCTGCTGGCGTTCTGCGAAGGGCGCAGGCACGGGCGGGGCGATGCGGGCGATATCGATTTGCTGGTAAAGC
>JAWLGN010000125.1:0-15003 GCA_041685075.1 Bryobacteraceae bacterium
TTCTACATCATGTGGCAGGCGCGCATGTATGCGGTCTATAGCCGGCCGGACCATCCGAGCGTATATGCGCAGATCTTCGGCCTCTACTCCACGGTGCTGGTCTATGCGACGCTGGCGCTTTCGCTGCTCAGCCCGGAAATCGTGACGTTGATGGTGGGCCCGGGCTTTGCATCCTGCCGGGAGATGATTCCGCCCATCGCGCTGGCCTATTGTTTCGCCGGGATCGGCAACTGCGTGCAGGCGGGAGCGTTACTGGCTAAGCGGACAGCCGCCATCGGGGGGGTGAGCGCGGCCGCCGCCGTGCTGAACCTGGGATTGAACTACATTCTGATCCGGCAGTACGGGATGGTGGGAGCCGCCTGGGCGACCCTGTTGAGTTTCCTGATCATCACTGCCGGAACCTATTGGCTCTCGCAGCGCACGCTGCCGCTGCCGTTCGGCATCGGCCGTTTCGGCGGCACTTTGTTGCTCGGCGCCTGCTTATACGCCATCTCCCGGGCATTGCAGCCGGAGACGGTATGGGCCGGCCTGGCACTGAAAGGAGTTCTGCTCTGCATGTTCCCGGCGCTGGTTTGGAAAGCCAACCTGCTTTCTCCCGCGGAAGCCGGCACGGTGGCCTCGCTGGCGGCGCGGCTGGTTTCGGGCGTGTCCCAACGGGTTGGTTGGCTGCCGGTAAGGAGGGCGCCGCTATGATCGGCGATTGCAAGGCGTTTCTGGCGAGGCAGGCCGCTGAGTGGAATATACCCGCTCACGACGATTGGAAAATTCTGTTCCATAACAACTATCATTCGCACCACAGCAACATCAACCTGCTCTGGTTTAACGGCGGCAAGTATCCCCTGGTGGCCACCAAGTTGTACCGCGAGCCGGAGATTCCGAAGCGGGAGTACGAGAACCTGGACTACGCCTACCGTCGAGCCCCCCGCTGGGTTCCCCGGCCGCTCCATTTCGGAGTGGTGGGAGGATTCTGGACGTTGTGGATGGCCGGAGTGCCGGGCCTCCGCTTCTGGGATCCCTCGGTGAAGAAACTTCGCGCCCTGGCGGGAGAGGTTGCGGCGATGCATGCGGCCCTGGTGAGGCCAACCGGGTTAGCGAGCGGCCGGCACGAACGCATGGTCGCCACGCCGGTTCGCGCTTTGGCGGAGTTCGGCGCGGCACGCGCGGTGGCCCGCGGCTGCGCCATGCTGGCCGAAACCGCCGCGGAGCCGTGGCTCGACTCGCTGCCCTCGATTCCGCAGCATGGCGATCTCTATCTCGATAACATCCTGTCGGACCGGAAGAGATGGCACATCGTCGACTGGGAGAGCTTCGGCGTCATCGACATCCCGTTCTACGATCTCTTCACCCTGCTGATCTCCCGGTTGACGGTGGACGGCGATACGCCCGGCCGGTGGGAACGCTCCCTGGTGCGGGAGGTTCCGCGACTGGTGGAGCGATACGCCCAGCGCCTGCAGTTGCCCCTGGAACAGGCCCGCCCGCTGCTGCCCCTCACCCTGGCGAACTGGTTTTATCTGCAATGGCTGGACGGCCGGCGGCGCTTCACCGAACGTATGTATGGCATGGCCGGAGACTACTTCGAGCGCACCGCTGTCTGGGAGCGGGTGTTCTTCGGCGGGACTGGAGCATAGCATGCGGCCGACGGCGGTGGTGCTGAACATGTTCTACACCGGGCTGGGGATCGCCCGGAGCCTGGGCGAGCGCGGCATCCCGGTGATCGGGCTGACGGCGCGGCGAGGCATCTACGGCAATTACACCCGCTACGCGAAGACGCTGTTCTGCCCGGACTCCAGGACCGAGCCGGAGGCGCTGGCCGAGTGGATGGTGCGGTTCGGGCGGAAGCTTTCCCGCCGGGCGGTGGTCTTTCCCACCCGGGACGACGACCTGTACTTCCTGGGCCGGTACCGCGCCGACCTGGAGCCCTACTTCAGCCTGGTGATGCCGGATGCGCCCGCGCTCGAGGCCTGTCTGGACAAGTGGGAGACATATTTGTGGGCCCGGCGCGCGGGCGTACCGACGCCCGAGTGCCGGATGGTCGAAAGCGAAGACGACGCCCGCCGGGCCGCCCGGGAGATGCCGTACCCCTGCGTGCTGAAACCTGTATCGGCGCGCGAATGGCGGCAGCCTGGAAAGTGGGGGCTGGTGGGGGCGCGGAAGGCTGTCTTCATCGCCTCTCCGGAGCAACTGCTGGCGGAATACGCCACGGTGTCGCAGGCCGGCAGCCGCGTCCTGCTGCAGGGGATGGTGCCGGGCGGCGACGAACTGCTGGCCATCGCCGCCGGCTACGTGGATCGCAACTCGCGATGGGTGGCGGGCTTCAACACCGGCAAGGTGTTGCAGGTGCCGCGGCTGTTCGGCACCGGCTGCATCGTGCAGGGCATCGAGCGGGAGGAACTGTTCGAACCCACGGCACGGCTTCTGGAAGCCATGCGTTTCAGCGGCATCGCCGAAGCGGAGTTCAAGTGGGACGCCGAACGGCGGGAGTACCAGCTCATCGAAATCAATCCCAGGCCCTGGGACCAGCACCGTCTGGGCAGCGCCTGCGGAGTCGACCTGATGTATTTGGCATACTGCGACCACGCCGGGCTGCCGCAGCCCGCCGTGGAAAGAAAAGCATCCGGACAGAAGTGGATAGCGGAGGACACCTTCTGCACCACGGCTCTATCGCTGCTTTGGAAGGGTGATCCCGAATTGCGCACGCTGTTCCGGCTGGCCCGCGGCAGGCGCCTTTACGCGATCTGGTCCGCCAGGGATCCGCTTCCGTTCCTGGCATACCTGTTCACGCGGCTGCTGCCGGGCTGGTTGCGCGACGGCTTCCGGGCCATACGCGCGGGTGTGAAGCGCCGCCTGTTTGGTGGGGCGGCGGCAGAAGGGAGAGGCTTGACCTATGACAAGCATCTGGAAAAAGGCAAGAGCCTTCATTAATCCGGCGATTCTTGCCGGATGCATCGCCATGGCGGCGGGCGCCGCGGACACTCCCGCCTGGCGGGTGGAAGTGGTGGACCAGTCCGGGGCGGGCAGGTTCACCTCGCTCAAAGCCGATCGATCCGGCAATCTGCACCTGGCCTATGTGGTCGCGGACGGCAGAAACACGCTGAAGTATGCATTTCGGGACAGGAATCTCGGGCGCTGGTTCACCATGCCGCTGGCAGTGAAGGCCAGCTTCTGTTCCCTGGTGCTGGATTCGAAAGAGCGCCCCCGCATCGCCTACGCGGATGAGGGGACCATTAGCGGCGCCAAGCTCCGGTACGTCAACTGGGACGGGCAAAGCTGGCAATCGAGGGCTATTCCGGTAAGTTCCGACGTGGTGGGCTACTACACCTCCATCGTCCTTGATAGCCAGGACAACCCCAGTATCTCGTTCTACGAATACCGGGGACCGAGAGGCAGCGACATCCGGATCCGCCTCCGGGTGGTGTCGTGGACGGGGCAGTACTGGGAGTCGCGGCTGGTGGATTCCGACGAAGGGAGCGGGAAATTCAACGCCATGGCGATCGATCCCCAGGGCCGCCTCCACCTGGCCTACGCCAACGTGACGACCGCGACCGCCGGGATGCGCTACGCCTACTGGGACGGCCGGGTTTGGAATCTCGAACACGTGGAAGGCCAGGCGGAAAATAACGGGGAGTACGTGGGATATTCCGCCATCGTTGCCCTGGACGAAGCGGGGACGCCGCACCTCTCTTACATGAATACCTCCTCTCCCGGGGTGAAGTACGCGGTGCGGCGCGACGGCCTCTGGCACACCGAACTGGTGGACACGGTTTCTCGCGTGGGCTATCCCGATCGCAACTCCCTCGTGGTGGACGCGAGCGGGCGGCCTTTCATCGGCTACTATGACGCCGGGGTGGGCCTTCTCAAGCTAGCTCGCCGGGAGGCGCAGGGGTGGGTCTCGGAGGTAGTCGACGGCGACGGCTGCGGATTCACCAGTTCGCTGCAGATCGACCACGGGACCATTTGGATCAGCTATACCGACGGCGCGAACGGCGGGGTGAAGGTGGCGTACAAGGAGTTGGCGGAAGTGGGGGCGCCCCCGCCAGTCCAGACCAGCGCGGTGGGGAGGCCGGCCGAGCCATCGCGATGAGCGGCGAGAGCCATTCCGTGAAGGCGCACGCCGAGGCTCCGGCCGCGCGGCGCGTGCTCCTGGTGGCGCCCTTGCCGCCTCCTTACGGCGGGATGGCCTTGCAGGCGCGCAAGCTGGAGAAACTCCTGCGCGCCGAGGGTCACGCGGTAACCTTCGTGCCCGCCAACTACCCGCTTTCGGGACTGCTGCGCGCCTTCGAGCGTTTGCCGGCCCTGCGCACCGCGGCGAAGTCCGTGGCCATCTGGCGCGCACTCTGGCGCCTGACACCCGCGGTGGAGATCGTTCACGTCTTCGCGGCGTCCTGGCTCTATTTCTTCCTGGTCGTGTGGCCTGCCGTCTTTGTTGGCCGGCGGTGCGGCAAGAGAGTGGTTCTGAACTACCGGGGAGGAGCCGGCCGCCGTTTCTTTCGCGCCTGCGGATGGCTTGTGCGGCCGGTCTTCAAGCGGGCCACCGTGGTTACGGCGCCGTCGCGCTTTCTGGGTGAGGCGATCTCGAGCCGCTTTGGCGTGGAAGTTTCCATTGTTCCCAACATTTTGGATTCCGAAAGCTTCCCTTACCGCGAGCGGGAGGCCATCCGGCCCAGGCTGCTCGTCACCCGGCACCTGGAAGCCATCTACGACAACGAAACGGCATTGAAGGCTTTTCGGGCCGTACAGGAACGATACCCCGACGCGACGTTGTGGATTGCTGGCACCGGCAGCGAGGAGGCGCGTCTGCGGGAACTGGTGGCGGCGTGGGGACTTAAGGGCGTGCGGTTTCTGGGACACGTAAGCCATCAGGATCTGCCGGCCATCTACGACCAATGCGACATCCTGCTGAATGCCTCCCAGGTGGACAACTTCCCGGGTTCGCTGCTGGAAGGCGCGGCCGCGGGCCTGGTGGTGGTTTCCACCTGCGCCGGTGGGATACCCGCCATTTTCCGGAACGGCAGGGATGCGCTGCTTGTCGAACCGGGGGACTGGGAGGGCCTCGCGGCGGCGGTCCGGAAAGTGCTGGAATCCCAGTCTCTGGCTGCGAAACTGACAAGATCGGCATCGGAGTTGACGCGAGCGTGCCATTGGAGCGAGGTGCGGAGGCGGCTTTACGAGGCTTACGGCATTTCGCCGGCGGAAGGCCTCAGCCCGCGTCCCCGCCCGGCGCAGCCTGAAGAGCGACGGAGTTGCCAAACGGCGATATGAACGCAGGCGGTGGCTTTTATCCTCGGCTGGTCTGGAACGTATTCTTCCCCCTGCACGAATGGGTGAAGGGGCACCCCACCTATCGGCTGCTGAGGGAGATGGAGGCGGCGGACCACCTTACCTTTCCCGAACGGGAACGGTTGACGTGGGATAAGCTGCGGGCGTTCATCGACTATTGCTACGCTCACGTCCCTTACGTGCGGGCGCGGATGCAGGAGGCCGGCCTGAAGCCGTCCGACGTCGAAGGCCCGGCCGGCCTTGCGCGCCTGCCTGTTCTGACGAAAGCCGACGTCAGGAAGCACAGGGCGAGCCTGCGGTCCGAGATCGCCGGAAGTCTGGCATCTTCGTCGACCGGCGGCTCGACGGGCGAGCCGCTGCTGTTCGATATTTCCAAAGAGCGCATCGCCTCGCGCGTGGCCTGCCGGCAGCGCGTTTCCAGGTGGTGGGGGCTCTCGGTGGGGGTTCCCGAGTTGGCGATTTGGGGATCGCCGGTCGAAGCGAGCCGCCAGGACCTGTTGCGCCACCTGCGGGACCGCCTGATGGCCACCCGGCTCCTCTCCGCGTACGAGATGACCGAACCGGTGATCTCGCGATACCTGGATGCCATCGAATCCGGGCGCAGCCGCCAGATCTTCGCCTACCCGAGCACCATGTATCTGCTCTGCCTGCACGCAAGAAAACAGGGCCGGGACTTGCGGCGGGGGGGCGTCAAGGCCGTCTTCGTTACCGGTGAGGTGCTCTATCCCTACCAGCGCCAGTTGATCGCCGAAACCATGGGCTGTCCGGTGGCTGACGGTTACGGCGGCCGCGACAGCGGCTTCATCGCCCACGAATGTCCCGAGGGCGGCATGCACGTGATGGCCGACGCGGTGATTGTCGAAATCGTGGACTCGCTCGGCCGCCCGCTGCCCGCGGGAGAGACGGGCGAAATTGTGGTCACCGATTTGCATTCCCGGGAAGCGCCCTTCCTGCGTTACGCGACCGGCGACGTGGGCGCATTATCGGCCCGGCGCTGTCCGTGCGGAAGGCCGCTCCCGCTGCTGGAGAAGCTCGAAGGCCGCTCCAATGATGCCGTGCTGGCCGCCGACGGCCGGCTGCTGCATCCTTCCTCGCTGCTCTCGGTGCTGCGGGAGATCGAAGGGATCGAACAGGTGCGCATCTATCAGCGGCGCACCGATGGGTTTCATGTGCAGCTTGTCAGCAACGGAAAGTTCCGGCGGGAGTTCGAGGACCGGATCCGCGAGCTATGGAGCAAGCGGCTTCGGTCGCCGCTCCAGGTGACTTTCGAGTATCTCGCGGAACTTCCACGCGAGCGGTCCGGAAAGTTCCGGCACATCGTTTCGGAGCTTGCGGCCGCCGGCGCCGGGCTGCGCGGGAAGCCTGAATGAGACAAGAGATCGGAGGAGGTATGATATGCGGCTTGCCGTAGTGGGAGCCGGCTATTGGGGCACGAACCTGGTTCGGGTCTTTCACCAGTTGGGGGTCTTGGGGACCATCTGCGATTCGAATACGGAAACGCTGGCGCGATTCCGCGAAAACTATCCCGGTGTGCGCACGGAAACGTCGTACGACGCGCTGCTGGAGGATCCGTCGCTGGACGCCGTGGTCATCGCAACCCCGGCGGAACGGCATTACGCCATGGCGCGCCAGGCTCTGCTGGCGGGGAAGGACGCTTTTGTAGAGAAACCGCTCACCTTGCGATGCGAGGAGGCCGAAGCGCTCACGGCGCTGGCGGAACGCGAGAGCCGCATCCTCATGACCGGGCACCTGCTGGAGTTCCATCCCGCCATCACCCGCTTGCAGGAACTGATCGAGGGCGGGGAACTGGGGCGGATCGAATACATCTACTCGAACCGGCTGAACCTGGGGAAGGTGAGGCGAGAGGAGAACGCGCTTTGGAGCTTCGCGCCCCACGACATCTCCGTGATTCTGCTGCTGCTGCAACGGATGCCCATCCAGGTAACCGCCACCGGAGGCACCTACCTCCAGCCGAATATCGCCGACGTCACGGTTTCCACGATGCTGTTCGACCGCGGAACGCGGGCGCACCTGTTCGTAAGCTGGCTGCACCCGTACAAGGAGCAGAAGCTGGTGGTGGTAGGGGAGCGGCGGATGGCGGTCTTCGACGATGTCCGCAAGACCGGCAAGCTGCAGGTGTATGACAAGAACATCAACCTGGTTGACGGCCGCTTCGTGACGGTCAGGCCGGAGGGGACGGTAGTGCATTTCCCCGCGGACGAGCCGCTGCTGGTGGAGTGCCGCCACTTCGTCGAATGCGTCGAGACGCGCAGGACGCCGCGAACCGACGGGCACGACGGCTGGCGCGTGTTGAAGGTGCTGGAGGCCAGCCAGCGCTCGCTCAGCATGAACGGCGAACCGGTGCAACTGGAGCCCTCGCGATCCCTGGAGGTCGTGCGTGCTTGAAGTGGCCGCGGAAGCCGGGCAATACCGGCTCCAACGCATTCCCCTGTGCCAGGCCGGCGACTCCATCCTGGCCGACTGGCGCTCCCTCCGCGCCCGGCAGGAATCGGACGCTCCCCTGCACGATCCGGAGTGGCTGCGCGGGTACTTCCAGGACTATACCGATCAGTTATTCGTGTATGCGCTCTACCGGTCCGGCGGGCTTTGCGGGGTCGCTTCGTTCTTGCAGCGCGACTGGCCTTTGAAGTGGCATCTCGGCCACTACGCCGTCGCGCGCTTCCCGCTCACGCGGCTCCGCTTGCTGGGAGAGGTGCTCGGTGTTGCCGACGAGGAGGCGGCCTACGATCAGATCTTTTCCGAACTGGCGGCTTCTCATCCGGGGGTGGACGCCATCTCGCTGGAGGAGATACCGCTGGATTCGTTTCTCTGGCGATACCTGAGCGGCAGCGAGCTGGTGCGGAAGCGGTTTCTCCTCTATCAGCCGGAGCCGCCGTCGCCGCACCTCATCCTGAGGGTGGAAGGATCCTTCGAGCAGTACATGGGCAAGTTCTCGTCCAAGCACCGGAAGAATTTGAACCGGGCCGTGAGGAAGATCCGGCAGGGCGAGCTGGGCGAGATGCAATTCGTACGCTTTGAACGGCCCGAGGAGGTTTCGGAGTTTCTGGAGCAGGCCGTCGCCATCTCACGGAAGACCTATCAATGGGTGCTGCACGGGCGGGGGCTGAGCGCCACGGATCTGCTGAAGAAGCGGCTGCTGTTCGCCTCCGGGCGCGGCTGGATGCGCTCCTATCTCCTGGTCTGCGGGGGCACCGCGTGCGCGTTTGTGGTCGGATTTCAGTACGCCGGCCGTTTCCTGCTGCACGAGATCGGCTTCGATCCCGCATTGGCCCGGTACTCCGTCGGAACCGTGCTGCAATTGCTGATGGTGGAGGACCTGTTCGAGTACAACCGCGCCTCGATTCTCGACCTCGGCGACTACGGGGAGTACAAGGCGATGCTCTCCACCGAAAGCTATCTTCAGGGCAAGATGTTGCTGTTCCGCCCGGGGGCGCACGCGCGCTTCATCCGGGCCGGACACCGTTGCTGCCGGTCTGCCACAAAGGCCGTGGGATCCGTGCTGGAACGTTTTCATTGGAAGGCCAAGCTCAAGAACAGGGTGCGCGGCTGGGCCGGCCCGCAATGACGAAAACCACCATGGCGTTTTCTGCGTTTCCGCTTCCGTCCCGGATCGGCGAAGTTGCCGGGCGGCTGGCGCGATACCGGCGAAAGAGGGGCATGGCGGCCACCCTGCGTTTCCTCGCCAGCCGGATACTTCGCCGCCAGGTTCACGTGGTTTACGAGGCGGTCTGCGCGCCTTCCGGCCCGGAGATCGGCTGGGGGGCGGATGAGCGGCTGCTCTGGCTCGGGCCCGGGACGCTCGACGCGAATCTGACCCCCGAACTGCGGAGGTTCCTGGGCGGCGAAGAGGCTCACGAGAGCCTGCTCGGCGTTCGCCAGGGCAACGTTCTGTTGGTGGTGACCAGCCAGGGAGAGTTCGTTCACCGCGGGTATATCCTGTTCCGCACGCGCCAGAAGAAGATCGTGGGGGAGACGGCCGACGCGCCGCTGATCGCCAACTGCGCCACCGTGCCCGCCGCGCGCGGGCGGGGGTTGTACACGCGGGCCCTGCGGGCCGAATTGGAGTACCTGGCCATTCAGGGTTACAGCCGGGCTATCATCGAGACCCATCCATCGAACGTCGCCTCCCGCAGGGGAATCGAAAAAGCGGGATTTACGTTCGGCTGGCAGGCGTCCGTCTGGATTCTGTTGAACTGGCTGGTGATTCAGCGCATCAGGAAGAACGGCAGCGGGCAATGGCGCGCCTTCACTACTGCGGCGGCTTGAGGGTTGGGTATGGAGACACACGAGATGAAGGCCACGCCGGTGCCGCTTGATGCCGCCAAAAGGTTTGCCGAAGCGATTGGGCGTTCCGACGGCCATCGCGCTTTCGTGGAGGCGATTTTGGCGCGGTTTCCCTGGCGCGCCAAGCTGCCGCGCGAGGTCCTCGATCGAGACTATCTGAGGATCGTGGACCATCACCTGGCCCGCCTGCTGCCCCACGTGCAGCGCTTCCTCGACCCCTCTGTGCGGAAGGTGCTCGATTTCGGCTGCGGCTCGGGAGGCTCCGCCATCGCCCTGGCGCTGGTCTACCCCGGCGTCCACTGCTGCGGGACGGATATCGACGGTGCGGAGATCGCGGTCGCTCGCGAGCGTGCGGAGTTGTATGGGGTGGGAGATCGCTGCCAGTTTCTGCACGTGGAAGCAGGGCGGCCCCTGCCTTTCCCGGACAACTCGTTCGACTACTGCCAGTGCTCCTCCGTGCTCGAGTACGCTACCGACGAAGAGGTGAGGCGGTTCTGTGTGCAGGAGATGGCGCGCCTGGTCAAGCCGGGCGGCCTGCTTTTTGTATCGGTTCCGAATCGCCTCTATCCTTTCGAGATCCATACCCGGAAATGGGGATGGAATTACTTTCCCGCACGACTGCGGGCACGCATCGTGGACTCCAGCTATTGGGAGGTGCGCCGCCTGGCCCGGCCCGTTGTGCTAGCCCCCCACCGGACGCCGCTCTCCCAGTTCTTCACGCCATGGTCGAATTTCTGTCTCAAGAAACTTCCGGTATGACGCTTCCGGCGCGCATCGTCCCAGGGAGAAGCAGGCCGTGAAGAACGGTAAGCTGCAGGTCTATATCACGGTGGATACGGAGACTTCGCTGGGGGGCGCCTGGCGAAATCCGGCCTATTCTCCGCTGCCCGTGAGTAAGACTGTCTTCGGGGAGTGCGGGTCCGAGCAATACGGGATTCCATTGATTATGGACATCCTGGAGCCGTACGGCTTCCGGGCGACCTTTTTTACGGAGGTGTTCTGCGCCTACAACCTGGGGTATGGGGAGGTCGAGAAAGTTTTCCGGTACATCCGGAGGCGCGGTCACGACGCCCAGTTGCACCTGCACCCCATCCAGCGGTTCTACCGGGATCGCCTGGCGGGCAGGCCCGCCCGGGAGATCGACCTGATGTTCCGGCTCTCGCC
Organism: Bryobacteraceae bacterium; assembly: GCA_041685075.1. Taxonomy (GTDB): domain Bacteria; phylum Acidobacteriota; class Terriglobia; order Bryobacterales; family Bryobacteraceae; genus JAMCRM01. The sequence goes on from JAWLGN010000125.1 coordinate 10,747, forward strand.
CGCGGAGCAGCGGGAACTGATCGCCGAAGGCGTTGGCCTGTTCAGGCAATTGAGTGGAACGACGCCTCGTGCCTTTCGGGCGGGCTGCTTCGGAGCTGCGGAAACGACGCTGGCGGCCCTCCGCGAAAATGGGATCTCTATCGACTCCAGCTACAACCTGGCCTACCTGGACCGGAGTTGCGGGTTTCGAACACGCCCCTTGAACGCGCCCGTGGAGATCGAAAACGTGCGCGAATTCCCGATCACCGTGTTCCGCGTTGCCGGGCTGGCCGGATATAAGCCTCTCGATATCGCCGCGGTTTCGACCTCCGAAATTCTCCACGTGCTGCGCCGGCTCCGGGAGGCCGGTTGCGGCCATGCGGTCCTGATCCTGCACTCCTTCAGCCTGCTCAAGAAGCGGGGCGTGCAATACGACCGGCACTGGCCGGACCGCATCGTGATCCGGCGCTTTCGGAAGCTCTGCGCGGCGCTTTGGCAACATCGCGACGAGATGGAGGTGGCGGTGTTGGGCGAAGCGGCTCCGGCCGAGACGTTATCGCCTCATCCGCAGGTCATCCCATCTCCGGGCTGGCTGCGGCCATCGATGCGCAAACTTTGCCAAGCCGTAAATCGCCTGCCCTGGATCTGAAGGCGGTCAATTCCACTGCCCTGCGGAGGCTGTCCATCTGTTCGAAGATCCCGGCCGTGGGCGCAAGCCGGCCTTCCCGCCGCGAAGGTGGTCCCCGGCGCCTACGGCCGCGCCGCAGCCAAACCTGCTGGTTGTCCCGGGTCCCACCCATGCCCCCTGTCCGCCGTTTTGGGACAAAACACAAGTTTCTCTCCCTGGCTCGAACTTACCGGAGTTCGTTTTCAGCGCATTGAGCTGCCGATTGGTTGGACAGGCAATTGCTTTTCTATCTGGGGCAGTTTTGTGGGGTGCAGCCCGGCCCCACTAATCCACACCGCCCCAGGTGGTGCATGGCCATTAGCAGCCGCACGATTGCGTTCCTATCTTCTCTTGCCGCCGTTTGGTTTCTTGTATCTCCACCGGTCGCATCCGCGCAGGCGATCGACACCACGCTCCTGATCCGCGGCGAAGCCTCGGAATTGACCGGTAGTACTAATGGGGCCGGTATATTCCCATTAGTCAATCCGGCAGGACTAACGGGGAAGCTTGCGGTTGCCGGCGCCGGGTCCGTGAACTTCGCACCGGCGCAGGCAGACAACGGCGTTTACTTTTTGACCTGTTGCGGGAATGCTGATGTGGCCTATTACAGGTTCGACGGTGCTTCGGTAGGGAACGTGTTCAACGTGGAACGCGGCCAGATTTCCTTCTATCTCACTTCTCGAGCTGCTTTCGCAGAGCGCCAGGAGGCCGGGGGCACGCGTTATGTCTTTGACGTGCGGGACGGCGACCCGGCCAACCATCTCTTCTTCTTTCGCACTCAGGCCACCGCGAGCGATCTGGTGTTCCAGTACGCATTGGGGGGCGCGGCTCAATATTACTACGTGCCCAGGGGCGCGGAAGACACTCTGTTCGGGAACGGTGTCACGCTCAAAGTAACGCTCGCCTGGGATGGCGGCACCGAGAGACTTTATCTGAACGACGTCCTGGCGAAATCGACAAATCGCTCCGCTCGCACGCCCAACTGGACGGCGGCCTCCACATTTGTGCTTGGAGCATACCTCTATTTGACGCATGGCGCGTACAACGCCTGTGAGGATATTATCGACGAATTCACGGTGGCCGGCCCTCCAATCGCGCTGGACACCACAGCGCCCGGGGTGTCGTTCACGGCTCCCGCAAACGGGGCGAGTGTTTCCGGCACGGTATCGCTCGAGGTACACGCCAGCGACGACGTGGGCGTCGTGGGCGTGCAGTTTCAGGTGGACGGAGCAGACCTCGGGAGCATGGTGACGGGAACCGGGCCTTTGTACACCGCCTCGTGGGACACCACCAAAGTGGTGAACGGATCCTACGTCCTGACCGCGGTTGCCCGGGACGCGGCCGGCAACACGGCTTCGGACACCCTCTCCGTTACGGTTGCAAATCAACTCACCACGAACCAGCGCGTCCAGACCAGCGCGAGCACCCAGGTGTTCAGCACTGCTTCCTTTGCCGGCGGGCCGGTGGGAACGCAGCCGGCCGGAGCCCTGGGATTGATTACCAGCGGCCCCGTTTCGGCCGAGGGGGCCACCTGGTGGCGGGTTGAGTTCGACAGCGGTCCTTCCGGATGGACCACGGAAAGCGTTCTGGAACCGGCGCCCACCCGGGACGTTGCCCCGAACCGCTGGGTGCTGGTTTCGCCAACCTACAGCGGGGCGCCGAATGGCGGCCAGATCTGGCCGATGGCCTGGAACAACAAGGGAGCTTACGACCCTGGAACCCGGCGCGTAATCTTCGCCGACCGATGGTACGACGAGATTCGCGGCCAGTTCATCTTCGCCAACGGCATTATGGCTTACGACCCCCTGACCGATGCCGTGGAGGTTCTGAAACTCAACAACTGGTACCGCGAGCCCGCGCTGTGTTCGAATGGCCAGCCCGGCTGCTATCTTTCAGCGCCTCTGCCGGAATACGCCACCGACCCGACGCCCCTGGACTCCCATCCGTTATCGGCGCTGGAGGTGGTGCCGGAACTGAATGCCGCCTATAAAGTGAACGGCGTCAATTCCTATAGCGGCGATTACCGGCCGCTGCTCGACACCACCTGGAAGCTGGATTTAGCCTCGAAGACCTGGACCATGGTGTCGTCCAAGGAGAGCGACCCGGACTATCCGCCGAATAACGTGGGTTCTCCTTCGGGGTTGGTGTATGATCCGGGCGCCGGGAGACTGGTTTACCTGGTCCCCAGTGCTTGTGGATGCACCGGCACCGTGACGCACCTGTTTGACCCGACGACGAACAGGTGGACAAAAGTCGTGCAGGACGCTTCATCGCTGGACGTCTATGTCGCCGGGGCGGGGGTGACGTTCGACTCCAAGAGGGGCCTGGTAATGGCCTTCGGAGGGAATCGTTACATCACCAGCGCTGCGACGCCGCAGTTATGGGCCTACTCGGTGGCGGAGAACAAGTGGACGCGCCTGGCGGATGCGCCTGTCGCGGCGATGGCTCCGGGGTTCGCCTACGATTCGCGGCACGACGTGTTTCTTGCGCTGGTGGGCAACAATACCTATCTGTACGATCCCAATACAAACTCCTGGAGCCAGTATCCCGCCACTCTTTTGCGTCATCCCAACCTTCAATACTGGCAGAGCGTGACGTACAACCCGGCCCACGACGTGTTCGTCTACCAGGGAGGGACCTACGACAATCCGCAGATTGCGCTATTCCGTTATGACCCCACCCAGCCGGCAGCTGTAACCATCGACACGCATGCCCCCAGCGTATCTTTGACGGCGCCCGCCGACGGAGAGGTTGTTTCGGGCACCATTACGCTGTCGGCGTTGGCCACGGACACGGTTGTTCCGAACACTACCGACCCGGTGGGTGTAGTCGGGGTGATCTTTCAGCACAACGGTGCGCAGATCGGCGCCGTCATCACGGGACCGGGCCCGGAGTATTCCAGGCCGTGGGACACATCGCGGCTTCCCGGAGGGTGGCACACCCTGACAGCCGTCGCCGTGGATGCGGCGCTGAACACCTCGTCGGCCAGTATTACCGTCAGGGTGGATAATCCCGTTGCCCCACCCGCGATTTCGGGCGTCTCGGCGACACTGGTCAGCGCCACCGGCGCCACCATCACGTGGACTACCGACAGGCCGACCGATTCCCAGGTGGCCTACGGTGTCACGAGCGACTACGGTTCTCTGAGCGAACTGGACGCGAACCTCGTCACGGCGCACTCGGTGACGCTCTCCGGCCTCATCCCTTCCACCACCTACCACTTCCAGGTGCTCTCGCGGGATGCGCAGGGGACCCTGGCCAACTCCGCCGATTTCACCTTCACCACCACAGCTCCGCCCGTCGTGCTGCCCACGCTGCTGCACCTGCGCGGCGACGCCTCGGAACTGAACGACGCAACCGTTACTCCCACGATTGCGCCGGCCGGCTTCACCGGTTCCCTGATGCTGAAATCCGGTGGCACGGTAAACTTCACGCCCGCGCAGAGCGGTTACGGTGTCTACTTCCAGGGCTGCTGCTCGAACTCAGCGAATGCCTACTACCAGTTCACCGGGCCGACGGTGGGCAGCATCTTCAACGTGCACCAGGGCGAGGTTTCCTTCTATCTGAAGTCCCGCTACAGCTTCGCCCAGCGGCAATCGAGCGCCACCCAG
>JAWLGN010000464.1:0-2731 GCA_041685075.1 Bryobacteraceae bacterium
GCCTCACTCCCGATGAACCTCCCTCCGGCCCGCCTCGCGGCATCCGCCTGGCATTCACTCCCGACGGCCGCTTCCTCATGGCCATCACCTTCCCTTCGAAGGCCGAAGTCGACGCCGCCAAAAAGGCCCGCAAGAAAGCCGCGGAGATGCCCCGCACGGGCCTCCTCATCCTCGATACTTCGAGCGGCGCCGCCCAACGCGTCACCAACGTCAAGAACATGCAGGTGCCGGAGGAAGGTCCCGCCCTGGTAGCCTTCCTCAAAGAACCGCCGGCGGCCCCCGAAGCCAAACCCGGCGAAACGAGGCCGCCATACGGCAGCGATCTCGTACTGCGCATTCTCGATGGCCGCGCCGGCGAGCGCACCTTCGCCAGCGTCACCGAGTACGCGCTTGCTACGAATGGCCGTACCCTGCTCTACGCCGTTTCCTCGCGCAAGGAAGAGGAGAACGGCGTCTATGCCGTCGAGACCGCCGCCGCCGCACCGCCCGCCGCGCTACTGCGCGGCAAGGGCAAGTACAGCAAGCTGGCCTGGGACCGTGGCCGCCGGCGCGCAGCCTTCCTTGCCGCCCGCGGCGATGCCTCCGCGCCCCATCTCTATCTCTGGGAGCGCGGCGCCGCCTCGCCCGCCGCCGTTGCCGCCCCGGATGCCTGCCAGGATTCCTACCAGCTCAGCGACAACGGCGCCGTTTCCTTCTCCCGCGACGGCAGCCGGCTCTACGCCGGTTGCGCCCTACCCCAACCTCCCCAACCCGATACCGGCACACCCGCCGAAGACCGCGTCATCGCCGACCTCTGGCATTGGCGCGACGATTTCATCCAGCCCATGCAGAAGGTCCGGGCCGCCCGCGAGCGCAACCGCACCTACACCGCCGTCTGGCACATCGACCAGAAGCGCTTCGTGCAGCTTGCCTCCCGCGTTCTTCCCACCGTCCTCCTCAACGACGTCGGAACCCAGGCCGTGGCCATCGACGACCGCCCCTACCGCCGCATGGCCGATTACGAAGGCGCCTATGCCGATCACTACCTGCTCGACACCCGCACCGGCGAGCGCGGCGTCGCCTTCGGCCGCCTCCGCACCGGCTCCACCACCGCCCTCCAATGGTCTCCCGACGGCCGCTACGTGCTCTTCTACCGCGACCGCCACTGGTATACCCTCGCCGCGCCCGGCGGCATCCTCACCAATCTCACCTCCGGCATCGACGCCGCCTTCTACAACGAGGACCACGACCGCCCCGAGCCACCCACCGCCTACGGCGCCGCCGGCTGGACCCGGGATGGCCGCGTCCTGCTCTACGACCGCTACGACGTCTGGCTCATCGATCCCGAAGGCCAAGCCCCCCGCAACCTCACCGAAGGCTACGGCCGCCGCAACCACATCCAGTTCCGCGCAGTCCGCCTCGAGCCGCCCCACGAGCGCCGCCTGGGCATCGATCCCGCGCGGCCCCTGCTGCTGCGCGCCGAACACCTCCATACCCGCGACACCGGCTTCTACCGCGACCGCCTCCAGGGCAGCGAGCCTCCCGTTCGCCTGCTCTGGGGCCCCCGGAACTACCGCGCGCTATCCCGCGCCAGGGCCGCCGATGTCATCGCCCTCACCGCCTCCACCTTCAACGACTTCCCCGATATCCAGATCACCGATTCCTCCTTCGCCCGGCTCGAAAAGGTGACCCATGCCAACCCGCAGAAGGCCGGTCTGCTCTGGGGCATCGCCGAACTGGTCTCCTACCGCAGCGCCGACGGCGTCCCCCTTCAGGCAGCGTTGGTGAAGCCCGAAAATTTCGACCCCGCGAAGAAATACCCCCTGCTGGTCTACATCTACGAGCGGCTCTCCCAGAACCTCCACAACTTCGCCGATCCCCGGCCCCATACCTCCATCAACGCCTCCTACTACGCGAGCAACGGCTACCTGGTGCTCACCCCCGACATCGTCTACACCACCGGCGCACCGGGCCAGAGCGCGCTCAAGTGCGTGCTGCCGGCCATCGACGCCGTGGTCGCCCGAGGCTACGTCGATGAAAACGCCATCGGCATCCAGGGACACAGTTGGGGCGGCTACCAGGTCGCCTACCTCATCGGCCACACCCAACGTTTCCGCGCCGCCGCCTCGGGCGCGCCCGTCAGCAACATGACCTCCGCCTACAACGGCATCCGCTGGGGCTCCGGCATGCCCCGCCAGTTCCAGTACGAACTCACCCAGAGCCGCATCGGCGGCAGCCTCTGGGAAAGGCCGCTCCAGTACATCGAAAATTCGCCGGTCTTCTCCGCTCCCAACGTGCGCACGCCGCTGCTCATGCTGCACTGCGACCAGGACACCGCGGTCCCCTGGTACCAGGGCATCGAGCTGTTCCTCTCGCTCCGCCGCCTGGGCCGCGAAGTCTACCTGTTCAACTACAACGGCGAGGAGCACGGCCTGCGCCTGCGCCAGAACCAGATGGACTATACCGTGCGTATGCAGCAGTTCTTCGATCACTACCTGAAGGGCGCGCCCGCGCCCCGCTGGATGCGCGAAGGCGTCCCCTACCTCGAGCGCGAGCGCGAGAAGGAGGCATTCACCGCGCCCCACGCGGTATCCTCAAAATAGGGGAACTCGGATTTGACCACCGGACCGCTTCGTACACCGCGCCACGCCACGGCGCCGGCCGCGGAGGCGCGCCGTTGAGCCGCATCTATCTCGTTCGCCACGGCCAGGCCGGCACCCGCCAGGCTTACGACGAACTCTCTCCCCTGGGC
>JAWLGN010000126.1:0-14943 GCA_041685075.1 Bryobacteraceae bacterium
GCCGGATTGGGTGAGGTGTGCGGATCCGAACCTGGCTCTATCGTGCACTTCGTCACCGGCGACCCGCTGGCCTTCCAGCACACCGCGCAGGTGATCGGCGAAGTGGAGGGCCGCATCATCCCGCTGCCGGTCGCGGAACTGGCCGGCCTGGAGAAGCCGCATCACGCGCCCGCGGTGACTCTCGCTACCGTAGAAAGTTCGCCGTTAGGGTGATCACCATCGCGTTGGTGAAGTCGATGAGGAAGGCGCCCACCAGTGGAACCACCAGGTAAGCCCGAGGCGCGGAGCCGAACTTTTCCACCAGCACGTCCATGCAGGCGACGGCGTTGGCCGTAGTGCCCAACCCGAAGCCGCAGTAGCCGCCGGCCATCACGGCGGCGTCGAAATCACGGCCCATGGCGCGGTACACCAGCGCGCGCGCCAGCAGCCACACCAGCACTACCTGGAAGGCCAGAATGGCCAGGAACGGCAGCGCCAGGTGAGCGAGTTCCCACAGTTCGAGGGTCAACAGCGCCATCACGATGAATATCTGGAGCGAGATGGTGCCCAACGCCTCCACGTGGCGCGGCGAGATGTGCAGAAAGCCGAAGCGGTCGTCCAGGTTGCGAAGAATCCCGGCGGCGAACATGGCGCCTACATAGGCCGGCAACACCAGCCCGGTGCGCTGGATGGCCGCGCTGATGAGGGTGCCGATTCCCATGGCCACCGCGATGGTCACCACGGTATTGAACAGGACCTGGTAGCCGGTATCGCTCTCGCTCGCAGGCTTCGCTTCGGCCGCGCCCGTCGCGTCCCCCTCCGGGGAGGCGTGCGCCGCCCGCACCTTCACAGCCGGGGAGACCAGCCGGTAGCGGCGGATCAGGGAGGCGCCCATGGGCCCGCCCGCCAGTCCTCCGGCCACGATGCCGAACATGGCCGCCGCCAGCGCCACCGTCGGGGCCCCCGCCATCCCCATCTGCTCGAACATGGAGCCGAATGCCAGGGCGGTGGCGGGGCCGCCCGTCATGCTCACGGAACCACATATCAGGCCCAGCAGCGGGTTGTGGCCGAGCAAGACAGCCAGGCCCACGCCCAGCGCGTTCTGCAGCACCACCCCGAGGGTCGCCAGCCCAAAAAACCACAGCACTTGCAAGCCGCCCTGCCGCAACAGCCGCGCGCTGGCCCCCAGCCCGATGGTGGTGAAGAAGGCCACCATGCAGATGTCCCGCAGCGCCATGTCCATCTCGAAATTCACCACGCGGTCGCGCAACAGCAGCGTCAGCAGCGCGAAGACCAGGCCCCCGACGACGGACGAGGGGACGCTGAAGCGATCCAGCACCGGCACTTTCTTTTTCAGCCAGCCCCCCATGGCCGCCCCGAAACAGGCGATAGCGAGTACTTGGATAGCGTTCAGCTTCCAAATCGGCATATTGTTCCAGTGTAAGGCACGGCCCGCTTTGTACGCCGGAGGTGGGGATCAGGCGCGGAGGATCTCGGCGGCGGCGCGGCGGCCGGAGGCGATGGCTCCGTGCACCATGGCGCCGTGGCCCTCCAGGTTGGTGGCTTCGCCGGCGAAGAAGAGCGTGCCGGCGGCGGGGGTGGCCAGCCTGCGGCGCGCGTCACCGCCTCCGGGCGGCGCGTAGCTGTACGCCCCCAGGGCATAGGGATCGGCCTGCCAGTCGTGCCAGTACCAGGCCTCCAACTGGGCTTCGATCTCGCGCTGGGGTATCCGGAGGACGCGCGCCAGCGCGCGCAGGGCCTGTTCCACCGCGAATGCATCGCCACGGCCAGCGTACTGTTCCGCGATGGCGCCGCCGGCCCAGCCGGTCAGCAGCGGCGCGCGCACCGGCTGGGCCGACCACCAGGTCGGCATACAGGGGTCTGATACGTGCAAAAAACCCAGTTCCGCCGCGCCTTCGTGCCGTTCCCAGAAACGTTCACGGAAATGCAGGGTCATCCGCACCGCCTGCCCCATGAACAGGCCGCGGGCGGCTTCCAGGTTGGGCGGCTGGGGATCGAACCGGATACTGCCCGCCTGCAGCACCCCCAGCGGCACGGTGACCAGCGCACGGCGGGCCGTGAAAGGCCCCGCCGGCCGGCCGGTGCGCGTGCGGGCTTCCACTTCCACGGAGCCGGGCCGCCAGGAGAGTGCCGTTACCTCGGTATTCAAGTGCAGCGCGGCGCGTAAGCCGCCGTTGCGCAGGTGGTCGCAAATGCGATCGTAGCCGCACAACAGCCGGAAGGTCTGGTCGCCGCCGATGCTGTCGGAGGCCTTGGCCTCTTCCACCAGGGCGCGCACCCCGATGCGCTCGGCGCGCGCGGCGTTGAACCCTTCCACGTAGGCCGTGGCCCGGAGCTTCGTTTCGTTATCGAAGGGGGCCGTCGCGATGAACTCGGCGAAGGTCAGATCCGGTCCCGCGGCGCGCTCCATGGCGGCGAACAGTTCGTCGAAGCGGTCCGACGGATCGTGGGGCCAAAGAACGTCGCAGGCGGCGAGCGGCGCCGCTTCCACAATCTCCCAAATCTCCGGCGGGCGGCCGTGAATGAACTCCGCGCCCAACTCGACGGGCACCGGAACGAGCGGGTCGCGCAGCGTCAGGATGCGGCCGCCCACGCGTTCGCGCGCCTCCAGGATGGCGACCGAAAGACCCGCCGCCGAAAGTTTCTGCGCCGCCGCCAGGCCGGCCACGCCCGCCCCTATGATCAGTACGTCCGTTTCCATACCGTTGCGGTCCAGGTGCCATCCGTACGATTCCGTTCGAGGACGTAGATGCCGGATGCGGTGCGAACGCGAAAGCCGTCCGCCTCCGGCGCCGTCCAGCGGTCGAGCACCTGCTCCACCGCGAACTCCCGATCCCCAATGCGGAAACGGAGAGGCCGCTCATCGGCCTTGTACCCGGCATAGCACTCCACGTGAACCATGCACCCCCATTATGGGCGCAGGCGCGGCCGCTCTCCGCCGTCCGGCCGTTCCCAACAGTACGTTTGCTCCCCCTGGGGGTTACCCGCAACTTGGGCTTCTGCTGTGATGTATGTATGGAGCCCGGCATGCAATCCGCCGCGGCCGAGTACGACGCCTTTGCCTGGTTTTACCGCAAGCACTGGAGCGCGCATTACTACTCCTGGGTGATGGCGGTACTCGACCGCATCCTGCCGCTCCACCTGGAGCCCGGCGCCAGCGTTCTCGACCTGTGCTGTGGGGTGGGGACCATCACCAGGGCTCTGGCCGCCGCCGGCTATCACGCCACCGGTGTGGAGCGCTCCCCCGCCATGATCGACTTCGCCCGCCAGGACGTGCCCGACGCGTTCTTCCTGGAGTGCGACGTCCGCAGCTTCCGGATGCCCCTGGCATTCCACGGCGCCGTGTGCGCATTCGACAGCCTCAGCCACATCACCGAGCCGCGCGAGCTGCAGACCATCTTCGATAACGTGTACGCTTCGCTGCTGCCGCGCGGCATCTTCGTTTTCGATCTGAACCTGGAGGAGGTCTACCGCGCCATTTTCAACGAGATCTGCACCGTGGTGGAAGACGACAGCGCCTTCATCATACGGGGCAACTTCAACCAAGCCGAGCGCCTGGCCCGTACCGAACTCACCATGTTCCGCGACATGGAGGGGCAGTGGAAACGGTACGACGCCACCCTGCTGCAGCGCTGCTACGATCCCGCCGAGATCCGCCGCATGGCCCTGGAGGCCGGTTTCGCCTCGGCCGGCGTGGTGGACGTGCCGCGGGACCTCGGCATACCGGACCGGCAGGGCGAAGGGCGCGCTTTCTTCCTGGCCGTGAAGTCCGCCTCCCCTACTCGACTGCGAGCTGAACAGAGTTCGATGCCACTCCGTTCACGCGCAAAAGCAAAGGCACGGCGCCGGAGGGCAGTTCCTGTGCCACGACAAACCGAAACGCGTTGACCGCCACCCGTCCCGGCTCGAGGCCGATCCATTGCGGCTCGAGCACCCGTTCCCCGGCCACCAGTTCGACCGGATCGGCGAGCGTGAACGCGGGGGTATCGGGCACTGCGAAGCCATGCACCGCGGGGGGAACCGTGGGGCCGAAGCCCGTGCCGTAGACCGTCACGACCTCTCCGCGCCTGGCCGGCGCCTCCGCGGTTACGGGGCTGCCGTCCGGGTGGAGGGCCACCGCCCAGGGGACTTCGTCCACGATGTTCTGGAACAGCCCCGGCGCGTTGCGCGCCACCGTGAAGGTGCTTTTCACCTCGGCGCGGTTCTCCTGCCACACCGCCAGGGTGTACTCGCCGGGCTCGAGGTCGTAGGGCAACTGCGCGTTGATCTGCTCCGGCGAGACGAACAGGAGGGGCAGCACGCGGTCGTTCACCCGCACCGTCACGCCCGCGAGCGACTGGGCCAGAGGGTTGTCCGGACCGATTTCGACGGCGGAGGCCAGGCTGGCCCCGTAGATGGAGATGGCCGAGTTGGCCGCCACCGCCTCGAGGGGCGTTTCGCCCGCGGCGTTGCGCACACCCGAGGGTGCGATATAGGGCACCGGGTCGTAGATCGCCCGCACAAAGCGCGGCCCCGACATCTCCACTACCCCGGAGGCGACGTCGCCGTTCAGATCGCCTTCCAGGCGGCGGAAACGGAAGCCGGGGCGCTCCTCGGCCCTCACCACGACACGCGTGCCGGAACGATAGAAGCCGTCGGGAGACGGCGGTTCGCAGAGGAACGCGGCTCCTTCGGGCGGATCGGCCGTGACGGCAAGCTGGTACATCACCCCGTAGTTTGCGGTGAGCACCCGGGCTTCGGTATCGAATGCCATGGTGCGCAGGGCGTCGCCCGCGGCATCGCTCCAGCCTTCAAAGCCGAACCGCGCGCCGTCGCCCGCTTCGAGAGACCCGGGAACCGAGATCTCGACCGTTGTGCCGGCCATGCGGTCGAGCGTGCAGGGCATCGCACAGGGTTCGCCGTCGACCGTGGCGGTCAGCCCCGGGACGGAAGCCTGCAGGGTCAGCCGGCCCATCAGGGCGTACTCGGCGGTCAGGCGCGTCCCATCGTGCAAGTGGTCCTCGGTGACCGTGACTTCCTGCGCCGCGGTGCCGCCGTTCGACCAGCCGCGAAAGACCCACTTGCGGCCGTTCTTGTCGTTCTGCTCGAGCGGCGCTTCCACCGTATGGATCTCCCCCACGCCCCAGGAGAAGTTGTAGCCGCCGTACCAGTCGTCCCGCCCGTCCACTACGAGCTTCAATCCCGGGGGATTGGTGGCGAAGGTCATCGGCGCGCCGAGGACGAACTCGGCCACCAGCCGTTCCTCGCGGTCGCCCACCGGCACCTTGTAGGTGCGGGTCGCGGGAGCGCCGTCGGACCACTTCGAGAACACCCACCTGCGGCCCTGAAGATCGTACTGCGGGCTTACAGGGCTGAGGATGTGGGCGGTGTCGTAGCCCCATTCGAGCACCGTGGGCGTGGGGGTCAGGGTGCGGTCGGCCATCATGCGCAGGCCCGGCGGCGAGGTCTCCAGCCGCACGCGCTGCACCGGCACGAAGTTGGGACTCACGGTGAGGGGTCGCGTCGCCACGAGGGTGGCGGTGAATCCCGATTCGATATAGGGCGCCCGCCAGCCCGCGCATACCCATCCTGGGTTGGGCACCGCTTCGAGATCCAGCGCCTTTCCGGCATTCACCCACAGGTCCACCGTGGAGGTATACCGGGTGCCGCCGGCGTACACGCTGCCGGCGATTCCGGAAAAGGACAGGCGAATCCGGTATTGGGTGCTGTATTCGGCGGTGTACTGCGCGATGGCCGGATCCGCCGCGATGATCAGGGGCTGCCCCTGCTGGAGTTCGGAGTCGCTGTTCACGCGCCAGCCGTTGAAGCCGTACTGCGTTCCCAGCGTCAATCCCGGAACGCTCGAGGGCGCCGAGAGCACGTGCTTGCTGCCCACGGGCCACTGGAAGGTGGCGGCGCCGGTGAAGTACTGGCCATCCACCGTGAAGCCGAGGTGGGAGGGGCTGACGCTGACCCGCACGGAGGTCACGGGCTGCTGCGCGACTCCCGCCGTGGGCCATGCCGCCAAAAGAAGAAAGAATAAAACAGAACACATTCGGGGCAAATTACGGCGAATTTCCGCTCCGTTCTGTGGCGCGTACGGTAGGCGTAGCGGTTGCATGAGACGTTCAGTATACAGCAGTTGCGGCGCTTGTCCAGGACTAACTTTGGTATATGCCGGGGTGCTCACCAAATCCGTAATTGATTCGCTTATTAGCTGTATTTAGCATGGAAAATCCAATACGATTCCTATGCGGCGAACAGTATTTTCCCTGCGGCCGGTTCCGCTGCTGGCGGGCTGGCTTTGCGCGGCGGCGGCCTACGCCGCGACCTTCGGCGCCGTGGTGCCCATAGGCGGCCATGCCTCGGACCTGGCGCTCGATGAGGCTCGCGGTGTCGTCTACGTAGCGAATTTCACGGCCAACCGGGTGGAGGTCATCTCCCTACAGGACCGCACCGTCCGGACCTCGTTCAACGTGGCGCCCCAACCGGGCGCGCTGGCCATCTCGCCGGACCGCCGCTACCTGGTGGTGGCGCACTACGGGGCCTGGACCGCGCCCGGCACCAACCGGAACGCCCTCACGGTCATCCGTCTGGACGATAATTCCCGCCAGACCTTCGCCATGGGGTTCGCGCCCCTGGGAGTGGCCTTCGGCGCCGACGGCCTGGCCCTGGTGGTGACCGACTCGGACCTGGTGCTGTTCGATCCCGTGTCGGGCATCATGCAGCCGGTGGGCAACCTGGTGGACCTGGCGGCGCAGGTGCTCCCGGTTCCACAGGGATCCATGCCCCCCACTATCCTGACCGCCTCGGTGGCGGCCAGCGGCGACGGCATGCAGATCTACGGCCTGGCCAGCCTGGAGGAAGGGGTGATCCGCTACCACTACGACGTGCGGCGGCGTCTGCTCACCTCCTTTGCCTTCACGGCTAGCCCGCCGGTAGGGCCGCGCGTGATCAGCCCCAGCCGCGACGGCTCGTCCTATCTTGCCGGCTGGGGGCTGTTCGATCCCGACAACCGCCTGATCTCGCAGTTCCCCAACACCACGGGCGCGCTCGAACGGGGCAGCCACGCCATCGACATGGACGCCGGAGTGATCTACGCGCAGTTCCCCTCGGCCATCTCCGATGACACCGGGGAGCCGGAGATTCCCACCCTGCTGGTCCTCGACGCGGAGAACCTGGCGGTGCGGGAGCGCATCCGGCTGCCGGAAAATCTCGCCGGACGCTCCGTGCTGAACGCCGCCCGCGACGTGATGTACTCGGTTTCCGACAGCGGCCTGATGGTGCTCCCCGTGGGATCGCTCGGTGCGGCGCCCCGGGTGGCGGCCTTGCATGAGGACCTGGTCTTCCGGGGCAATGTCTGCGACCGCAGGGTGATCACTCAGGACCTGGCGATTGTGGATCCGGGCGGCGGAGCCACAAACTTCGTCCTTTCGGTCGACGCGCCCGGCATCAGCGTGATGCCGGAGGCCGGCACCACCCCGATGATCGTGCAGGTGCGCGTGGATCCCGCCACCTGGCAGAACCAGACCGGCACCGCCACGGTGCTGCTGAATATCCACTCCAGCGCCGCGGTGAACATTCCCCGGCCCGTGCGGCTGCTCATCAACAACCGCAACCCGGAGCAGCGCGGCACCTTCATCAACGTGCCCGGGAAGCTGGCGGATATCCTGGCCGACCCGGCGCGCGACCGCTTCTACGTGCTGCGCCAGGACCGCAACGAGGTGCTGGTGTTCGACGGCGCCACCCAGACCCAGGTGGCCGTGCTGAAGACCTACAACACCCCCACCCAGATGACCATCACCTACGACCACAAGTGCCTGCTGGTGGGGCACGACGACTCGCAGTTTGCCGCCGTCTTCGACCTGGACACCTTCGAGAAGCAGCCGCCCATTATCTTCCCCTTCGGCCATTACCCGCGTTCGGTGGCGGCCTCCGGGAGGGCCATTCTGGGGCTGTCGCGCAAGGCCGACGGCACCGGCACCATCGACGTGGTGAACATGGCCACCCGCCGCGCCACCAACCTGCCCAGCCTGGGGGTTTACGAGAACAAGCTGCACGTGAACACGGTGCTCGCGGCCTCACCCAACGGCGCCACCATCCTGGCCGCTTCGGCCGACGGCTCCGTGATGCTCTATAACGCCTCGGCCGACACTTTCACCATTTCGCGCAAGGACTTCGAGGAACTCTCCGGCGCCTTTGCGGCTTCGAACTACCAGATGTACGTGGTGGACAACCATCTGCTGAATGCCTCGCTGGTGCCGGTGGGCAGGATGGAAAGCGCCACGGGCGCTTCTTCCGGATTCGTCTTCGTGGACCAGGGCGGTTTCCGCAGCACCACGCCCGGCGATGCGGCTCCGGGGGTGATCCAGCGCATGGACCTTTCAAGCGCGGCCGGCATCCGGCCCACCCGCATGGCGGAAGCGCCGCTTTCCCCAACGATTTGCAGTTCCAGCAAGGTGAGGGGTTTCACCCGCACGCTGGCGGCGCTGGCCAGCCGCACGGCGGTGGTATCGCTCACGCAATCGGGCATCACGGTGCTGCCCTGGAACTACGACGCCGCGGTGGCGCCGCCGCGCATCGCGCAACTGGTGAACGCGGCGGACATGAGCCTGCCGGTGGCTCCCGGCGGGCTGGTCACCCTGTGGGGCGAGAACTTCAGCCCGGTGAACATGGCCACCCAGGAAGTGCCGCTGCCGACGGCGCTGGGAGAATCGTGCCTGACGGTCAACGGCGTGGCGGTGCCCATGCTCTACGTCTCTTCGAACCAGATCAACGCCCAGTTGCCCTTCAACATGGATGGGCAAGCCATGCTGGTGCTGCACACCCCGGGCGGAACCAGCGACAGCTTCGGCTTCACGGTCATGCCGGCCGCTCCCGGGGTCTTCCGCAGCGGCGTGGCGGGTCCCCTGACCAACCTCCCCACCGTGCTGCGCGCGGTGAACGGGGAGTTGGTGACGGGATCGAACCCCATTCACCCTGGCGACCGCATCGTGATCTACGCCGCGGGGCTCGGCCCCACGGAGCCCGCCGTCGAGGCCGGTGTTCCGGCGCCCTGCGATCCGCTGGCCCGGGTGGTCATCGAGCCCACCGTGACCCTCGGGGGTGTGCAGTTGGTGCTGGAGTATGCCGGGCTGGCGCCGGGGCAGATCGGGGTCTACCAGATCAACGCCTTGGTGCCGGGCCATGTGCCGCTGGGGATGGAAATCCCGCTCTCCATGGTACAGGGCGGCGGTTCCACGACCCTCAACGTGCGGGTAGTGGACTAAGCGAGAACGACTATGTCACTCAAATATATCGCCTTGTGTAGCTTGGGCCTGACCGCCTGCCTGGCCCAGCAGTACGAGATCGGCGGCACTGCCGGCGCCGGATTCGCCACCGGAGCCACCGTGACCGCGCCCGCCGGCACGGCCACCGCGGGCTTCAAAAGCGGAGCCCTGTTCGGCGGCTTCCTGGGCCACCACATGTATGAGCGGGTGAGCGGAGAGGTGCGCTACACCTACCTGATGCACGATCTGAAGCTCAGCGCGGGCGGCCAGGAGCCGACCTTCGGGGCGCAGGCGCATGCCCTGCACTACGACGTGCTGGTCCATACCCGCGACCGCGAGTCTCCGGTGCAGCCTTTTGTGGCGGGCGGCGGCGGCATGATGCTCTATCGCGGCACGGGGAAAGAAGCCGCCTACCAGCCGCTGGGCGAGTTCGCCTACCTGACGAAAACCCGGGATGTGCGCCCGCTTCTCAGCGTGGGGGGCGGCGTGCGTGTCCGGCTCGGCCCGCGGCTGTGGCTGCGAGCGGAGTTCCGCGACTACATCACTCCCTTCCCGGAGAAGGTGATCGCACCGGCCAGCGGCGCCAGCGTCAGCGGCTGGGTGCACAATATCGTGCCCATGGCGAGCATCAGTTACACGTTCCAGTAGTGGGGGGGCGGGCTGCCCCCGCTCGCAACAGCATCTCCGTGCGTACAAATCCGGCGGGCGGCCGGCTCACGCCGGCCCCGTTCCGCGGTATCGTAATCGCATGGCAACACCCGGCCGGCGGCGCATTTTGTTGTGCCCGATCCTTTTCGTCCCACGTCCAACGTACTGTAAGCACCAGTGCCCGTCAGGGCCGCCGCAGAAGGTTCCAAAATCGCACATCAAATATCCTGGAAGCAGTTGCCGCGTTCGTCGCGGAAGCAGTTGCCGCGCCCGTCGCGGCTTACACCGGCTGGAGGTGTATCGATGAAGCCGTCCGGCACACCCGGCGACGTGGTGATTCGCACGGAGAACCTGACGAAGATTTATCGTTCGGGCAACGCCGACCTGGTGGTGTTCGCCGATTTGAATATGGAGGTATACCGTGGCGAGCGTCTGGCGCTGGTAGGCGAATCCGGAGCAGGCAAGTCCACTCTTTTGCACCTTTTAGGTGGCCTGGACAGGCCCACGAGGGGTGCGATATACTACGATGGAAGAGAAATCTCAGGACTCACTGATTCGGAACTCGCAGATTTTCGCAACCGCGAGCTCGGCTTCGTCTGGCAGATTCACTATCTCCTGCCTGAATTCACCGCCTTGGAGAACGTGATGATGCCTCTACTGATCCGGGGCTGCGCCCGTGACCGGGCGGCTTCGGACGCTCTGGCGAGGTTGGATGAAGTCGGTCTTAAAGCCCGGGCAACCCATCGCGCCGGCGAACTTTCCGGGGGGGAACAGCAGCGCGTCGTACTGGCGCGCGCCCTGGTGGGCAACCCTTCCGTGCTGCTTGCCGACGAACCCACCGGTAACCTGGACTTCAGGACCGGCGAAATGATTTTTGAACTGCTCGAGGGGTTGCATCGCTCGCATCGGCTTACTTCCGTTTTTGTCACCCATAATCTGTTGTTTGCAAAGCGCTGTGACCGGATTTTGGAGATGGGAAGCGGCGGGTTGTCGGCTTGGATCGCGCAACCCGGAACCGGTGCGGAGTATCTTAAGTTCTAGGGGGCGTCACGCTTTATGTTTGAGAGATACACGGAGAAGGCGAGAAGAGTGATCTTCTTCGCCCGGTACGAGGCCAGCCAGTTCGGCAGTCCTTATATCGAAACCGAGCACCTGCTTCTCGGTCTCCTGCGGGAGGACAAGGCCCTGGCGAACCGCTTCCTCCGGTCGCACGCAGCCATTGAATCCATTCGCAAGCAGATCGAGGGCCATACGACCATTCGGGAGAAGGTTTCCACTTCGGTCGATCTGCCGCTGAGCCACGAGTGCAAGCGCGTGCTGGCCTACGGCGCCGAAGAAGCCGAGCGGTTGAACCACAAGCACATCGGCACCGAGCACCTGTTGCTCGGCTTGCTGCGCGAGGAGAAGTGCTTCGCTGCGGAGATCCTGCACGAGCGGGGACTGCGGCTGTCCACCATCCGGGAAGAACTGGCGCGCTCCCAATCCGAGAAGGTAGCCTCCAGCCGGCCCAAGGAGAGTTCGCTGCTGGCCGAGTTCAGCCGCGACCTCACCCAGGCCGCCATGGACAACCTGCTGGATCCCCTGGTGGGGCGGGACTATGAACTGGAGCGCGTGGTGCAGATCCTGTGCCGCCGCACCAAGAACAACCCCGTGCTCATCGGCGAGCCGGGCGTGGGGAAGACCGCCATCGTGGAGGGCCTGGCGCAGCGCATCGCCGAGGGTGACGTCCCTTCCTTCCTGGCCGACAAGCGCATCCTGGCGCTGGATTTGTCCTTGATCGTAGCGGGCACCAAGTACCGCGGCCAGTTTGAAGAGCGGCTGAAGACCATCATGAAGGAGTTGATGGACAACCAGAACGCCATCATCTTCATCGACGAGCTGCACACCCTGGTGGGCGCGGGCTCGGCCGAGGGGTCGCTCGATGCCGCCAATATCCTGAAGCCGGCGCTGTCGCGCGGCGAAATCCAGTGCATCGGCGCCACCACGCCCGCGGAGTTCCGCAAGTCCATCGAGAAGGACCGCTCACTGGAGCGCCGCTTCCAGGCCGTCAAGGTGACGCCGCCGAGCGAACTGGATGCCGTGAAGATTCTGTTCGGCATCAAGGATCGCTACGAGAAGTTCCACGCGGTCAGCTACACGGACGATGCCGTGGAGACCGCGGTGTTCACCTCCAGCCGCTACATTCCGGACCGCTTCCTGCCCGACAAGGCCATCGACCTGATCGACGAGGCCGGCGCGCGGGTGAAGCTGCGCCAGACCACGCTGCCCAGCGACCTGGCCGACATCCAGAAGCGCATCAAGTTCATCGTGCACCGCATGGAGAACGCCATCGCCAACCACGAGTTCGAAAAAGCGCGCTTCTACTCCGATGAAGAACGCAAGGAGCGCGAGAACATGCGCATCCTGCGGGAGAAGTACAACCTGGACGACTCCTCCACCGGCATCGTCACCAAGGACGATATCGAAGAGGTGGTGGCCCGCTGGACCGGCGTGCCCATGACCTCCATCAAGGAGGAGGAGATCGCCAAGCTGCTGCGCATCGAGGAAGAGCTGCACAAGCGCGTGGTGAGCCAGGACAAGGCCATTTCGGCGCTGGCACGCGCCATCCGCCGCTCGCGCGCCGGGTTGAAATCGAGCGCCCGGCCGGCCGGTTCGTTCCTCTTCCTGGGACCCACCGGCGTGGGCAAGACCGAGGTGGCCCGCGCGCTGGCCGAGTTCCTGTTCGGCAGCGAAAAGTCGCTGATCCGCTTCGACATGTCCGAGTTCATGGAGAAGCACGCGGTTTCCAAGCTCATCGGTTCGCCTCCCGGCTACGTCGGCTACGAAGAGGGCGGGCAGCTCACCGAGCGCGTGAAGCGCAACCCGTACTCCATCATCCTGCTGGACGAAATCGAGAAGGCCCACCCGGATATCTACAACATTCTGTTGCAGGTCTTCGAGGACGGGCAGTTGACCGACGGGTTGGGCAACCAGGTGGACTTCAAGAACACCATCATCATCATGACCTCGAACCTGGGCGCGCGGTTTTTGGAGAAGCGCGGGCACCTGGGCTTCTCGGCCCCCAGCTCCGAGGGCATTCCCGGGAAGGTGGAAGACATGGTTCGCGGGGAGGTGAAGCGCGCCTTCAACCCCGAATTCCTGAACCGGCTGGATGAAGTGATTCTGTTCAACTCGCTGACCGACGACGAACTCATCCAGATCATCGGCCTGATGGTGGATCAGGTGAACAAGAACCTGGTTGCCAAGCAGATCAAGATCCGGCTGGGCGACGACGCGGCCCGGTACATTCTGGAGAAGACCTGCGCGGACCGCAGTTATGGCGCGCGCCCGCTGCGCCGCGCCTTGCAGCGGTACATCGAGGACCCGCTCTCGGAGCTGTTGATTCAGGGCTCCCTGCCGCGGCCTTCGGAGTTGGAGGTTTACCTGGGGGACACCGGGATTTACTACCGGCCCATCACCCAGGAGACCGAAGCGGTGCCTGCCGGCGCCCCGGCCGAACCGGTGCCCGGCACCCTGCTCTACAACTTCAGCTAACGCAAGACCAACCGACGATCGAAAGAAAAGCCCGGCCGCAAGGCCGGGCTTTTTTCATGGCGCGCGGGCGGAGTGAGGCGGGCTCGCGCTGCTGGAGTGAAGCGGCCCCGTGCCGTCAGGGCCGCTTGAGCCATTTGTCGAGCCAGGCGAAAGCCTCGTCCTGCATCTCGACGTTGAACTGGTGCGGCACATCGTAGAACTTCCAGCGGTAGCGTTCGGCGCCGCCCAGTTCGCGGTATACACGCCCGATCTTCTCGGCCGCGCCGCGCATGCCGGCGGTGGTGAAGAGACGGTCGCGCCCGCACTGCATCACGTACATGGCGCAATCCGGTGCGGCGAGCGAGGCGACATCAGGATGATCCATGCTGGCATGCAGCCCGTGCGCGCCCGGTAGGTTGGGGTGCGACGGGTAAGGCAGCTCGAGCGTGGTGGCCAGTTCCGTCATCCACCCGACGATGACCGCGGCGCGGATGGCCGGCTCCATTCCCGCCAGGTAGGTAGCGCGGAAACCGCCGATCGAAAGTCCCACGCAGCCGATGCGGTCTGGCGCCACTTCCTTGAGCGAGCGCAGCAGCTCCACGCTGCGCCGGTCGTCGTGGTTGATGATCCCCAGCCAGTTGGCGCCCGACAGGTTCATCCAGGTATTCAGAACATTGGTGCGCTGGCTTGCGAAGCGATTGAAGGCCCTGGCGTACTCCCCGCTCGCGGGATCGCGCCCGGCCATCGCCTTCTGAAAATCGGGCGGGCCGTCGCCGGAGTATTGCAGCCGCCGCTCGCCCCAGTAGAAGGCATCGACGACCAGCACGACGTATCCACGGCGCGCCAGCTCGGAGGCGTAGGCACGCTCGCCGTAGTATTGCTTGCGAAACGGGATCAGGGCGGGGTGTTCGGGCAGGTTCTCCACCAGCTTCTCTTTGCCGTGATAGAAGTAGCCCCCGTGGTCGTGCAGCGCCACCACCCCGGGGTACGGCGGCTTGCCCGCGGTGGGCACCAGCAGGAAGGCAGGCACCCGGTAGTGCGGGGATCCCGCAAAGGAGATCACCCGCAGTTCGTATCCCTCGCGCCGCTCGGTGGAATGCACCTTCAGATCGAGCGGCACCGATTGGGGCGAATAGGCAAGGCAGCGCAGAATCTCGGCGCGAGCGCGCCGTCGCCACTCGGCGGTTCCCATCGCCTTCGCTTTCTCCCAGGACAGCGGATATCCCTGCGATCGTTGAATCGAGGCCATGACGGGCGCCAGCGAACCCAGGGCACTCTCTCCGGTTTCGGGCGCCTGCGCAGCGCAGGCCGCGGCGAACGCTGCGGCCGCCCAGATGAAGCGTAAGGACACGGTCTTCTCTCCTTTGCCAGACCCACTACCTTAAACCGAAAACGGAGCGGCGCAAAATCGGCCTCGCGGCTGGATGCGCTTGTGTGTGGCACGGTCGTGCGGGCCGCCCTCCCGCTGCGGTAAACTCGAAGAAGCCAGAGAGACCTGCTGGAGTGGCGGAACTGGCAGACGCACGGGACTCAA
>JAWLGN010000465.1:0-2720 GCA_041685075.1 Bryobacteraceae bacterium
CCAGCCGCTCGTCGGCCGAAAGCGACGGATCGCCGAACTGGTAGAGCCCGGCGTTGATGCCGCTCCAGAAGCCGCTGCGCCAGGTGCCCAGACCGGCAAGCTGCCACCCGCCGATGACGGCATCGAGCGCCCGGGAGACGTTCCCGCCGAATCGCTTGCCGCGGCCGAAGGGCAGGTCGTAGAGGCCGTTCCAGGTGAAGTTGTGCGGCGGTACGTTGGTGGAGTTCTGGTAGCCGAGCCTCAGCCGGTCGTCGTAGGAGAGGTTGCCGCCGCCGAGCAACTGGATGTTCTCCGGCACCTGGTAGATGCCGTTGGTGGAGTTGATGGATCCCCCGCCGGAGGTGAAGCCGCCGGCATCGGAGGTGGTCAGAGAACGGGTGAACACGTAGAAGAATTGCAGTGCCAGCCCGTTGTTGAAGCGTCGCTCGAACTCAGCGTGCAGGGCGTGTGTATTGGAGTAACCGGTCTTGTTGACACCGGTGGAACTCCAATCCGGGTTCATCCGCAGTTCGTCGAGCCTTGTGGGAGGCGCCTGGCCGTTGCGGGCCACGTAGTTGTACTGAGCCTCGCGGGAGTTCACGCTGAAGCGCTGCTCCATGCCGGTAGCGTGGGTCCCGATGTAGCTGAACCGCAGCGCGGTCATCTTCCGGATCTCGTGCTCCAGGGTGAAGTGCCAGGATTGGCTGCGCCCGTCGCGCCAGTTCTGGGCATCCCAGATCGTAATGCCGCGGGCGGTCGACGGCAGAGTCACAACCCCCTCGGTGTTGATGAAAGCGCCCTTGCCGATGAAGTAGTTGTCCTGCGGCGGGGTGCGCATCGCGTAGGTGCTGGTGCCGTCCAGGCTCGACAGCGGGTTTTCGTAGAACAGGTTGAACGGCGGATTGGTGCGCGAGGACTGCAGAATCTGCGACAGCGGCATGGTCCAGAAGTACTCGCCATAGCTGCCGCGGAGAACGGTCCTGGGGGTAATCTTGTAGGCTACGCCGATGCGCGGGCCGAAGTTGTTGTTGTCGGCCGGCAGCAGCGCACCGGGCATCCCCACCTGGTTCGCCGTTTTCCAGGTCAGGCCGCGCGCGGCCCAGCTATCGAGCAGCGAGGGCGGCAGGCCCTGGATCTGTTCCATCGCGGTGTCATGCGGTGTCACGACCTGGAACGTGTTCCCGAGGGTGCGCAGGTCCACGTTCGCCAGGCGGTCGAACTTCTCCTTGTACGGGCTCCACCGGTCATAGCGCAGGCCGAGCACCAGGGTGAGACGCGGGGTGACCTTCCAGGTGTCCTCGGCGTAGAGGCCGGTTTCCAACTGGCGGAAGTAGAAGTAGCCGCGGTTGAAATTCACGCCGTAGAAGGTGCCCAGGCCCAGTGCCATGGAGGCAAACCCGTCGCCGGTATAGGGCATGGCCCGCTCGCTGACGCCATCGTACAGCGCGGTCCAGTCGGCGCCGAAATCGTGCGATCCCGCCGCCTGCGCCATCTCCCGGACGTGGTTCTGCTCATAGCGGAGCTGGCCGCCGAACTTGACCGTGTGGTTGCCGCGCACCCAGGTGAAGTTGGGCTGGTAGATGTAGGCCGTCAGCATCTCGTCTTTGCGGTTGTCGCCGTCAAAGCCGAACTGGCCGGCGTACATGGTGGGCCAGCCGGACTCGCCGAAGGGATTGGGCAGCCCGAGCTGGTTGGCCCATGGAGTGTTGTCGGCCAAGGTGCCGGAACTCTTCGGGGCGCGGTGCACCGCCGCCATCATCTCGCCGATGAACGTGGGGCTGAAAGTGCGGGTGTACCGGAGGTTGGCGTTGTAGACCTTGATGTCCTGGCGGCTGGTGCCGTAGGCGTCTTCAACACCCATGCGGGGATAACCGTACAGGCCGCCGGACTGCTTGGTAAAGCGCGAGGAGCGCGTGAGGCGCCCGCTCAGGATGTTGCTCTCGTTGATGTGATGATCGCCGCGGAACGTCCAGTTGTTCGTGTCGGTGCGCAGCGGGTAGTCGGCAGCCATGTTGGTCCCCAGGTACGGGTTCACATTGGTGGTCGGCTCGTGGGTGAGGTCCCGCATGGCAGCCGCGAAGGCGCTGATCCGGTCGCTGGGGATGACGTTGTTGGGGAACGGCACCCGCAGACCCTCGGCGTTGGTGGTGAGGGGATCGTAGATCGTGTAGACGCTCGAGTTCGCGTCGGTAATGTTGCTGAGGTCTCCACCCCACATGGCAGCCGTGGGAACGCGGGCCTGGCTGAAGACCTTCTGGCTCTGCCGCAAGCCTTCGTAGGCGGCAAACCAGAAGCTCTTGTTGCGGCCGTCATAGACGCCCGGCAGGTAGACCGGGCCGCCCACCGAGGCGCCGAACTCGTTGCGCACCAGGAACGACGGATCGCTGAAATCCTGCCGCCGGCGGGCACGCAGCCCCGCGCCGTTGTTGCGGAAGGTTTCAAACACTGCGCCGTGGAGTTCGTTGGTGCCGCCCTTGGTCACCACCGTGACGGTAGCGGGCCGGGAGTACTGCGCGCCGCTGCCCACCGTCTCGATGCGAAACTCCTGTACGATGTCGAGACCCGGTTGGACGCGCGCGACGCCGCCGCCGAAGCGGTCCACCATCGAAACGCCGTCCAGCGTGATATCGGCGGACCCCACCTTCAATCCGTTAATGCGGGGATTTCCGCCGCCCTCCACCCCGGGGGTGAGGTTGAACAGCGTGGTAATGGACCGGCCGTTCAGCGGCAACTGCTCGATG